>NZ_JAMWXW010000036.1:0-97029 GCF_031570135.1 Paraburkholderia sp. USG1 | reverse complement strand
ATTGGGGGTTCGGTCGGGGGTGGGGTGTTGAAGGATCGGGCGGTTGGCAGAGCCGGTTTGGCTAACGGCCGGCTGTATAGCTTGCCGATTCCGTATCCGAGCCACGGGAGCCCAAGCCTTTTCGGGCAGTTCTTCGCACGGCGCATCACATTGAGCAATAGCGTTACGCGGTCCGGGACGCTCACAGAAAAAAGGCCGCGCGAGGCGGCCTTCAAAGGATGTATGGCATTGTCGGGCCGGGAGCGCTGGCGACGGTGATACGGCGTCACTACTCTGGAAACAACACCGACCGCTGTATCCGCGAATGTCAGTGAGTCGGCCGGGTCGACCCCTTCCCCGTGTTCGGATGATCGCCAAACCGGGTATGTTGGTACATCTGCGCGCCGCGCACCGTATGCATGGAGCCCCGGACGCTTAAGTGAACTAAGGCGCCTAATCGTTGCTTTTTATGCCCATGCGAAGGGCTTAATATATTCATTCCAATTGAATAACAAGCTCGTTACAGATCGAGAGCAACTTGACCTGCTCTATCACGGCACAGACCGCGTAGCTCGACTGTCGCAGCACATGCAGATACTCATCGCTTATGCCGAGATATTGAAGGAACGCGACGCGCAAATTGGCGAGATCATGACGGCCCTTTTTGCGCGCGTGGATACTTGGTTGATGGCGCAGCAATAGGCCGCAACAAAGAGGAAAGTGCTCTTTCCGATGTATGCCTATGGCGCCGTCGCGTGCGCTACATCAGCTTTTCATCGCCACGCTGCGATTGCAAAAAAAAAAGTACATCATGCGCAAATTCATAATAAAACGCTGGCTGAAAGTCTCGTTGGCTGCAATCCTGTTCACGCTTTACTGGACCACCCGCAAACAAGTGGGGATTGGGCCGCTTGGGTGCCGGTTATAGGCGTTCTCGGTTCGATTTCCGTTGCCATTGGGCTTTCGCGAGTTCAGCCGCGTCAACAAGTTGAGACCGAGTTGCGAAGCCGCTGGCGGCGCCTTGCATTTGCCCAGGCTATAGTGGATGACACCATTGGTTTAATCGGCATGTCGTGTTCAGCCTTGAGAAATCAATCTTCGGCTTCGGAATACGCTTACGGCTATTCACTAGCGGAGGCGCGTGATAGTTTATGACACGATGAAGGCTATCCCCGGGCTTGATCTGGGGCATACGAGGCGGCGGCCGGCTTTATACGCGTTCGCAGGTCGCTGGACGGATCATACTCTCGTGAACGATATAGCAGTCGGCGCACCTTGCGATTGAGGATGACCTTGGATATCAGCGATGCACGCAACGGGTCAACGAGATAGCCGGGCGAGCAGAAAATGGTAAGGCTGATATTTTTATGTAACGCAAAGAGCATGGCGGGAAATAGACGCGTTCATGAACGCTGACACAAAGGGCTAGAACCCTTAAGTCGCACCAGCTGTGACGACTTAGTGGGCGGAACTTAACTCCGCCGCAGCGCCAGTCACGCTATAAAACAGTTATTTTTGCCTACATCAAAACAATATCGTACTGCTCCTGACTCAAATTCGACTCCACCTGCAACGACACCGGCTTACCGATAAAATCGATCAACATTGCCAGATGCTGCGACTCTTCTTCGAGAAACAGATCGATCACCTGCTGCGACGCCACCACGCGAAACTCGCGCGGATTGAACTGCCGTGACTCGCGCAGAATCTCGCGCAGCACGTCGTAACACACCGTGCGCGGCGTCTTGACCTGCCCCTTGCCCTGGCAAACCGGACAAGGCTCGCACAGCACATGAGCAAGCGATTCACGCGTGCGCTTGCGCGTCATCTCAACCAGGCCGAGCTGCGAAAAACCATTCACGGTCACGCGCGTGCGATCGCGCGAGAGCGCCTTTTTCAATTCGCCCAGCACCTGATCGCGATGCTCGACGTTTTCCATATCGATGAAGTCGATAATGATCACGCCGCCCAGATTGCGCAGACGCAATTGCCGTGCAATGGTGTGCGCGGCTTCGAGGTTGGTCTTGAAGATCGTATCGTCGAAGTTGCGAGCGCCGACGTAGCCGCCGGTGTTCACGTCGATGGTCGTCATCGCTTCGGTCTGGTCGATCACGAGATAGCCGCCGGACTTCAGATCCACCCGGCGCGACAACGCGCGCTGGATTTCCGACTCGATGTTGTACAGATCAAAGAGCGGCCGCTCGCCGGTGTAGTGGTGCAGCTTCGACGACACCGCCGGTGTGAACTCGGCCGCGAAATCGGCCAGCATCTGATACGTCTCGCGAGAATCGACCTGAATGCGCGATGTCTCGTCGTTGACGAAATCGCGCAGCACGCGTTGCGCGAGATTCAAGTCCTGATATAGCAGGCTCGTGGGCGGCATGCGCTGGCCTTGCGACAGAATGGTGGCCCACGTCTTGCGCAGATACGCGACGTCGCCGGCCAGTTCCTCACTCGTCGCATCTTCGGCGATGGTGCGCACGATGTAGCCGCCTTTCTCGTCGGCGGGCAGCACGGCGGTCAGACGCGCTCGCACGGCCTCGCGCTCGGCTTCGCTCTCGATCTTCTGCGAGATGCCGATATGCGGCTCCTGCGGCAGATACACGAGCGTGCGCCCGGCAATGCTCACCTGCGTGGATAGCCGCGCGCCCTTGGTGCCGATCGGATCCTTCACGACCTGCACCATCAGCGTCTGGCCCTCGAAGACGATTTTTTCGATCGGCTGATGCGGCGCCTGATGCTGCGGTTCGCCGGCAATGCGCGGATGCCAGATGTCGGCGACATGAAGGAACGCCGCGCGTTCGAGACCGATGTCGATGAAGGCGGATTGCATGCCCGGCAGCACGCGTACGACCTTGCCGAGATAGACGTTGCCGACGCGTCCGCGCGACAGCGTTCGTTCGACGTGAAGTTCCTGGACGGCGCCTTGCTGGACCAGCGCGACGCGCGTTTCCTGCGGCGTGACATTGATCAGGATTTCTTCATTCATGGTGTTATTTTAGAAGTCGATGCGCGCTGCACGCAGGAGGGCAGCGGATTCAAAAAGCGGCAAACCCATGATACCTGAATAGGACCCGTCGATATGCTCGATAAACTCCGCGGCACGCCCCTGCACACCATATGCGCCCGCCTTGCCGAGCGGCTCGCCGCTCGCCACATAGCGGCGGATCGCCTCTGAGTGCAGCGCAGCAAAACGCACCTTCGACACGGATAGCGCGGCGGGCAGCAACGCACCTTCGGCGTCGACCACGGCCACGGCGGTCAGCACTTCGTGATCGCGGCCGGCGAGGCGCGTGAGCATCGCGAAGGCGTCGTCGGCATCGACGGGCTTGCCGAGTATCGCGTCTTCGATCGTGACGGTTGTGTCCGCAACCAGGATCGGCCGCGCGGCATGGCCGCCGCCCACGAGGCGCGCACGTGCAGCATGCGCCTTGGCGACGCACACCCGCTGCACGTAGTCGTGCGCGCGCTCGCCGGGCAGTTCGGCCTCAAGCGCTTCGGCGTCTTCATCAGGGCGCGGCAGCAGCAGTTCGAAACGCACGCCGAGCTGTTGCAGCAGTTCCTGGCGGCGTGGACTCTGCGAAGCAAGGTAGACGAACGAATGCAGCGATGCGGCGGACGTGGACATGAACAGGTCTCGATCAAGCGGATTGTAGGGATGTGCAACGGGTGCGACGGGCGTGACGCTCGAGCGTCGATCAGTGCGTTGGGGAAGCCTTCGATGCGAGCGGGACAACGCGTGCTACGCGCGTGCCATTGTGCACGCCAACATGCACATTGCTCTGCGCCAGAAAACGCGACCCAGAAAGCACGACAACAAAGGTGCGGTTACAGAGCGCGACTATAAGGCGCAACCGACAACCCGCGACCCAGCCGCGTGGTCGACGCGCCGCCTCGTTCGCTCACACGCGATGATAGGGGTGATTTTGCGTGATGGTCCACGCGCGGTAAAGCTGTTCGGCAAGCAGCACGCGGACCATCGCATGCGGCAACGTCAGGCTCGATACACGCAGCAACATATCGGCGCGCGCTTTCAGATCGGGGTCGAGCCCGTCGGCGCCGCCGATCAGAAACGCCACGTCGCGGCCATCCTGCTGCCAGCCAGGCAGGGCGCCGGCAAGCTGCATGGTGGTCCAGTCCTTACCGCGTTCGTCGAGCGCGACAATGCGAGCGTTCTTCGGCAACGCGGCTTCGATCTTGACACGCTCGGCGGCCATCACGCTTTCAGCCGGCCGTCCCGACGAACGCTGCTCGGGTTTGATTTCGCGCAGCTCGATGCGCAGCTCGGGCGGCATGCGTTTCGCGTATTCGTCGAAGCCGGTGGCGATCCAGTCCGGCATTTTGTGGCCGACGGCGAGGATATGCAGTTTCATTGCGGAAGAAATCGCAGACTATGACGGTAAGCCGGTCAAAGCCCGCTCACTTGCGGCGGGCGGGCGCCTTGCGCGCGGGTTTCTTCACGGCCGGCGCCGCTTCTTCGTCCTCGTCTTCGTCGGGCTCGCTCGAACGCGCTCCGCCGAACGGGTCCGGCGTGGACAGCTTGATGCGCACCGGCTTGTCGCCCCAGATTTCTTCGAGGTTGTAGTACTGGCGCAGGGCCGGCTGCAGGATGTGCACGATCGCGTCGCCGCAATCCACCAGCACCCATTCGCCGATGTCCTCGCCTTCGGTACTGATGATCTCGCCGCCGTTTTCCTTGACGCTTTCACGCACGCTCGAAGCGAGCGCCTTGGTTTGCCGGTTCGAGGTGCCGCTCGCGACGATCACGCGATCGAACAGCGCGGTCAGGTGGCTGGTGTTGAATACCTTGATGTCTTGCGCTTTGACGTCTTCGAGAGCGTCGACGATCACGCGTTGCAGTTTGCGAATATCCATGAGGTTACCGGTGGTACAGATGATGTTGAAGAATATAGTCCCACACCGCAGTGGGGACATGGCTCGCCGCCTGGTCTTGCTGTTCGCCGCCCGCGAGGGCGAGCCGCCGGTTCACCTGCTCGCGCAGATGCGCGCGAATGTCGGTGGCCGAAACGTTGAACGCAAGCGTCGTATCGATCAGCAAGTGGCCGCAGGGCGTGGCTTGCAGAACGTCGGCGCGGGCACGGCGCGCGTCGATTTCTTGAACGACCGCCGGCGGAATCGACGTGAGGTCGAAGCCGGGCCGGGTGGCCGCGCAGATATGGGCAAACTCGAACAGGCGCCGCCAGTCGCGCCAGGTGTCGAGGTGTACCAGTTGATCCGCGCCGATCAGGAGCGCAATGGATGCGTCCTCACCTTCGCGTTCACGCCAGCGTTGCAGCGTGTCGATCGTGTAAGTCGGGCCTTCGTGCTCGATCTCGTCGGTCGCGACACGCACGGTCGTGCCCGGCAGCACCAGTTCGCTCGCCGCCGCGCGTGTCATGGCGAGCCGGTGCACGGCCGGCGACACATCCGATTTCTGCCAGGGCTGGCCGGCCGGCAACAGTACGAGCTCGGTCAGTTGCAGCACGTGCGCGAAACGCCGCGCGAGCGCGAGGTGGCCGTCGTGGATCGGATCGAAGGTGCCGCCGAGCAGTCCGATCCGGCGAGGCAGGGCAACAGGATGAGCGTTCGGCTTCAGGTGAAGATCCTTTGTCGTGACGACTGGAGCGAGGTGCGGGCGCAGCCCGTCACACCCACTCGCGCGGCACGAGAAAATCGCTATAAAGACGCGCTTCCGGCGTGCCCGGTTCGGGCTGCCAGTTGTAGCGCCAGTTCACCACAGGCGGCATGGACATCAGGATTGACTCGGTGCGTCCGCCGCTTTGCAGCCCGAACAGTGTGCCACGGTCGAAGACCAGATTGAACTCGACGTAGCGTCCGCGCCGGTAAGCCTGGAAATCGCGCTCGGCCTGACCGTACGGAATGTTGCGGCGCTTTTCGATGATCGGCAGGTAGGCCTTGAGGAACGCGTCGCCCACGCTCCTGAGCATCGCGAACGATTGATCGAAGCCCGGTGCCGAAAAATCGTCGAAGAAAATCCCGCCAATGCCGCGCGGCTCGTTGCGGTGCTTGAGGAAGAAATACTCGTCGCACCAGCGCTTGAAACTCGGGTACAGGTCCGCGCCATAAGGCTGCAGCGCGTCGCGGCAGGTGCGATGAAAATGCTGCGCGTCTTCCTCGTAACCGTAGAACGGCGTCAGATCCATGCCGCCGCCGAACCAGAATACGGGCTCTTCGCCGGCCTTGGTCGCGATCAGCAGACGCACGTTCATATGCACGGTCGGGCAGTGCGGATTGTGCGGGTGCAGCACGAGCGACACGCCCATTGCTTCGAACCCGCGGCCGGCCAGTTGCGGACGCGCCGCGCTCGCCGAGGCCGGCAAGGCGTCGCCCGCGACGTCCGAGAAGCCGATGCCGGCGCGCTCGAAGAAGTTGCCGCCTTCGAGAATCCGCGTGTAGCCGCCGCCGCGCAGCTTTTCGCCGGGCGCGCGCTGCCAGGCGTCGGTCGCGAACGGCGTGCCGTCGAACGCGCCGAGCGCGTCCGCGATCTGCGTTTGCAGGCCTTGCAGCCAGCTGCGCACGGCTTGTGCGTCGTAGCTCGAATCGGTCATGAATGCAGATGCTGAGGGCGGCACGCTCATCGTGCCGCGGGTTCGTCGTGAGGGCGATGGCCGGGCCCGCGTCAGGTTGCAACCTGCGAAGGCGCGGCCTTGCGGTTTTACGCGCCGGGCGGGACGCTCCCGGCTCCGCTCAGCCACATTGGCCCGGATTGGCCCACATAGTGCGGTGGGCGCCGGTATCGCCGCGAAAACCCGCAGTGTAGCGCCGTTGGCGCCGCACGCGGGTGAGTGGGGTGATGGGCTTAGTGCTTGCCTTCGGTCCTGGCGTCGTGCTTGCGGTTCAACGCACGGTAGCCGATGTCGCGCCGATACTGCATGCCGTCGAACGAGATCTGGTTGATCGTTTCGTACGCGACCGACTGCGCGCTGCGCACTGAATCCGCCAGACCAACCACGCACAGCACGCGGCCGCCCGAGGTGGTCAGCTTGCCGTCCGTCAACGTGGTGCCGGCGTGAAACGTGACCGAATCCGCGGTTTCAGCCGGAATATCGCTGATGCGGTCGCCCTTGCGCGGCGTGTCCGGATAGTTGTAGGCGGCGAGCACCACGCCGAGCGCGGTGCGGCGGTCCCATTCCAGTTCGACCGTATCCAGCGTACCGGCAATCGCCTGCTCGACCACCTTCGAATAGTCGCCCTTCAGACGCGCCATGATCGGCTGCGTTTCGGGGTCGCCCATGCGGCAGTTGAATTCGAGCGTTTTCGGGTTGCCTTGCGCGTCGATCATCAGACCGGCGTACAGGAAGCCGGTGTAGCGGATGCCTTCCTTCTCCATGCCACGCACTGTAGGCAGGATGATTTCGCGCATCACGCGGGCGTGCAGTTGCGGCGTGACGATCGGAGCGGGCGAGTAGGCGCCCATGCCGCCTGTGTTCGGGCCCTGGTCGCCGTCGAGCAGACGCTTGTGGTCCTGGCTGGAGGCGAGCGGCAGCACATGCTTGCCGTCCACCATCACGATGAAGCTCGCTTCCTCGCCGGCGAGGAATTCCTCGATCACGACACGCGCGCCGGCGTCGCCGAGCTTGTTGTCCGACAGCATCATGTCGACCGCAGCGTGCGCTTCTTCCAGCGTTTGCGCGACCACCACGCCCTTGCCGGCGGCGAGGCCGTCAGCCTTGATGACGATCGGCGCGCCCTTGGCGTCGAGATACGCGTGCGCGGCGGCGACGTCGGCGAAGGTTTCGTATTCGGCGGTCGGAATCGCGTGGCGTTTCATGAATGCCTTGGCGAAGTCTTTCGAGCTTTCGAGCTGGGCAGCTTCTCTAGTCGGCCCGAAAATCTTCAGACCGCGCGAGCGGAACAGGTTGACGATGCCGGCCGCGAGCGGCGCTTCCGGCCCGACCAGCGTGAAGGCGATCTGCTCCTGTTCGACGAAATCGGCGAGCGCGGCCGGATCCGTGATGTCGATGTTGCGCAGACGCTCGTCCTGGGCGGTGCCGCCGTTGCCAGGAGCCACGTAGACGAGCTGGACCCGCGGCGATTGCGCGAGCTTCCATGCGAGCGCATGTTCGCGACCGCCGGAACCGACGACGAGTAACTTCATGTGAATCCCCGAGACTTAAAAACCATAAACGGCTGACGCAGCACGCTCAGCCGTGGAATGACAACAAGGTTTGCAGCGAGCCCGCAGCAGCCGCTGGCGGCGCGCAGGGCACAGTGCAAACGCGGGTGGAAGCGCGGTGCCCGATCACACTCAAGCCACACCCACGCCACACTTACGCGCTATCCGCAACGACGCGAGGGCCGGCCGGCGGCGTGGCGCGGTTCGACGGGAACCGCCGCACTACGCGCCGCCGGGGCACGCTCATTCGTCGGCGATCGCGGCGTTTGTATAGACTTCCTGCACGTCGTCCAGATTCTCCAGCGCGTCGAGCAGCTTCTGCATTTTTACGGCGTCCTCGCCGGTGAACTCGACTTCCGTTTGAGGTTTCATCGTCACCTCGGCGAGTTCGGCCTTGAAGCCCGCGGCTTCCAGCGCCGATTTCACCTTCGGGAAGTCGTTCGGCGGGCACAGCACCTCGATACTGCCGTCGTCATTCGTGACGACGTCGTCGGCGCCGGCTTCGAGCGCGGCTTCCATCAGCTTGTCTTCCGGCGTGCCGGGCGCGAACAGGAACTGGCCGACGTGATCGAACATGAACGCCACCGAGCCGTCCGTGCCCATGTTGCCGCCGTTCTTCGAGAACGCGTGACGCACTTCCGCCACCGTACGCGTGCGGTTGTCGGTCATGGTGTCCACGATTACCGCCGCGCCGCCGATGCCGTAGCCTTCATAGCGGATTTCTTCGTAGCTTGCGCCGTCCACGCCGCCCACGCCACGCTGGATCGCGCGGTTGACGTTATCTTTGGGCATGTTGGCGTCGTACGCCTTTTCGACGGCGAGCCGCAGACGCGGGTTCGAGTCGATATCGCCGCCGCCCATGCGCGCCGCGACCTGAATTTCCTTGATGAGCCGCGTCCAGACCTTGCCGCGCTTGGCGTCGGCCGCTGCTTTCTTATGCTTGATGTTGGCCCATTTCGAATGACCCGCCATACCTTTCTCCATCGCGCGCGCCAGTGGGGCGCACGCATTGTGCAATTGTCGTTGCGTTTCCGTGGCGCTCGAGCCTAACCACGCCCGGCCGGCCCGGCTAGCGGGACCGCAGTTCGGCAGCGCGGTTGGGGCGGGCGGTGCGGCGAGGCTCCACGCGACAAACGCCGCGCCGGCCTGACAGCCCCGCGAAAGGCGCGGTGCGCCAGGCGGTGGTGCAAGTTGAGCCGCTCTTTGAGCGGATTCGAATTTTATCACGCCGCAAGGGGGCGGCAGAGGGCGAGATAGCTGCAAACGACGTGAAAAGTGTGCGGCGGCGGCCTTTGCAGCGTCGCCGTCGCGCGCTTTTCAGGCCGCTTTCAGTTTTTCGTGCCGAACAGGCGGTCGCCGGCGTCGCCGAGACCGGGAACGATGTACGCATGCTCGTTCAGATGCGAATCGAGCGAGGCGACATACAGCTTGACGTCCGGATGCGCGTTCTGGAACACCTGCACGCCCTCGGGCGCGGCGACCAGCGCGAGGAACAGGATGTTCTCGCCCGCCACGTTGCGGCGCTTGAGCACGTCGACCGCATGCACGGCGGAGTAGCCGGTCGCGACCATCGGATCGCACAGAATGAACACGCGATCTTCGAGGTCCGGCAGGCGCACGAGATATTCGACCGGGCGATGGTCCTCCGCGCGATACACGCCGATGTGGCCCACCCGCGCCGACGGCACCAGCTCCAGCAGTCCGTCCGACATGCCGATGCCGGCCCGCAGCACTGGCACGATCGCCAGCTTCTTGCCGGCGATCACCGGCGCGTCGATCTCGACGAGCGGCGTGGTCAGGCGGCGCGTGGTCATGGGCAGATTGCGGGTGATTTCGTAGCCCATCAGCAGCGTGATTTCACGCAGCAGTTCGCGGAACGTGCGGGTCGAGGTATCCCGGTCGCGCATGTGCGATAGCTTGTGCTGGATCAGCGGGTGATCGAGGATGAAGAGATTGGGAAAACGGCTGTCCTGAGTCATGGCGGGGGGCGCAAGCGGCGGCTAGAGGGATCGGTTCGGCGCACCGCGCTGCCGCAAAACGGCTGGCTGGCGGACGCGCCACGGCGCAAGTTTACCGAAAGAGTGCGCTCCGAAGATACCGGAGATTGCGGCGGCCCGGCACAGTCCGGCACCGATTCTTCTAGAATCGGGGAAACTTCGCCACGAGCGCGCGCCGGGCCTGTCGCTTCGCGCGATGCCGCGACGGAACCGCAAACCCGGTACGGCCGGCGCTTTCTCCCGACGCACAACTTCACGAGGACAACACTGATGGACATGGGAATCGCAGGACGCACCGCGCTGGTCTGCGCGGCCAGCAAGGGACTGGGGCGCGGCTGCGCGGAAGCGCTCGCCGCCGAAGGCGTCAACCTGACGATCGTCGCGCGCACCGCTGAAACGCTGGAGGCGGCCGCCGCGGAGATTCGCAAGCAAAGCGGCGTGGAAGTGAAAACGGTGGCATGCGACATCACCACGCCCGAAGGCCGCGCCGCGGCGCTCGCGGCCTGTCCGCAGCCGGATATTCTGGTCAACAACGCGGGCGGACCGCCGCCCGGCGACTTCCGCAATTTCACGCATGAAGACTGGATCCGCGCGCTGGAAAGCAACATGCTCACGCCGATCGAGCTGATTCGCGCGACCATCGACTCGATGAGCGCGCGCGGCTATGGGCGTATCGTCAACATCACGAGTTCGGCGGTGAAAGCGCCGATCGACGTACTCGGTTTGTCGAACGGCGCGCGTTCGGGGCTGACCGGCTTTGTCGCGGGCCTCGCGCGCAAGGTCGCGCCCACCGGCGTGACCATCAACAACCTGCTGCCGGGGCTGTTCGACACCGACCGCATCGCGGTCACCTTCGCGGCGCAGGCAAAGTCGCAAAACATTTCCGTCGACGACGCCCGCCAGCAGCGCATGAAAACGATCCCCGCTGGCCGCTTCGGCAACCGTGACGAATTCGGCCGTGCCTGCGCGTTCCTGTGCAGTGTGCATGCCGGCTACATCACAGGGCAGAACTGGCTGATCGACGGCGGCGCTTATCCGGGCACGTTCTGAACGGCAGGTGTCGCAGCTTCCTCATCACAACAACAACGACAATCACAACGGTTTCAGGAGTCTTACGTCATGACCACCCGTATTGCGCTGATCGCGCACGATCATAAAAAGGATGACATCGTCAAACTGGCCGGCGAATACGTCGACACGCTCAAGCGTTGCGATATCGTGGCGACCGGCACGACCGGCGGGCGCATTGCCGACGCGCACGGCCTCGCCGTCGAGCGGATGTTGTCCGGCCCGCATGGCGGCGACCTGCAGATCGGCGCGCAACTTGCGGAAGGGCGCGTGGACATGGTGATCTTCCTGCGCGACCCGATGACGCCGCAGCCGCATGAACCGGACATCAACGCACTGGTGCGCGCGTGCGACGTGCACAACATTCCGTGCGCCACCAACATCTCGACAGCGCGAATGGTGCTCGACTCGCTGACCTTACGCCTTACGCAGCAGGTCTGAGATCGCCCTCGCGCCACCACCCAACCACACGCAACCAAGGAGACATGATGGTCAAAGCAATCCGATTCGATAAAACCGGCGGCCCGGAGGTCATGAAGTGGGTCGACGTCGAAGTCGGCGAGCCGGGCGCGGGCGAGATCCGCGTCAGGCAGACGGCGGTCGGGCTGAACTATATCGACGTGTACTTTCGCACGGGGCTCTATCCGTTGCCGTTGCCGGGCGGTCTCGGTATGGAGGCGGCGGGCGAGGTGACGGCGCTCGGCTCGGGCGTGAGCGGTCTGAAGGTGGGCGATCGCATCGCCTACGTGGCGCGCCCGCCCGGCGCGTACGCGCAGGAGCGCGTGCTGCAGGCCGCTCAGGTCGTGAAGGTGCCCGACGCCCTCACCGACGGGCAGGCCGCCTCGGTCATGCTGCAAGGCCTGACCGCGCAATATCTGCTGCGCCGCACGTATCCCGTGAAAGCCGGCGACACGATCCTGATCCAGGCCGCGGCGGGCGGCGTCGGCCTGCTGGTGTGCCAGTGGGCGAAGGCGCTCGGCGCGACGGTGATCGGCACGGTCGGTTCGGATGAAAAAGCGGAAATCGCCACGGCGCATGGTTGCGACCACGCGATCGTCTACACACGCGAGAACTTCACCAAGCGCGTGCGCGAGATCACCAATGGCGCGGGCGTGCCGGTGGTGTACGACTCGATTGGTAAAGACACGTTTACGGGCTCGCTCGATTGCCTCGCGCCCCTCGGCATGTTCGTGAGTTTCGGCAATGCGTCGGGGCCGTTACCGCCGATCGATTCGTCGGAATTCGCCGGACGCGGTTCGCTGTTCTTCACGCGCCCGACGCTGTTTACCTATATCGCCAAACGCAGCGACTACGAGGCGATGTCCACCGAACTGTTCGACGTGCTGGTGTCGGGCAAGGTCAAGACGAGCATCAATCAGCGTTACGCGCTGGCGGATGTCGGCCGCGCGCACGCGGATCTCGAAGGGCGCCGGACTACCGGGTCGACGATTCTGCTGCCTTGAGACGCGGTATGCGGCGAGCGTTTCGTTCGAGGCGCTCCCGTCCGCGCGGCGTGAAAACAAGATTCGAACGGCGTGCTCAGCGATCAGGCGCCGCCGCCTGTTTCTCCAATGCAGCTTTCACCCGCTGGATCACGTCGTCCCAGGCGCCGGGTCGCGTCTGCCTGAAAAGCCGGGCGTTCGGATACCAAGGGGAGTCCTCGCGACGCTCGAGCCAGCGCCAGCAGGCGTCGAACCGCGAGAGAATCCAGACCGGCTTGTTCAACGCGCCGACAAGATGCGCCGTGGACGTGTCCACGGCGATCACCAGGTCGAGGCTTTCTACGATGGCGGCGGTGTCGGCAAAATCGCGGACTTCGTTCATTGGATCGATGGGACGGTATTCGGACGGAATGTCGTTGATTTGCGGTTGGGTCGTTGCGCCTTTCTGCAAACTCACGAACGTGACGCCCGGCACTTGCAGCAGCGGCAGGAAGGCGAGCGCGTGCAGCGAACGACGCTGATCGACGGCATTCGCATCAGGTTGATGCGGGCGTGGATCGCCGGCCCACACAAGTCCGACCTTGAAGCCCGATGCCGGCAGGCGCCGCTTCCAGTGCGCGATCCGCTCCTCCGGAGCCCGCAGATAGGGCATCGAAGCCGGGATCGTATCGAGGGTCGTTTCAAACCGATGTGGCAGGCTCATCAAGAAGCACCAATAGTCGTGCGGCGGAACATCGTGCTGGCCATCCAAAGGAATGCAATGGTCCACGCCTTCGATCAGTTCGAACAGGCTGTGCAAAGCGCGAGGGCAGGCAATACTCAGATTCGCCACGCCGCGCGCCTTCAATAAAGGCAGATAACGGACGAACTGAAGAAGGTCGCCGAGGCCTTGTTCAGGCCAGACGAGTAGCGATCTGCCTTGCAGCGATTCACCTTGCCACTGCGGATAATCGACATTCGGCGTGGGAATGGCGTGCGGTTCCATGCGCGGATCGTAACGAATTTCGTAACGTTGCCATCCCTCGATATATCGGCCTTCCGTCAAAAGATGCTGCGCGAGAGCGTACTGTTCCGATACCGAATCCGGTTCGCGCTCGATCACTTTCCGATAGGCCTCTTCCGCCTCGGCGCGCCGATGGGTCATGCAGAGAATGTGCGCCAGATTGCGAGTGGCGACGCGATGTTCGGGATCGAGGTTCAGCGCGCGGCGAACGAAGGATTCGGCTTCCTCGTAGCGATAGTCTTTCATGAGCGCCACAGCCAGGCCGTTGCACGCTTCGCAATGTTCGGGTTCGAGCTCCAGCACACGACGAAATACGCTTTGGGCTTCCTGATGGCGTCCTGTCTTCAGGAGGACCATGCCGAGATTGTGCTGCGCTCTTTCGCGCCGGGCGTCGAGAAGGAGGGCCCGGCGGCAGTATGGCTCCGCTTCCGGAAAGCGCTCCGCGCCGATCAACAGGCTGGCCAGATTGATCAACGCCGGGACGAAATCGGCATCGTGATCGAGCGCACGACGAAAAGCCGCTTCGGCTTCGTTCCTCCGTTCCGTGTCGGCGAACAGCGTGGCGATGTTGTAATGCGCGGCGGCATAACCGGGCGCGAGCTGGATCGCGCGATGGAGTAGGGCTTCTCCTTCGGTCTCGCGGTGCTGGTCGATCAGCATGTTGGCCAGATTGACCAGATAGATCGAGTTTTCGTCGATGCCGAGCGCGCGGCGAATGAGAGTCTCTGCCTGGGCGAGTTCGCCGCGATCGGCGTAGAGCAGCCCGAGCAGATGTAGCGCGTCGGCGTGGCGGGGATCTTCGGCGAGTACCTGAAGATACGCCTGTTCAGCCTCATGAGGGAGCCCTGATTGATGGGCTTCGAGTGCGGATTGAAACAGCAGCATGGAGAACGGGTTCTTGCAGTAGTGATGACATGGCCATGCCCGGTGAAGGCCCAGAGCCCGATGGCATGAGGTCGAAACGTCAGGTGATTTTTATACACCGTGGTGCCCGCGAGCGCAGGGAATGTGCGTGGCGAATCAACGCAGCGTGGAGCACGCGGGGTTCGATCATTCGCCGCGCCGCGGCATACAGGTGACGCGACGCGGGTTCAGCCGCGGCAAGCAATCCGCCGAGCATAGCCTGGTCGTGTCGAACAACATCTCATTTTTAACGGTGCGATACGGCCGCGGCTGGGTGCGCGCTGAACGTGCGATCAGGCCGTCATCAGCATTTCGCGGTGTCCGCCGCGTTTACGGAATTTTTATACTCCCCACCCCATCTTTGACCAGCCCTTTACGCGGTTCGGCATAACGTTGCACCTATCCAAAGTCCGTGTAATGGAGAACAAAATGGATGTGCTGTATGTCGGGGGGCTGGTGCTGTTCGCCGCGCTGACCTTTGCGTTAATTGCCGGCTGCGAGAAGTTGATGCAGTTCCGCCGTGGCCAGGGAGCGCGCTCATGACCTGGATTCTCTGGTTGTCCGGTGCGGCGACCGCGCTGCTGTTCGTGTATCTGGTCTATGCGCTGTTGCGCGCGGAGGACATTGAATGAACTCGAACAATGTCCTGCAAGCGGGCCTTTTCATCGTCGTGCTGCTGGCAGCCGCGGTGCCTATGTCCCGTTATCTGAGCGCCGTGATGGACGGCAGTTCGCGCGTGGTCCGCTTCGGCGGTCCTGTCGAACGTTTGCTGTATCGCATCGCGGGCGTCGATCCTGCCACCGAAATGAGCTGGAAGCACTACGCGATCGCCACGATCGCGTTCAACACGCTCGGCGTGGCGTTTCTCTACGTGCTGCTGCGCGTGCAAGGCTGGCTGCCGGGCAACCCGCAGCAGTTCGGCCCGATGACCGTGGATGGCGCGTTCAACACGGCGGTCAGTTTCGTGACCAACACGAACTGGCAGGATTACACGCCGGAACAAACCGTCGGCTATCTGACGCAGATGCTCGGCTTCACCGTGCAGAACTTCTTTTCGGCCGCCACCGGCATCGTCGTGGTGATCGCATTGATTCGCGGCTTTGCGCGCCACACCGCGCAAACCATCGGCAATTTCTGGGTCGACCTGACGCGTGTGACGCTGTACGTGCTGCTGCCCATGTCGGCGATCCTCGCGGCGCTGTTGATGAGCCAGGGCGTGATCCAGAACTTCAAGGCGTACGAAGACGTGCCGACCTTGCAGACCACCACCTATGCCGCGCCGAAGCTCGACGCGCAAGGCAATCCGGTGAAGGACGCGAAGGGCAATGCGGTGACGGTCGATACGCCGGTGAAGACGCAGACGCTCGCAATGGGCCCGGTTGCTTCACAGGAAGCGATCAAGATGCTGGGCACCAACGGCGGCGGCTTCTTTAACGGCAATTCGGCCCATCCGTATGAAAACCCGACGCCGTTCTCGAACTTCCTGCAGATCTTCTCGATCCTGATCATCCCGGCGGGGCTGGCACTGGTGTTCGGCCGCATGATCGCGGACCGCAAGCAGGGGGTGGCGGTGCTCGCCACCATGACGATTGCGTTTGCCGTCTGCGTATTCGGCGAGATCAGCGCGGAACAGAGCGGCAATCCGGCTATCGCCGCATTGCATGTCGATCAGTCGGCCAATGCGCTGCAATCGGGCGGCAATGCGGAAGGCAAGGAAACGCGCTTCGGTATCGCGCAGTCGGGCATCTTTACGGTTGCAACCACCGCAGCTTCGTGCGGCGCGGTCGCCAACACGCACGATTCGCTGACGCCGATCGGCGGCCTGTATCCGATGCTGCTGATGCAACTGGGCGAAGTGATCTTCGGCGGCGTGGGTTCCGGTATGTACGGGATGCTCGTGTTCGCGCTGCTGGCCGTGTTCGTGGCGGGCCTGATGATCGGCCGCACGCCGGAATACGTCGGCAAGAAGATCGAAGCGTATGAGATGAAGATGGTGTCGATCGTCGTGCTGCTCACGCCGCTGCTGGTGCTGGTGGGCACGTCGATCGCGGTATTGAGCGACGCGGGCAAGGCCGGCATTCTCAACCCCGGCGCGCACGGTTTCTCCGAAATCCTCTACGCGTTCAGTTCGGCCGCCAACAACAACGGTAGCGCGTTCGCGGGCCTCACCGTGGGCACGCCGTTCTACAACTGGCTCACGGCGATCGCGATGTGGTTCGGTCGCTTCGGCACGATCGTTCCGGTGCTTGCGATTGCCGGTTCGCTCGCCGCGAAAAAGCGCATCGGCGTGACGGGCGGCACGCTGCCCACGCATGGACCGCTGTTCGTCGTGCTGCTGCTCGGCACGGTGCTGCTGGTCGGCGCGCTGACTTATGTGCCTGCCCTCGCGCTCGGTCCTGGTGTCGAACATCTGATGATGATGGGCGCCCATTGAGACCCGCGATGAAAACGGGTGAGCACGCGCAAACGGGAAATTCGAGGATTCAATGACTGAACATAATGCAACCAGGTCCATGTTCGACCCGGCGCTGCTGCGCCCGGCGATCGTGGACTCCTTCAAGAAGCTCACGCCGCGCACGCAGTTCCGCAATCCGGTGATGTTCTGCGTGTACGTGGGCAGCATTCTCACGACCATTCTCTGGATCGCCGCGCTCGGCGGCCAGGCCGAGGCGCCCGCGGGCTTCATTCTCGCGGTCACCTTGTGGCTGTGGTTCACGGTGCTGTTCGCCAACTTCGCGGAGGCGCTGGCCGAAGGCCGTTCGAAGGCTCAGGCCGCGTCGCTGCGCAGCGCGAAGAAAGACGTGATGGCCAAGAAGTTGAACGAGCCGCATCCGAAGTCGCCGATCCGCATTCTGACGGCTTCCGATCTGCGCAAGGGCGACGTCGTGCTGGTCGAGACCGGCGACGTGATTCCGGCCGACGGCGAAGTGGTCGAAGGCGTCGCGTCGGTCGACGAATCGGCGATCACGGGCGAATCCGCGCCGGTGATCCGCGAGTCGGGCGGCGACTTTTCGTCGGTGACGGGCGGCACGCGCGTGCTGTCGGACTGGATCGTGGTGCGCGTCACGGCGAATCCGGGTGAGGCGTTCCTCGACCGCATGATCGCGATGGTGGAAGGCGCGAAGCGTCAGAAGACGCCGAACGAAATCGCGCTGACCATTTTGCTGATCGCGTTGACGATCGTGATGCTGCTGGCCACCGCCACGCTGCTGCCATTCTCGATGTTCTCGGTCGAAGCCGCGAAAGCGGGTCACGTGGTGACGATTACCGCGCTGGTCGCGCTGCTGGTGTGTCTGATTCCGACCACGATCGGCGGGTTGCTGTCCGCGATCGGCGTGGCCGGCATGAGCCGCATGATGCAGGCGAACGTGATCGCCACGTCCGGCCGCGCGGTAGAAGCGGCCGGCGACGTCGACGTATTGCTGCTCGACAAGACGGGCACCATCACGCTCGGCAACCGCCAGGCTTCGCAATTCGTGCCGGCGCCGGGCTTGACGGAAGAAGCGCTCGCGGACGCCGCGCAACTGTCGTCGCTCGCCGACGAAACGCCGGAAGGCCGCAGCATCGTCGTGCTGGCGAAGCAGCGCTTCAATATCCGTCAACGCGATATGGCTTCGCTGCATGCCGTGTTCCTCGCGTTCACCGCGCAAACGCGCATGAGCGGCGTCGATCTGCCTGGCCGTGAAATCCGCAAGGGCGCGGCCGACGCGGTGAAGAACTATGTCGAAGCGAACGGCGGACGTTTCCCGAACGAAGTCAGCAACGCGGTCGCCGAAGTCGCCCGCCGTGGCAGCACGCCGCTGGTGGTCGCCGAGAAAGGCGAGCAGGGCGCGCGCGTGCTCGGTGTGATCGAACTGAAGGACGTCGTGAAGGGCGGCATCAAGGAGCGTTTCGCCGAACTGCGCAAGATGGGCATCAAGACCATCATGGTGACGGGCGACAACCGGCTGACCGCGGCGGCGATTGCCGCGGAAGCCGGCGTCGACGATTTCCTCGCCGAAGCCACGCCGGAAGCGAAGCTCTCCACGATTCGCGCGCATCAGGCCGAAGGGCGCCTCGTGGCAATGACCGGCGACGGCACCAACGACGCCCCGGCGCTCGCGCAGGCCGACGTCGCGGTGGCGATGAACACCGGCACGCAGGCCGCGAAGGAAGCGGGCAACATGGTCGACCTCGATTCGAATCCGACCAAGCTGATCGAGATCGTCGAGATCGGCAAGCAGATGCTGATGACGCGCGGCTCGCTCACCACGTTCTCGATCGCCAACGACGTCGCCAAGTACTTCGCGATCATTCCGGCCGCGTTCGCCACGACCTATCCGGCGCTGAACGCGCTGAACGTGATGCATCTGGCCACGCCGGCTTCGGCGATCATGTCGGCGGTGATTTTCAACGCGCTGATCATCGTGCTGCTGATTCCGCTGGCGCTCAAGGGCGTGCGCTATCGCGCGCTGGGCGCGGCGATCCTGTTGCGCCGCAATCTGCTGATTTACGGTTTGGGCGGGATCATCGTGCCGTTCATCGGCATCAAGCTGATCGATATGGTGCTGGCCGCGTTCGGTTGGGTCTAAGCGCTTGTTCAAGAGGAATCATTCATCATGAAAAATCTGTTCCGTCCGTTGATCGTGCTGTTCGTGGTACTCGCCGCGCTCACGGGAATGGCCTATCCCGCGGTGATGACCGCTTTCGGTCAGGCAGTCTTCCACGATCAGGCCAACGGCAGCATGCTCGAACAGAACGGCAAGGTGGTCGGCTCGAAGCTGATCGGCCAGCAGTTCGATGCGCCGCAATACTTCTGGGGCCGCCTGTCGGCTACCAGCCCGATGCCGTACAACGCGCAGGGGTCGAGCGGGTCGAACCTCGGCCCGACCAACCCGGCGTTGCTCGACGAAATCAAAGGCCGTATCGACGCGCTGAAGGCGGCCGGCACGGATATGTCGAAGCCGGTGCCGGTCGATCTGGTGACGTCCTCAGGCAGCGGTCTCGATCCTGAGATCAGCCCGGCCGCCGCGGCTTATCAGATCGAGCGCGTGGCCAAGGCTCGCAAGCTCGCGCCGAACGACGTGCAGGCACTGGTGGACCGCTATACGAGCGGCCGTCAGTTCGGCATTCTGGGCGAGGCGCGCGTGAACGTGCTGCAACTGAACCTGGCGCTGGATGAGATGAAGCGCGGCTGAGCGACAAGGCGCAGCGCTTCGCTTTGCAAAGGCGGCGTCCGGGCGACCCCGCCTTTGCCTTTTGACGGCGCGACGGCGAGCGCATGCAGCGGTTGCCGCGCTGAGCTATTGGCGACGATCAGTACTCGTAGTGCCCGCCAGTCGCAGTCGCCGCCATTCGCGGTGGCTCCATGTGCGGAGGCCGCCATTTGCGACTGCGTCGTCTCCGTGCCACCATGCATGAATTGACGCTCGCCCAACGATGAAAACCATTGAGCATGAACCGCCCCGATCCCGATGAGTTGCTCGACAAGCTGCAACGCGACGAAGAAAAACGTCAGCGAGGCAGGTTGAAGATTTTTTTCGGCGCGTCGGCGGGTGTCGGCAAAACCTATGCAATGCTGCAGGCCGCGCGCCGCCGTTACGACGAAGGCGCCGACGTTGTGGTGGGCATTGCCGAAACGCATGGCCGCAGTGAAACCGCGGCGCTGCTCGAAGGTCTCGATGTGCTGCCGCTCGCGCAGATCGAGTATCGCGGCCGCAAGCTCGGCGAGTTCGATCTCGACGCCGCGCTCGCCCGCAAGCCGCAACTGATCCTCGTCGACGAACTCGCGCATTCGAACGTGCAGGGCGCGCGCCATCTGAAGCGCTGGCAGGATGTCTACGAACTGCTCGACGCGGGCATCGACGTCTATACGACGGTCAACGTCCAGCACCTCGAAAGCCTCAACGACGTGGTCGGGCAGATCACCGGCATTCGCGTCTGGGAGACGGTGCCGGACCGCGTATTCGATAGCGCCGACGAAGTTACGCTGGTCGACCTGCCTGCGGAGGAACTGCTCGACCGCATGCGCGACGGCAAGGTGTATTTGCCGCAGCAGGCCGAGCGCGCGGTGCGCAACTTTTTCCGCAAGGGCAATCTGATCGCGCTGCGCGAATTGGCGCTGCGCCGCACCGCCGACCGTGTCGATGCGCAAATGCGCGAGTACCGCGCCGACCGTTCGATCCAGCGCATCTGGCAGGCGCGTGAGCGCTTGCTGGTGTGCGTCGGCCCCGGCCCGGAAGCGCCGATGCTGGTGCGCGCGGCGGCACGCCTCGCCGCCAGCCTGAAGGCCGACTGGATCGCGGTTTATGTCGAGACGCCCGCGCTCCAGCGTTTACCGGATGCGCGCCGCGAGCGCACGCTGAACGCGCTGAAGCTGGCCGCCGAACTCGGCGCCGAAACCGCGACACTGGCGGGCGCCGACGCGGCCACCGCGTTGATCGGCTATGCGCAGGCGCGCAACGTATCGAAACTGGTGGCCGGCGCGTCGGCGCGCACGGGTGTGGAGCGCCGGCTGCGCCGGCCGCTCAGTGAACGTATCGCCGAAAAGGCGGGCGATCTCGATCTCACGCTGATTCGCGCCTCGTCCGAGCGCGACGGCGGCGAGCATCGGCATCTGCTGAACACTACCGCGAACGCATGGCGCGAGGCGTTGAGCGCGGCGCGCGAACGCCGCTCGCCGCCGCGCGCCTATGCTTTCGCGCTGGCGATCTGCGCGGCCATCACGCTGCTCGCGAGCCAGTTGATCGACCATATCGATCTGACCAACCTCGTCATGCTGTATCTGCTCGGCGTGATCTTCGCCGCGGTGAAGCTGGGGCGCGGGCCGGGTGTGGTGTTGTCGTTCATGAGCGTGGCCGCGTTCGATTTCTTTTTCGTGCCGCCGCGCATGTCGCTGTCGGTCTCCGATACGCAGTATCTGCTGACCTTCTTCGGCATGCTGCTGACGTCGCTGGTGATCAGCCATCTCACGTCGAGCCTGCGCCGCGAGGCGAGCGTGGCGCGACGCCGCGAGCAGCGCACCGGTGCGATGTACGCGATGGCGCGCGAACTGGCCGCGGCGTTGACCACGGAGCAGATCGTCGGCATTGGCAGCCGTCATGTGAGCGAGGTGTTCGGCGCGCGCGTCGCGATTCTGTTGCCGGACAGCGTCGATCAGGTGAAGCAGAAGATCGAGGATCCCGACGCGGCGGTCACGCTCGAAGGCGAGATGCTCGATAGCGACGTCGGCCAGTGGGTCTACGATCAGCAGAAGCCGGCCGGCCACGGCACCGACACGCTGCCGGCCGCCGCCGCGCTATACCTGCCGCTCAAGGCGCCGATGCGCACGCGCGGCGTGCTGGCGGTCGTGATGCGCAACGAGGGCGAGCTCGACGTGCCCGAGCAGCAGCGCATGCTCGACGCGTTCGCCGCGCAGATCGCGCTCGCGCTGGAACGGGTGCATTACGTGGACATCGCCCGCGATGCGCTCGTCAACATGGAGTCGGAGCGTTTGCGCAACTCGTTGCTGTCGGCGATCTCGCACGATCTGCGCACGCCGTTGACGACCATCGTCGGTTTCTCGTCGATGCTCGCGCAATCGCCCGACGCGCAGCCCAACGCTGAACTGGTCGAAGCGATTCATGAGGAAGCGCTGCGCATGACCGGCATCGTCACGAATCTGCTCGACATGGCCCGCCTGCAGGCGGGCAGTCTGCAACTGAATCAGCAGTGGACGCTGCTCGAAGAAACCGTGGGCGCCGCGTTGCGCGCGTGCAAGCGCGTGCTGGCGAATCATCCGGTGCAGGTGAAGCTGCCCGCCGATCTGCCGCTCCTGCATCTGGACGCCGTGCTGATGGAGCGGCTTTTCTCCAACCTGTTCGAGAACGCGGCCAAATACACCGCGCCGGCCACGCCTTTGACGATCGGCGCGCAGCGTCTCGACGCGGACGGCAAGTCGTTCGTGCGCGTGACCGTGGACGATAACGGCCCCGGCCTGCCCGCCGGCATGGAAGCGCGCGTGTTCGAGAAATTCACGCGCGGCGAGAAGGAATCGGCCAAACCAGGCATCGGTCTCGGCCTTGCGATCTGCCGCGCGATCGTGGAAGCGCACGGCGGTACAATCGGCGCGCTCAATCGCGTGTCGGCGGACGGCCATGTGGAAGGCGCCCGTTTCTGGTTCACGCTGCCGGTGGAAACGCCGCCCGACGCGCCGGATGCCCTGGAAGACGAAGGCGCCGATGCTTTGACGCATGCCGATTCCGACAGCGAATCAACTCCTAACCCGCTTGCCAAGCCCAGCCATGAGTGACCCCAGCATCACCGTCGTCCTGATCGAAGACGAAAAGCAGATTCGCCGCTTTGTGCGAACAGCGCTGGAAGGCGAGGGCATCGTCGTGCACGACGCCGAAACCGGTAAGCAGGGTCTCGTCGAAGCCGCCACGCGCAAGCCCGATCTGGTGATCGTCGATCTCGGCCTGCCCGACACGGACGGTCTGGACGTCATCCGCGAACTGCGCGGCTGGAGCGAGCTGCCGGTAATCGTGCTGTCGGCGCGCACCCAGGAAACCGAAAAAGTCGCGGCGCTCGATGCCGGCGCGGACGACTACCTCACCAAGCCGTTCGGCGTGTCCGAACTGCTGGCGCGAATCCGCGCGCATATGCGGCGGCGCAATCAGGGCGGTGCGAACGAGTCGCCGCAGGTGCGCTTCGGCACGGTGACCGTCGATCTGGCGCTGCGCCAGGTGAGCCGCGACGGCGCAGCCGTCCATCTGACGCCGATCGAATACCGGCTGCTCGCCACGCTGGTGCGCCATGCAGGCCGCGTGCTGACACACCGCCAGTTGCTGCGCGAGGTGTGGGGGCCGTCGCATGTCGAGAGCCATCACTATCTGCGTATCTATATGGCGCATCTGCGCGGCAAGCTGGAGCGCGACCCGGCGCAGCCGGAACATATCATCACGGAAACCGGGGTCGGCTACCGGCTGGTGGGCGCGGTTTGACGCTGTGTGGGGAATTTGCCACGGCTGGGGGGTCCCGTTGCGGCGAGCCGCTGGCCGTGGCGCTGCGGTGATGTTGGTATAATTTACAGTTCGTAAGGACGACCTTGCGGTTTCACGAACGGGGACGGCCCCATCTGATCATGGAGCTTGTCTCATGTCCTGGATTCTTCTGTTGATTGCCGGTTTGCTTGAGGTTGCATGGGCGGCCGGTCTCAAAACCTCCGAAGGTTTCACCCGTCTCTGGCCTTCCGTGTTCACGGTCGTGACAGCGCTCGGCAGCTTCGCGCTGCTGGCCATTGCCATGCGCCAGTTGCCGCTCGGCACGGCCTACGCGGTGTGGACGGGCATCGGCGCAGTCGGCGCGTTCATCTTCGGAATCGTGATGATGGGCGAGGCGTTGAGCGTCGCGCGGGTCGCCAGCGCGGCGCTGATCGTAATCGGATTGATCGGACTGAAACTGTCTTCCGGGCATTGAGCCTGGCATTCCAACCCGCTGGCGGGCGTATTCGGCGGGTCCGCCGGCACACGGATCGCGCCCGCATGGAGTTCGCCATTTATTCGCCGCTCTGCGTTCTGCGAATTAACGTGGCTATAATGAGACCGAATCCAACCTGAAATTGTCCGCGGCCCATTTGGCGCGGCCGGCTTGGCGCGGGTCTGACGATTTCGGCGTGGCTCATCCATGATTGGCCCGTCGAAGCGCCCGGCACGCACAGCGCGCCCGGAGGCGGCCATGCTTGAATCACTTTCGCTCGCTGCGGGCCTCTCATGGGGCAGCGGTCTGCGCCTCTATCTGACGGTCCTGTTGGCCGGCGTATTCGCCCGTCTCGGCCTCGTCCATCTTCCCGATACGCTGTCCGCGCTGTCTTCGCCGTGGGTAATCGGCGTGGCGGGCGTGCTGACCGTCACCGAATTCCTCGCCGACAAGATCCCCGCGTTCGATTCGCTGTGGGACGCGGTCCATACCTTCATTCGCATTCCGGCGGGCGCCGTGCTGGCAGCCGGCGCGCTCGGCCATGCCGATCCGGCGCTGCTGACCGTGGCCGCGCTCGCGGGCGGCACGCTGGCGGGCACGGCGCATCTCGCCAAAGCCGGCACGCGCGCACTGATCAACCTTTCGCCGGAACCGGTGTCGAATGTCGTGACCTCGACCGCTGAAGACGGGCTCGTGTTCGGCGGCATGCTGCTCGCGCTGTTCGTGCCGCTCGTCTTTCTGGTGTTGATGGTGGGCTTCCTGATGCTGGCCGGCTGGGCATTGCCGCGGCTCTGGCGCGGCGTGCAGGGCGGTTTTCGCGGCATGGCGACGCACATGGTGTCGCGCTTTGCCAGGAGCAGGCACGATTGAGCGATACGGTACGGGGTTCCACGGCGCGCACGGCTTCACCTTCGACGCGCCGGTTCGGCGGTATGGATCTGTTGCGTCAGTCCGTGCGCATGACGTCGCGCGACTGGCGCGCCGGCGAATTGACGATGCTGCTGCTGGCGCTCGTGCTGGCCGTGGCGGCTTTATCGAGTGTCGGCTTTCTGGCTGACCGTCTGCATCAGGGGCTTGAGCGCGACGCGCGGCGTATGATCGCCGCTGACTTCATCGTGCGGGCCGATCATCCGGTCGATCCGCAATTCGCCGGACAGGCCAAAGCGCTTGGTCTGAACACCGCCAGCACGGCGATCTTTCCCAGCATGATCAATTCGACCGGCGCGCAGCCGGTCTCGCGGCTCGCCGCCATCAAGGCTGTATCGCCGGGTTATCCGTTGCGCGGCGCGTTGCGCATTGCCTCGGCGCCGGGTGCGGCGGACTATCCGGCGCGATCCATTCCGCCGCCGGGCGTCGTGTGGGTCGATCAGGCGCTGCTCGACGCTTTGAAGCTGCATGTCGGCGATACGGTGAAAGTCGGCAACCGCAACTTCACGATCGGCGCGGTGATCACGCGTGAGCTCGACCGCGGCTTCTCGTTCGTCAATTTTTCGCCGCGCCTGATGCTGCGCGTCGACGACGTGCCGTCCACCGGCCTCATCACCTACGGCAGCCGCGTGACCTATCGCCTGCTGGTCGCGGGGGCGGACGAGTCGGTGGCGCGTTTCGCGCAGTTCGCGCACGACCGGGTGGACGGCGGCAAGATGCGCGGCGTCGCGCTCGAATCGTTGCAGGACGGCCAGCCGCAAGTGCGCCAGACGCTCGACCGCGCGAGTCACTTCCTCACGCTCGTCTCGCTGCTCACCGCGTTGCTGGCGGCCGTGGCGATTGCGATGGCCGCGCATCGGTACATGCGCCGGCATCTGGACGGCTGTGCGGTGATGCGCTGCCTCGGCGTCAGTCAGACGACACTGCGCGCGCTCTTCACGCTCGAATTCGTGGGGTTGGGTTTGATCGGCGGTGCGCTGGGTGTGGCGCTCGGTTATCTGGGGCATCTCGCGCTGCTCACATGGCTCGGCAGTCTGATCGATGTCGCGTTGCCGTACCCGAGCGCATGGCCGGCGCTCGAAGGCATCGCGGCCGGTCTCGTGCTGTTGCTGGGCTTCGCGCTGCCGCCGCTGTTGCCGCTCACGCGCGTACCGCCGGTGCGCGTGCTGCGCCGCGAATGGGGCGAAGCGGGGCGCACGGCATGGGCGGCTTACGCGCTCGGCATCGTGCTGTTCGCCGCGCTGCTGATCGTCGCGGCCGGCGAGTTGAAGCTCGGCGGGATCGTGGCGGGCGGCTTCGCGGGCGGGCTGCTGGTGTTCGCGTGCATCGCGCGGCTGGCGCTGTGGGGCGCGGCGCGCCTCGTGCGCAGCGAGCGCGTGAATGCGGGGATCGGCTGGCGTTATGCGCTGGCATCGCTCGAACGGCGCAGCAGCGCGAGCGCATTGCAGATCACCGCGCTCGGCATCGGCCTGATGTGCCTGTTGCTGATCGCCATGACGCGTAACGACCTCGTGGCCGGCTGGCGCAAATCGACGCCGCCCGATGCGCCCAACGAATTCATCATCGACATCCAGCCCGATCAGCGTGACGCCGTTACGCAGTATCTGAGCGCGCATGGCTTACCCGGCACGGTGCTTTCGCCGATGGTGCGCGGCCGGCTGACGGCGATCAACGGCAAGCCGGTCAATCCGGATTCGTTCAAGGGCGACGACGCCAAACGTCTCGTGGACCGCGAGTTCAATCTGTCGTACACCACCGAGTTGCCCGACGACAACCGCCTCGCCGCCGGCACGTGGTACGGCGACACGAAAACGCCGCAGATTTCGATCGAGCAGGGGCTTGCCAAGCTGATCAACGTGAAGCCCGGCGACATGCTGCGTTTCGACGTGACCGGCTTGCAGATCGACGCGCCGGTCACGAGTGTGCGCAA
This sequence comes from Paraburkholderia sp. USG1, assembly GCF_031570135.1. Classification (NCBI taxonomy): domain Bacteria; kingdom Pseudomonadati; phylum Pseudomonadota; class Betaproteobacteria; order Burkholderiales; family Burkholderiaceae; genus Paraburkholderia; species Paraburkholderia sp. USG1. Next base: position 70,208 of record NZ_JAMWXW010000036.1, on the reverse strand, counting down.
GCTCGACTGGGGTTCGTTCAAGGTCAACTTTTTCGTGCTGATGCCGCCCGCGGCGCTGCAGGATTTCCCGGCGACGTTCATTACCAGTTTCCATCTGCCGCAGGAAAAGCAGTCGACCATCGACGGCCTGATCGCCGCCTATCCGAACCTCACGGCGATCGATACCGGGCCGATTCTCGCGCAGGTGCAGCGCGTGCTGCAGCAGGTGATCGGCGCGGTGCAGTTCCTGTTTGCGTTCACGCTCGCGGCGGGCGTGCTCGTGCTGTACGCGGCGCTCGCCGGCACGCGCGATGAGCGCATGCGAGAATCCGCGCTGCTGCGCGCGCTGGGGGCGTCGCATCGTCAGGTGCGCTCGGTGCAGATCGCCGAGTTTGTCGCGGTAGGCGCGCTGGCGGGTCTGATGGCGGCGGTAGGCGCGCAGGCGATCGGCTACGTGCTGGCCACGCGCGTATTCGAGTTCTATCTGAGCTTCGATCCGTGGCTGCTGCCGGCGGGCATTGGCGCCGGCATAGCGTGTGCCGGCGTGGGCGGCTGGCTGAGCTTGCGGCATGTGCTGGCGCGTCCGGCGTTGCAATCGCTGCGGGACGCGTGAATTCTTATTTTCTGGTTGATGAGTGGGTATGAGCGATTTGAACGACGAAGTGTCCGCGGCGCAGCCGACGGCCTTCGAACTGGTGGGCGGCGAAGCGCGCGTGCGCGAACTGGTTGACCGCTTTTACGATCTGATGGATCTCGAAGCGGATTTCGCCGGAATCCGGGCTTTGCATCCGCAATCGCTCGACGGTTCGCGCGACAAGCTGTTCTGGTTTTTGTGCGGATGGATGGGCGGCCCGGATCATTACATCAGCCGGTTCGGTCATCCGCGTTTGCGCGCGCGGCATCTGCCGTTCGCGATCGCCTCCAGCGAGCGGGATCAGTGGCTCAGGTGCATGGCGTGGGCGATGGAAGATGTGGGTCTTGCCGAGCCGCTGAGGGAACGCCTGCTCGGCTCGTTTTTCGAAACGGCTGACTGGATGCGCAACCGGAATGGTTGAGAAGGTCGGCCATGCCGGTCGCACGGCTTCACCGGACTATGCCGCTCTGCCTCAGCAGGTCCTTGAGGTTCTCGACTGCTGGTTCGGCGCACCGGGCACGCCGGAGTTCGGCAGCGCTCGCAAATGCTGGTTTTCACGCGACCAGGCGTTCGACACGATGCTGCGGCAACGCTTCGGTACCCTGATCGATGCGGCAAGCGAGTCCATGCTCGACCACTGGGCGGCAACGCCGCTCGGCGCGTTGTCGCTCGTCATCGTGCTGGACCAGTTTTCCCGCAATTGTCATCGCGGCACATCGCGCGCATTCGCTGCCGATCAGAAAGCACTGCGCACCGCGCAGCAGATGATCGCAAGGGGAGCCGACTGCCTGTTGCCTGGCGTGCATCATCGCGCGTTCGCCTATCTGCCTTTCGAGCATGATGAAACGATCGCGAGTCAGCGCGAGTCGGTGCGTCTGTTCAAGCAGTTGGCAGCGGAGCCGGGCGGCGCGTCGTATTACCGGTCCGCTGTGCGGCACGCGCAAGTCATCGAGCGATTCGGGCGCTTTCCGCATCGCAATGCGCTGCTTGGGCGTTCCTCGACGACCCAAGAAACCGCGTTCCTGCGCGAACCCGGCTCGTCGTTCTAGACACAAGGCAAACGCATACGACGCTGTTTCTATCAGGCGAGTGCAGCCGCTGACATACGCACGAACACCCGCACGAACACCCGCACGAACACCCGCACGAACACCCGCATCACGACAAGGAACGTTGCAGGAGCAAAGCAGCCTCTAGCGGCCGCCGGACACGTCGAGCAAAGCACCCGTCACATACGAGGCGGCGTCGCTCAGCAACCAGACGATGGTTTCGGCCACTTCGCCGGCCGTGCCGGGACGGCCCAGCGGTGTGGTCGCGCCGAGTTGCACGGCGCGCTCGGGCTTGCCGCCGCTCGCGTGGATCTCGGTGTCGATGAGACCGGGGCGCACTGCGTTCACGCGCACGCCTCGCGGACCAAGTTCCCTGGCAAGGCCGAGCGTCATCGTATCGACGGCGCCTTTCGAGCCGGCATAGTCGACATATTCGTTCGGTGAACCGAGACGCGACGCCGCCGACGAAACGTTGACGATCACGCCGCCCGCGCCGCCGCGATCGGTCGACATGCGCCGCGCGGCTTCGCGCGCGCAGAGATACGCGCCCAGCACGTTGACGTCGAACATGCGCTTCAGGCGCGCGAGGTCCATGTCGGCGAGCTGGCTGGAAGGCGCGACGATTCCAGCGTTGTTGACGAGCGCATCGAGCCGCCCGAACTTCTGCTGGAGCGCGTCGAACATGGCGAGCACGTGGGCTTCGTTGGCGACGTCGCCGGCGATCGTCAGCGCGCGGCCACCGGCGCGTTCCACTTCGGCGGCGGTGTCCTGCGCCGCGGCGAGATTACGCGCGTAATTCACGCCGACGGACCAGCCGCGCGCGCCCAGCAAACGCGCGGTTGCGCGGCCAATGCCGCGGCTGCCACCGGTGATCAGAACGGCTTTCGTCATCGCAACCTCATGGTTCGGGCAGAGTCAGACCGCGTCGCGGCTGATTGCCCACTTGTCGCTGGCGGGTGGCTGATAGCGTTGCAGCTTGCCGATCAGCGCGGCAGGATCGGCGTCGATCTGCAGGATGTCGAAATAGGTCTGGCGCATGAAACCTTCTTCGACGGTGTGCTGCAACAGCTTGATCAGCGGGTCGTAGAAGCCGTCGATATTCAGCAGCGCCACCGCTTTCTGGTGATAGCCGAGTTGCGCCCATGTGTAGACTTCGAACAGCTCTTCAAGCGTGCCCGCGCCGCCCGGCATCGCGACGAACGCGTCGGACAGGTCGGCCATCATCTTCTTGCGATGATGCATGTCGGGCACCACATGCAGTTCGGTCAGGCCGTCGTGGCCGACTTCCTTGTTGACCAGAAGCTCGGGAATCACACCGATCGCACGGCCGCCTTCGGCCATCACCGTGTCGGCGATCACGCCCATCAGGCCGACCTTGCCGCCGCCGTAGACGAGCGCGAGATCGGCTTGCACCAGCGCGTGGCCAAAGGCGCGCGCGGCTTGCGCGTACAACGGTTTGGCCCCGCTGGAGGAGCCGCAATACACACACACCGACTTCATGCTCAGGCGTCCTTCGGTTCGTTGCGGGGCGCGGCGCCTTCCTTGGGCGGCAGGTAGTCGTAAAACTCGCGCTTGGGCAGCTTGCCCGACACGAGATCGTCGAAAATCTGCCGCGAGCGGCCGCGCAGATAAGGTGCCATCAGCGACACGATCTGCACGCTCACCTGGTGCAGTTCCGCGCGAATCGCTTCCTGCTCGTTGTATTTGCGCGGGTTCATCACGAACTGATACGACAGCCAGTACGTGCCGATCACGCCGACGTTGGTGGCGATCACTTGCAGCTCTTCCGGCGTGGCGACCATTTCGCCGTCGGCCACGAGCTGTTCGCAGAACTGGCTCGCAAAACGCACCTTGTGGCTGATGATCTGCTTGAAATGCGTTTCGAGCGTGCGATTGCGTGCCAGCAGATCGTTCAGATCACGATACAGGAAACGATAGCGCCAGGTGAAATCGACCATGTACTGCAGGTACGACCACATTTCGTCGATGGTCGCGCGGTGGTCGTCGGGGAAACGCAGACGCTTTTCGATCTCCTGCTCGAACTGGCTGAAGATGCTGTTGATGATGTCGTCTTTGTTGCGGAAGTGGTAGTACAGGTTGCCTGGACTGATTTCCATTTCCTCGGCGATCGTCGTCGTCGTGACGTTCGGCTCGCCGATTTCGTTGAACAGTTTCAACGACAGTTCGAGAATCCGTTCGCGCGTGCGGCGGGGAGGTTTGGCTTCCATGTCGTCCGGCCCTGGTTACGCCGGGCTGGGACGCACGGCGGCGTGCCGCTCTTCGCGTGATCCGCCCGGACGCGGTTGGTGTATCGAACGATTATAAACCGAGCGTTCTTATGCCAAGGGGATACTCAGGGTTTTCATTCATCGAGGCGATGTCGCGTGTGGTTCGACGGCGGCATGGCCGCACAAAAGCGGCTCGCGGCACGACCTCACAGCCATGCCTTGAGCCATTGCACGACGAGCGGCCCGACGATCAGCAACCACGTCATCAGGCACATGCCGAGCGCGACCATCACGGCCGCGCTGCCGAGATCCTTGGCGCGTCGCGAGAGTTCGTGGCGTTCGAGCGAAATCCGGTCGATGGCCGCCTCCACGCTCGAATTGAGCAGCTCGACGATCAGCACGAGCAGCACGGAGCCGAGCAGCAAGACGCGCGACACCGGATCGACCGGCACCAGCACGCCGCACGGAATCAGGATCGCTGCGAGCGTGAGTTCCTGGCGAAACGCGCTTTCCTCGCGAATCGCCACGCGAAAGCCGGCGAGTGAGTTTTTCATCGCGTGCCACGCGCGCGTGACGCCGCGATTGCCCTTGTACGGATTGAAGGGCAGGGGCGCGAGCGGATCGTCGGGACTGAGCGGTTCATGCGGCGCGTCGTGTTGCACGTCGTGTTGCGTGCCGGGCTGCGTGTCGTGTGCCGTGCTTTTGGCAACGCTCGCGCCGTTAAAGCCGTTCAAACCATGCGCGCGATCTGCATGATTCGGCGCGCCCGGTTCGCTCACGTCGTCGAACGGTTCGATGCTGTCGGTATCGACGGCACGCAGCGCGCCGTTCGACGCGCGTGCCGCGCTGGAGGGTCTGGTTCGCATGGACAGCTCCGCGCGCCGCGTCATGCGGCGGCGCTTTCCTCGCGGTACGCTGCGCGCGGGAGCGGCTTCAGATGCGCGGCGAACTGCTCGGAGGCCGCCCCCCAAGAGAAGCGTTCGGCCCACGCGCGCGCATGATTGCGATCGATCTTCAGGGCTTCCAGGCAGGCTTCGCGCAGATCCTCGTGCATTGCACCCGCGCCGCCTTCGCCGAGCACGTCGATCGGACCGGTGACCGGATACGCCGCGACCGGCGTGCCGCAGGCAAGCGCTTCGAGCAACACGAGTCCGAACGTGTCGGTACGGCTCGGGAATACGAAGACGTCCGCCGCCGCATAGACCTTCGCGAGCTCAGCCTGCGTAAGCACGCCCAGGTAATTCGCTTGCGGATAACGGGACTTCAGTTCGGCGAGCGCCGGGCCTTCGCCGGCAACCCACTTCGAGCCGGGCAGATCGAGCTTCAGAAATGCCTCGACGTTTTTCTCGACCGCCACGCGTCCCACGTACAGAAAAATCGGCCGGGCGGTGTTGAGCACCTTCGAGTCCATCTGGTGAAAGATGTCCAGGTCGACGCCGCGCGTCCACAGCACGACGTTGGTGAAGCCGAACTTTTCGAGGTCGGTCTTGACGACCGGCGTGGGCGCCATCACGGCCAGCGACGGCTTGTGGAACCAGTGCAGGAACTTGTAGGTCGCGGCGAGCGGCATGCCGAAGCGCGCCTGCACGTACTCCGGAAAACGCGTGTGATAAGCGGTCGTGAACGGCAGCTTGTGCTGGATCGCGTAGGCGCGCGCGGCCATGCCGAGCGGACCTTCGGTGGCGATGTGCAAGGCGTCGGGCGCGAAGGCGTCGATACGCTGGCGCAGCTTGCGGCGCGGCAGCAGCGACAGACGGATCTCCGGATACGTCGGGCAAGGGATCGTCCTGAATTCGAGCGGTGTCAGCAGATCGACGCGGTGGCCGAGCGCGCTCAGTTCGCGCGTGGTGTTTTTCAGCGTGCGTACGACGCCATTGACCTGCGGTTCCCACGCATCGGTGACGATCATGATCTTCATCGGTTTTGGCCCAATAGAAGTTAAGAGGGATTACGCGGTCGCCCGGGCCTTTTGCACGCCCACTTCCGGGGAGCGCATCACGGTCCAGTAGATCACCTTCAATTCGCCTTCATACGTCTCGACGAGTGCCGACAGGCTTTCGACCCAGTCGCCGTCGTTGCAATACAGCACGCCGTCGATATCGCGTATCTCGGCTTTGTGGATGTGTCCGCAGACCACGCCGTCGCAGCCGCGGCGGCGCGCTTCGTCGGTCATCACGCGTTCGAACGACGAGATGAAATTCACCGCGTTCTTCACCTGATGCTTCAGGTACTGCGACAGCGACCAATAGGGAAAACCGAGCCGGCTGCGGATCCGGTTGAACCAGCGGTTCAGGATCAGGATCATCGTGTAGAGCGTGTCGCCGAGGTAGGCGAGCCACTTGGCGTGCTGGATCACGCCGTCGAACAGATCGCCATGCACGATCCACAGACGCTTGCCGGCGAGCGTGGTGTGAAACGCCTCGCCGCGCACGTGGATGTCGCCGAACGCGAGGTCGCAGAACTGGCGCGCGGCTTCGTCGTGATTGCCGGGCACGTAGATCACCTGGGTGCCTTTGCGCGCCTTGCGCAGCACTTTCTGCACGACGTCGTTGTGCGCCTGCGGCCAGTACCAGCCTTTCTTCAACTGCCAGCCGTCGATGATGTCGCCGACCAGGTACAGATACTCCGACTCGTTGTGGCGCAGGAAATCGAGCAGATAGGGCGCCTGGCAGCCGCTCGAGCCGAGATGGATGTCGGAGAGCCAGATGGTGCGGTAGCGGTGGGGCGCGGCGTGGTCGTCGTCGTGCTGACCGGCGTTGACGTCGAACGGCAGTGGCGCCACGGGCAACGGCAAGCCGTGACCCTGATTGGGTTCCGGGTGGAACGCGACGGAGTCGACGCTCGGGCCGGTCTGGCGGAACAGGGAAGTCGCGGACGTTTTGGGGTCCATGGCTCACGCATCGAGTTGCGGTGTGCGTATTGGGCCGGGTGTGCGTGACTGTGCCGTGACAGTCATGAGAAGTTCTTATTACTGCGCGGCGCGGGGGAGATGAGGCGGTGGGGTGGGATGCGGGACGATGAGGTGCGAGAGGCGGGGAAACGGGAGAGGCGTGGAGAGCGAGAGGCGGGGAAACGGGAGACGCAGCACGGTGCGATGAGCGATGAAGCGGAAGACGCGGCGAATTGCGGGAGGCGGAACTCAGCGCGCGACAGGCCGGCTGGCGCGGCTCGCACGATGTGGTGTCGATCGACAGGAGCGCGAATAATCGGCCGGCTAGCCGACCGCTCAGCGCGAGACGCTGACGACCCGTGTGCCGGCGAGGCGATCGTGCAGGAACTGGCGCAGCGGATCGAACCGGCCGGTGGCGGCCCACAGTACGAACCAGATGCCGGCGATCAGCAAGGTTTGCGGCAGCGTGAGCCCAAGCAGCGGATGCAGCGCGAGCGGTGGCAGAAACCACAGCCACGCAAGCACGTAGCGAGCGATGGCGCGGCCGGCGGAGAGCGGCGCGCCGTTTGCGGCGACGACGCGCAGGCGCCAGGTTTTCATCGGCAGGGTCTGGCCGCTGTGAGTCCAGAACCAGACGAAATACACGCCGACCACCACGCCGATCCATGCCGCCAGCAGGTTGTGATGAGTCAACCCATTGCGTTGCTGCGTTAGCGTGCTGAACAGATAGCCGGCGACGAACACCACGCCGAACAGGATCAGCGCTTCGTAGAGCAGCGCCGCGAGACGCCGCCGGACGGTGGGCACGCTGCCGCTCGTATCAGCGGGTGATGCCGGAGTCGTGAGCGGCTGGGACACAGTCGGGCGCCGGTCAGGAGCCGTTGAAGATCGACGGCGCTTCGGCCGGCGAAACGGGCAGTGGCGTAGCGGGCACGAAGCTGCCGGCGGCGGGCACCGGCGGCGCGGCGGCCGGGCTCGGCAACGACGCGGCTGCGGCTACCGCGGCGCTTGCCGCCGCGGCGCCGCTCGCGCCGTGCTCACGCGCATTGACGAGGCGGTCGAGCCCTTTGATCTCAGTGCGGCCCGAGGGCGGCGCGCTGACCACGCTGGGCCGCCGCTTACGCTCGCTGGCGGCGAGCCGCTCCTTCTGCTCTTCGGGCAACTGCTGATAGGCCTTCCACGCGTTCTGACGGGTTTCGCGCGGCAATTCCTTCGACACCTGATAGTTTTCGCGCGCGACACGCCGCTGATCGGGCGTCATGCGGGTCCACTCGGTCATGCGTTCATGCAGGCGTTTTTGTGCATCCGGCGACATCTTCGGATAACGCGACGCGATCTTGATCCATTTGCGCTTGCGTTCTTCGCTAAACGAATCCCATTGGGATTCGAACGGTGCGAGAGCGATATGCTCGGCCGCGGTCAGGTGCGACCACGCCATCGGGCTGTTGCTGCCAGGCAGGCTGGGCAATTCGACGGCGAGCGTGGGCGCGGGCGCCTTGGCGGTGGCGTTGCCGCCCGCAACGGGGGCGCTAACAGCGGACGGGCCCGGATAAAAGCGCGGATATGTCGCGGCAAACGACACCAGCGCCGCGATCGTGCATCCGAAAACAACGGCCAGGCCGCGCTTGTAACTCACCCGGAAAATCTCCCGCTCAGTGGGCGCGTGAAAGGTACGCGTTGAAACCGTGGTCGAGATAGGCATTGAGCGGCAGGTCGTCGCTTAGCATGGCGGCATCGATATCGGCGAGCTCGGCGGTGCGTTGCTGGTCTTCCCAGTAGGCAATGCCCACGAGGCTGACGACCAGCGCGGCGAGCGGCCACGCAAGGGCAAAGCGGCGCAGCGGCGAACGGCGGCGCTGCGGCAGTTCGACCTGCGGCATGCCGGCGGACATGCCCGCAGCGGCGAAGGCCGGCACGAACACGGGCGCGCTCACGGTTTCGGGCTTCTTGCGGGCGAGCGCGGCACGGCGCGCCGCGGCGAGCCGATCGACGGCGGCAGACGGAATATTGGCAGCGTTTTCGTCGAGCGCGCGGCGCACCTGGCGGGCGAACTCGAGTTCTTTCGTTTCGAGGGAGCTCATAGCGTGATTCCTTTGGCCTTGAGCGCTTGCGCCAGCGTGTGGGTGGCCCGCGAGCAGTGCGTTTTCACACTGCCTTCGGAGCAGCCCATTGCGGCGGCAGTCTCGGCGACATCCATATCTTCCCAATAACGCATGAGAAACGCCTCCCGTTGACGTGCCGGTAATTTTTGGATCTCGTCGTCGATTAACTGCAGAACCTGTTCGCGTTCGAGTTTCTGTTCGTTGCTCTCGGCGCCCGCCGAGCCCTGCTGTGCCTCGAATGTTTCGAGGGGGTCGAATTCGTCGTCGTCGGCGTTGCCGAGCGAGGAAAACAGACTAACCCAAGTATTGCGCACTTTGGCACGACGGAAATAGTCGTGCATCGCATTCTGGAGAATACGCTGAAACAGGAGCGGAAGTTCGGCGGCCGGACGATCGCCGTATTTTTCGGCGAGCTTGATCATCGCGTCCTGCACGATGTCGAGCGAGGCGTCGTCGTCCCGCACGGCGTAGACCGTCTGCTTGAATGCGCGCCTTTCGACGCCCGCCAGAAAATCGGCGAGTTCCTTGTCTGATGCCATCCGTTTGGGGGTCGGCGCAGCGAGCGTGCGCGTAATCGGTCGAAAAATGTCGTAAAACTCGCGGATGCTAACAAACTTTTGCGCCGCGCGGGCGAAACGTGATTCACCTTGCATCTCGATAACAGCCTTCCGGTCAATATCGCGAGTCCGGCGCAGCGCGCCCAGGCAATATTTGCTTGACCGCGCGGGCGTCTGCAGATATCGTCGCTGGTTCGCAACATAAGTGACTTGTCTCATTGAGGTGTGGCCCAAGAAGCTCACCTGTCAACTGGACGCGCCGCTTGAACCCGAGCCACAAGCCCGGCAGAGAGCACCCGATCAATTTTTTGCCGAAAATTCGAAAGGTGAATAAATGAATATGCCCAGCGCGGAATTCTCCACGTCGGATACGACCCCTCATCCCGAAGCTGACTCTATCGGCGCCACCGTGCTTATGAAAGCACTGGCCGACGAAGAGGTCGAGTTTGTCTGGGGCTATCCCGGCGGCTCGGTACTCTACATTTACGACGAGCTGTACAAGCAGGACAAATTCCAGCACATCCTCGTGCGTCACGAGCAGGCCGCGGTCCACGCCGCCGACGCCTACGCGCGTTCCACCGGCAAGGTCGGTGTGTGCCTCGTGACCTCCGGCCCCGGCGTCACCAATGCGGTGACCGGCATCGCCACCGCCTACATGGATTCGATTCCGATGGTGGTGATCAGCGGCCAGGTGCCGACTGCCGCGATCGGCCAGGATGCGTTCCAGGAATGCGACACGGTCGGTATCACACGCCCTTGCGTGAAGCACAACTTCCTCGTGAAGGACGTGCGCGACCTCGCCGCCACCGTCAAGAAAGCCTTCTACATTGCCCGTACCGGCCGTCCCGGCCCGGTGCTGATCGACATTCCGAAAGACGTGTCGAAGGCGCCTTGCCAGTACGAACCGCTCAAGAGCGTGTCGCTGCGCTCGTACAACCCGGTCACGAAGGGCCACTCCGGCCAGATCCGCAAAGCGGTCGCGCTGTTGCTGTCGGCCAAGCGTCCGTACATCTATACCGGCGGCGGCATCATTCTCGCGGACGCATCGCGTGAGTTGAACCAGTTCGCCGACCTGCTCGGCTACCCGGTCACCAATACGTTGATGGGTCTGGGCGGCTACCGCGCGAGCGACAAGAAATTCCTCGGCATGCTCGGCATGCACGGCACGTACGAAGCCAACATGGCGATGCAGCACTGCGACGTGCTGATCGCGATCGGCGCGCGTTTCGACGACCGTGTGATCGGCGACCCGGCGCACTTCGCGTCGCGTCCGCGCAAGATCATCCATATCGACATCGATCCGTCCTCCATCTCCAAGCGCGTCAAGGTCGACATTCCGATCGTCGGCGACGTGAAGGAAGTGCTGAAGGAGCTGATCGAGCAGCTGCAAACGGCCGAGCATGGCCCGGACACCGCGGCGCTCGCCGATTGGTGGAAGGACATCGAAGCCTGGCGCGCGAAAGACTGCCTCAAGTTCGACCGCAAGAGCGACATCATCAAGCCGCAGTACGTGGTGGAAAAGGCATGGGAACTGACCGACGGCAATGCCTTCGTGTGTTCCGACGTCGGCCAGCACCAGATGTGGGCGGCCCAGTTCTATCGCTTCAACAAGCCGCGCCGCTGGATCAACTCCGGTGGTCTCGGCACGATGGGCTTCGGCCTGCCGGCGGCGATGGGCGTGAAGATGGCGCACCCGGACGACGACGTGCTCTGTATCACGGGCGAAGGCTCGATCCAGATGTGTATCCAGGAGCTCTCCACCTGCAAGCAGTACGAGACTCCGGTGAAGATCATTTCGCTGAACAACCGCTATCTGGGCATGGTGCGCCAGTGGCAGCAGATCGAATACAGCAAGCGCTATTCGCATTCGTACATGGATGCGCTGCCGGATTTCGTGAAGCTCGCCGAAGCGTACGGCCACGTCGGCATGCGTATCGAACGCACGGCCGACGTCGAACCGGCGCTGAAGGAAGCGCTGCGCCTGAAAGATCGCACGGTGCTTCTCGATTTCCAGACCGATCCGACCGAAAACGTCTGGCCGATGGTTCAGGCCGGCAAGGGCATCACCGAGATGCTCATGGGTTCGGAAGATCTATAACGACGGCGCGCTTGGGTTCATTCACCTGAGCGCAGCGTTGGCTTCGTCCTGCGCGCCTTCATGAAAGGCGACCAGCGGACGAAGCGGCGCAAACCGTTCGCAGACATCGACAAAACATCTGGAAGAAGCGAATCATGAGACACATCATTTCCGTCCTGCTGGAAAACGAACCGGGCGCGTTATCACGCGTGGTTGGTCTCTTCTCGGCACGCGGCTACAACATTGAAACCTTGACGGTGGCTCCGACCGAAGACCGTTCGCTGTCGCGCATGACCATCGTCTCCATTGGCTCGGACGACGTGATCGAACAGATCACGAAGCATCTGAACCGCCTGATCGAGGTGGTGAAAGTGGTCGACCTTACCGAGGGCGCCCACATCGAGCGCGAGCTGATGTTGATCAAGGTGAGGGCGGTCGGCAAGGAACGTGAGGAGATGAAGCGGATGTCGGATATTTTCCGCGGCCGCATCATCGACGTCACCGAAAAGACCTACACGATCGAACTGACGGGCGCGAGCGACAAGCTCGATGCCTTTATCGAAGGGCTCGACGCCACCGCGATTCTCGAAACGGTCCGCACGGGCAGTTCGGGTATCGGGCGCGGCGAGCGCATTCTGAAGGTGTGACGCGCGAGCGTTCAACTCGTCTCGATCCAGACCGGGCAGTGGCTGCACGAACCCGGTCCAGCAACAACTATATGCAGTATCTGAATCTCACTGAATCATCGAATTTAGCCAAGGAACCGACATGAAAGTTTTCTACGACAAGGACGCCGACCTCTCCCTCATCAAGGGCAAGCAAGTCACCATCATCGGCTATGGCTCGCAAGGCCATGCGCACGCGCTGAACCTGAAGGAAAGCGGCGTGAACATCACCGTCGGTCTGCGCAAGGGCGGCGCATCGTGGAGCAAGGCTGAGAACGCCGGCCTGCAGGTCAAGGAAGTGGCGGAAGCCGTCAAGGGCGCAGATGTGGTCATGATGCTGCTGCCGGACGAGCAGATCGCCGAAGTCTATGCGAAGGAAGTGCACGCCAACATCAAGCAAGGCGCGGCGCTCGCTTTCGCACACGGCTTCAACGTGCATTACGGCCAGGTGATTCCGCGTGCCGACCTCGACGTGATCATGATCGCGCCGAAGGCGCCGGGCCACACGGTTCGCGGCACCTACTCGCAAGGCGGCGGCGTGCCCCACCTGATCGCTGTCGCGCAGGACAAGTCGGGCGCAGCGCGTGACATCGCTCTCTCGTACGCTGCGGCGAACGGCGGCGGCCGTGCCGGCATCATCGAAACCAACTTCCGCGAAGAAACGGAAACCGACCTGTTCGGCGAACAGGCCGTGCTGTGCGGCGGTACGGTCGACCTGATCAAGGCCGGCTTCGAAACGCTGGTGGAAGCGGGCTACGCGCCGGAAATGGCGTACTTCGAATGCCTGCATGAACTGAAGCTGATCGTCGACCTGATCTACGAAGGCGGCATCGCGAACATGAACTACTCGATCTCGAACAACGCCGAATACGGCGAGTACGTGACGGGTCCGCGTATCGTGACGGCTGAAACGAAGAAGGCGATGAAGGCTGTGCTGACCGACATTCAAACGGGCGAGTACGCGAAGAGCTTCATCCTCGAAAACAAGGCCGGCGCGCCGACGCTGCAATCGCGCCGCCGTCTGACGGCCGAACATCAGATCGAACAGGTCGGTTCGAAGCTGCGCGCCATGATGCCGTGGATCGCGAAAAACAAGCTGGTCGATCAGTCGAAGAACTAAGCTAGTCTTGGGTTAGGTCCGGCGCGGCGCTGTGCCGCAACAGCCGGACAAATCAAAAAGCCGTCCAAGGGTGCTGAACCCTGGGCGGCTTTTGCTATCCTACGGTTTTACAAAAACACAGAAGCCATTCATGAATTACCCTCATCCGATCATCGCGCGAGAAGGCTGGCCGTTCATCGCCATCGCGGCCGTCGTTGCATTACTGATTCACTTCTTCGCGGGGTTCGGCGTTTCATGGCTGTTCTGGCTGCTGCTGATTTTCGTCGTGCAGTTCTTCCGCGACCCGGCACGCCCGATCCCCACTCAGGCAAATGCCGTGCTGTGCCCGGCCGACGGCCGTATCGTCGCAGTCGAAACCGCGCACGATCCGTATGCCAATCGTGAAGCGCTGAAGATCAGCGTGTTCATGAACGTCTTCAACGTCCACTCGCAACGCTCGCCGGTGGATGGCGCGATCTCCAAGGTCGAATATTTCCCGGGCGCGTATCTGAATGCCGCAGTGGACAAGGCTTCCACCGAAAACGAACGCAATGCGATCGTGATCGAAATGGCCGGCGGCCAGACTGTGACTTCGGTGCAGATCGCCGGTTTGATCGCGCGGCGCATTCTTTGCTACGTACGGGCAGGTGAGCCGCTCACCCGTGGCCAACGTTACGGATTTATCCGCTTCGGTTCGCGCGTCGACGTGTATCTGCCGGTGGGCAGCCGTCCGCGTGTGTCGATCGGCGAGAAGGTTTCCGCGTCGTCCACGATCCTCGCTGAACTATAAAGCGGCACCAAGGAGGTTTTCCGAATGGCCGCATTCAAACCGCGTCGACCCCGTAACAGCGGACCGCTGCCGCGTCCGTTCCGCCGTAACAAGCCGATGGTGACGGAGGCGGCGGTCGACAGCCGGCGCGCGCAGCGCCAGCAGTTCCTGAGAAAGCGCGGCATCTATCTGCTGCCGAATGCCTTCACCACGGCGGCGCTGTTCTGCGGCTTCTTTGCCGTGGTGCAGGCCATGAATGTGCGCTTCGAGGTCGCGGCCATCGCGATCTTCGTGGCAATGGTGCTCGACGGCATGGACGGCCGCGTCGCCCGCATGACGCACACGCAAAGCGCGTTCGGCGAGCAGTTCGACAGCCTGTCGGACATGGTGTCGTTCGGCGTGGCACCGGCGCTCGTGATGTACGAGTGGATACTGAAGGATCTCGGCCGCTGGGGCTGGCTCGCAGCGTTCGTCTACTGTTCGGGTGCGGCATTGCGTCTCGCGCGTTTCAACACGAACATCGGCGTGGTCGACAAGCGTTTCTTCCAGGGCATGCCGAGCCCGGCCGCGGCTGCGCTGATCGCCGGTTTCGTGTGGCTCGCCACGGACAACCGCGTGCCGCTCAAGCTCGTCTGGCTGCCCTGGGTTGCCTTCGTGCTGACCATCTACGCCGGCGTGACGATGGTGTCGAACGCGCCGTTCTATAGCGGCAAGGCGCTCGACGTGCGGCATCGCGTGCCATTCGGCGTGATCCTGCTGGTGGTGGTTGCGTTCGTGCTGGTGTCCTCCGATCCGCCGCTGATGCTGTTCGGCCTGTTCGTGCTTTACGGCCTGTCCGGCTACGTGTTCTGGGGTTATCAGGCGTTGCGGGGCAGGGCCAATCCGGCTCGGTCGGTGGCGCGCGACAGATAATCGTTCGCTTGCGCGAGCTGTTGAACCACATGAGAAAACGGCGGCTTCTGGCTGCCGTTTTTCGTTTGCCGGGCCCGTCCGACGGCGCCGGCAGGCAGGTCCGGCGCCAATTGCATGGCGGCGGGAATGCCGCTATAGTCGTTGGATGAATGCGTTCACGTTCCTTGTCGAGCCGCGCCATGAGCTTCCCTAGGCCGGTGCGCCGCTGAACATGCCAATGCAGGAGTGCCCGCTGCGCTGATCGTCGCGCTTTCGTCACGTTGATCGTTTTTGCCCTCCGTCTGCCTCGTCTGTGATCGAGTATTGCCAGCGCTAGCGCAGACAACCGAATTCCAATATCCCATCCCCACAATTGAACGACTCCGCAGGAGACTCGACATGTCCGACAAACTGATCATATTCGACACCACGTTGCGAGACGGCGAACAATCGCCCGGCGCGTCGATGACGAAAGAAGAAAAAATCCGTATCGCGAAGCAGCTCGAACGGATGAAGGTGGACGTGATCGAAGCAGGCTTCGCGGCAAGCTCGAACGGCGACTTCGATTCGATCCATACGATCGCCGGGCTGATCAAGGACAGCACGATCTGTTCACTGGCCCGCGCGAACGACAAGGACATTCAGCGCGCGGCCGACGCGCTCAAACCAGCCGATCACTTCCGCATCCATACGTTCATCGCAACTTCGCCGTTGCACATGGAAAAGAAGCTGCGCATGACGCCGGATCAGGTGTTCGAGCAGGCAAAGCTGGCAGTGCGTTTCGCCCGCAAATTCACCGACGACGTCGAGTTTTCGCCGGAAGACGGCAGCCGCTCGGATATGGACTTTCTGTGCCGCGTGCTGGAAGCCGTGATTGCCGAAGGCGCGACCACCATCAATATCGCGGATACGGTCGGCTACGGCGTGCCGGAGTTGTACGGTCAGCTCGTGAAAACGCTGCGCGAGCGCATTCCGAACTCGCATAAAGCCGTGTTCTCGGTGCATTGCCACAACGACCTCGGCATGGCGGTGGCGAATTCGCTGGCCGGCGTGCAGATCGGCGGTGCGCGCCAGGTCGAGTGCACGATCAACGGTCTCGGTGAGCGCGCGGGCAACACGTCGCTCGAAGAAATCGTCATGGCCGTGAAGACCCGCAGGGATTACTTCGGGCTCGATATCGGTCTCGATACCACGCAGATCGTGCCGGCTTCGAAGCTGGTGTCGCAGATCACCGGTTTCGTCGTCCAGCCGAACAAGGCGGTGGTCGGTGCGAACGCGTTCGCGCATGCTTCGGGCATCCACCAGGACGGTGTGCTGAAGGCGCGCGATACCTACGAAATCATGCGTGCCGAAGACGTGGGCTGGAGCGCGAACAAGATCGTGCTCGGCAAGCTGTCAGGACGTAACGCGTTCAAGCAGCGTCTGCAGGAACTGGGTATCGCGCTGGATAGCGAAGGCGAGTTGAACACGGCGTTCGCGCGCTTCAAGGAACTGGCCGACCGCAAGTCGGAAATCTTCGACGAAGACATCATCGCGATCGTCACGGAAGAATCCGCCGAGGCGCAGGAAAAAGAGCACTACAAGTTCCTCTCGCTGTCGCAACATTCGGAAACCGGCGAGCAGCCGCATGCGAAGATCGTGTTCTCCGTGGAAGGCAAGGAAGTGACCGGCGAAGCGCGCGGCAACGGCCCGGTCGACGCCACGCTGAACGCGATCGAAACGGAAGTGGGCAGCGGTTCGGAATTGCTGCTGTACTCGGTGAACGCGATCACCACCGGCACCCAGGCGCAAGGCGAAGTGACCGTGCGTTTGTCGAAGAGCGGGCGCATCGTCAACGGCGTGGGCACCGATCCGGATATCGTCGCGGCTTCCGCGAAGGCGTATATCTCCGCGCTCAACAAGCTGTATTCGAACGTGAACAAGTTGAATCCGCAACGTTCGGAGTGAGCGAGGCAAAGGCAGCGCGCAGACGGCGCGGCTGCCTGTCCGTCACAGGAGTCGCAAAAGCCCCGTGTCTTGAATGGCATGGGGCTTTTGCATTGAGGCGTCACTCTGTCGCCGTGCGCCGCATCGACCAGCCGCGTGATGCGCGCGCCTGTGCCTGAACCTGATGCCGCACTTCGACGGCAATGCCGCGGCCCGGCGCGTCCGCCACGAACGTATCGAGCAGGTCGCGCACGTCGTGGTCGACGAAATCGGCGCGCGTCGCATCGACGATCAGGGTGGCGCCGTCGGGAATCTGCTGCAGGTAGTGCTTGAGCGGCACTTTGCCGAGAAACGACACGTCCTTGCGAAACGACAGCAGATAGTGATCGCCGTGTTGCGCGAGCACGATCGGGCTACGCAGATTCGCATACAGCGCGAGCAGCACGCTGCACAGAGTGCCGAGCACGATGCCGATCAGCAGATCGGTGGCGAGCACGCCGACCAGGGTGACGATAAACGGTGCGAACGGCGCGAAGCCCTGTTTCGCCACGGCGACGAACAGCGACGGCTTGGCGAGCTTCAGCCCGGTGAAGATCAGGATCGCCGCGAGGCAGGCAAGCGGAATCAGGTTGATGACGCTGGTGAGCGCGAACACGCTGACGAGCAGCAGCACGCCGTGAATGATCGCCGAGAGCCGGCTCTGCGCACCCGCATGTACATTGGCCGAGCTGCGCACGATCACCGACGTGATGGGCAGTCCGCCGATCGCACCGGCAATCAGATTGCCCACGCCTTGTGCCTTCAGTTCGCGATCCGGCGGCGCGGCGCGTCGTTCGGGATCGATCTGCTCGACCGCTTCGAGGCTCAGCAGTGTTTCAAGGCTTGCGACGATCGCCAGCGTGATGGCCACGCGCCAGACATCCGGATTGACGAGTTGTGCGAAGTGCGGCCCGAAGTCAGCCCACTCGAGCGCGAGTTGCAACGCGGCGAACGATTCGAGCGGCGGCAGGGCGACCCGATGTTCTGCGGGTGGCGCGAGCGACGGCGCCAGTACGCTGAGCAGCAACGTCGCGCCGATCCCGAGCAGGACGACCGCAAGCGGTGCCGGTACGCGACGCACCAGCACGAAGCGGCGTAGTGCACGCGTTTCCCAACCGACCAGAATCGCCAGCGACAGCAACGTGATCACGCAGG
This sequence comes from Paraburkholderia sp. USG1, assembly GCF_031570135.1. Classification (NCBI taxonomy): domain Bacteria; kingdom Pseudomonadati; phylum Pseudomonadota; class Betaproteobacteria; order Burkholderiales; family Burkholderiaceae; genus Paraburkholderia; species Paraburkholderia sp. USG1. The sequence continues at coordinate 52,148 of NZ_JAMWXW010000036.1, read as the reverse complement.
CCGCCAGCGAAATCGAACCGAACGGTGTGCTAATCGAGCCGGCGGCATGCGCAACGGATTGCGCGGCGGCCGCCGCGTCCGTGCCGGACAGCCCGAGCGCGAGCGGGAACTGCTTGACGATCAGCAACACGCCGATAGCCGCGAGCATGCCCTTGATCACCGGCGAGGGCACGTAGGCGGCGAAGCGGCCGGCTTTGAGCATGCCGAAACCGAACTGGATCGCGCCGGATAGCAGCACCGCCAGCAGGAAGGCGGAGAAACTGCCGAGTTGCGCGATCCCGTCGATCACAATCACGACGAGGCCCGCCGCCGGACCGCTCACGCTCAGGCGCGAGCCGCTCAGCACGGCCACCACGAGCCCGCCGACAATGCCCGAGACGAGCCCGGCAAAAGGTTCGACGCCCGATGCATTGGCGATGCCCAGACAAAGCGGCAGCGCCACCAGAAAAACGACCGTGCCCGCTAGCAGGTCGCGCTGAAACGTGGAGAAAAAAGCTCGAAGGTTCATGGTGTCGGTGCAGTAAAGAGTGAGGCCTGGTACGCGGCGAAAGCTGAACCGCTCCGGAGTCGCAAGAGGTGCCGCGTTAAGCGGCGCTGTGGGCGGCGGTCGTGCAGGTCATCGCGTCGTCGGCTTCGTAGCCGGACGTGAGGACTTTGATGCGGCCGTCTTCGAGCGCGAAGATCCAGCCGTGCACGAGCGGCGCCGGATCGGCGTCCCGCACGATAGGGTGCGCGCGTAACCCGCGTACCTGTTCGAGCACGTTCAGCTCGGCGAGGCGGTCGATACGCTGCCGCTCGTTCGCTTGGCCATCCAGTTCTTCGTGATGTGCTTTAGCGAGTGCGCACAGCGGCGCGATCCGCCGATTCACGTGCGGCAGGCCCGGTTCGGGCGGCAGAAGGGCTGCGCGCACGCCGCCGCATCCATAATGGCCGCAGACGATCACATGGCCGACCTTCAGCACCTTCACCGCATATTCGAGGACGCTCGCCGAGTTGTCGTCGCCGGCCTGAAAGAGATTGGCGATGTTGCGGTGGACGAACAGGTCGCCCGGCTCGCAATGCGTGATGGTCTCGGCGGGCACGCGGCTGTCCGAGCAGCCGATCCAGAGCACGTGAGGATTCTGCCCGCGCACCAGATTGCGGAAAAACGCGGGGTTGCGCACGGCGGTTTCGTGCGCCCAGGCGACATTGGCGACGAGGAGGCGTTTGGGACGGTTCATCGAGAGGGCTCCGTAAGTAAGGCGCATTGATTCGGCGCCGAATTCACGGCTACGCTCGCGCGGCCTCATGAGAGGCCGGCTCCAAATCAATTATTACGAAAGCCTTTCTACCAAAAAATAAATCCGCTGTGCACGAAATAAAATTCGCTGTCATGCGCAATAAATAAAAAAAAGCCGCCTGGGAAGGCGGCTTCGTAGATGCAGGGCTTGCGGGCCTGGATTCGCTCAGAACAGGCTGCGGCGATCCGGATCATGCAACGGATCGGGCGTTTTCTGCGTGAGCCGCACAATGCCCTGGTCGTCGAAATAAAAGCTGTACATCATGTACCAGACGTTGTCTTCCAGATAGCGATAGGTCCAGACTTCGCGCTTCATCAACGGAAAGTATGCCGTTTCGACCGGGCGGCCGAAGTTCACCAGCACGTCGCTCTTGGTCCATTTGCCGATTTCCGCGCGGTAGAACTCGTTGGGTTGCAGCACCTGGCGCACGTTGACGATCTTGCCGGATGCGTCGATGTCGGCCGCGGTGGTGGTTTCGCCCATTGGCTGGGTTGGCCACATCAGCCGCTTGCCGCCGTTCGGCAGGTCGTAGCTTTCGCGCGGCGGCCCGAGACGCGCGACGATGGTCGATTCGTCCGCGCCTTGCTGGTATTGCTGCCAGGGCTGCACGCAGCCGGCGAGCACCAATGCGCTCAGGCAAACGAGCGCCGCGCGGCGCAGGCGCCTTGCGGCCAGCGCTCCGATCGAGGCCGCCGTGACGTGGTGGCGGTTGAACATGTATTCCTCCGATGGCGTGTGAGTAGCGGTTTTTATCATCGAGACGCATTATTTTGACACGCGCTGCGGTAAAAGATTTGCGCTTCGTGAAGAGCCGGCCGGGAATGACAGTAACGGTTGCGCCGGCTTGCTTATTCCGTCGTGAACGACCTATGATCCGCGCTTTCACCAATCAGGCGGGGCGATGACGATGGCGAAGTGGCAACGGACGGCGACGGCGCTGGCGGCGATTTTGATGACGGCGGCAGCGCACGCGGCGGGCGAGCCGGCGGCTAAGCCCGTGGCCGGCGCCGCAGCTAGTCCGGCAGCCAGTCCGGCAGTTAGTCCGGTAGCGAAGCCAGCGGCTAACGCCCCAGCAATACCGCCAGCTAACGCCGCAGCGAAGCCCGCGAGCAAACCCACCGGCGCGCCGATCCAACTGGCGCTGATCGAAGGCATGTCCGGCCCGTTCGCCAACGCAGGCGCGGCGGTGGAGCGCAATCTGCGCTTCGGTGTCGAGCAGGTGAACGCGCATGGCGGCGTAAAGCTTGCCGACGGTGCGCATCCGTTCGAACTGGTCGTGCTCGACAGCAAGGGCGGCACCGAAGAGGCGCTCACGCAGCTGCGGGCGGCCGCCGACCGCCATATCGGCTACATCATGCAAGGCAACAGCTCGGCGGTCGCCGCCGCGCTGATCGGCGCGATCGACAAGCAGAACAGCCGCGAACCGGGCAACCGCGAACTGTTTCTCAACTATTCCGCCGACGACCCCGCCCTCACCAACGCCAACTGCAGCTTCTGGCATTTCCGTTTCGACGCTCACGCGGGCATGCGCATGGACGCGCTGGCCGACGTGATCCAGCGCGACAAGGCGGTGAAGAAGGTCTATCTGCTGAACCAGGATTACAGCTTCGGCCACGATGTGAGCAGCCTCGCGCGTTCGGCGCTGGCGGTGAAGCGGCCGGACATCGCGGTGGTCGGCGACGAATTTCATCCGATCGGCCGCGTGAAGGACTTCGCGCCGTACGTCGCGAAGATCCGCGCGAGCGGGGCGGACGCCGTGATCACGGGCAACTGGGGCAACGACCTGACGCTGCTCGTCAAGGCCGCGCGCGAGCAGGGGCTGGACACGAAGTTCTACACGTTCTACGGCAACAGCCTGGGGGCGCCCGCCGCTCTGGGCGACGCCGGCGTGGGCCACGTGGTCGCCGTGGCCGACTGGCATCCGAATGCCGGCGGAGCGGCTTCCGACGCGTGGTACGCCGCCTTCCGGGCCCGCTTCCGGGCCGCGCAGGACGATTATCCGGTGCTGCGCATGCCGCTGATGATCGAAACCCTGGCCGCGGCGATGTCCCGCGCCGGCAGCGCCGACCCGACTGCGGTGGCGCGAGCCCTCGAAGGGATCAAATTCGACAATGGCTTTCACGCCTCGTGGATGCGCGCCGACGACCATCAACTTATCCAGCCCCTTTACGTGATGGAAATGGACAAAGCCGGTACGCCGGGCGTGCATTTCGATAACGAAGGCTCCGGCTACGGCTTTCGCACGGTGCTGGCGTTGCCGCCCGAGCGCACCGTCTTGCCGACCGTCTGCAGGATGAAGCGGCCATGACGCCGGCGAGGCGCGCGCCATCGCCCGATCCAGCGGGGTTCGCGGCCGGAATGGGCTGTGCTACAATACGCGTCCCGTTGTGAGGCAGGCCTTTATCCAAGGCATGTGAGCACACGGGTAACCCACGGCACGGCCTTTCTTCCGTGACCGCCTGTCTAGTTCTTAAGGAAATCGACATGTCCGCAGTTGAAACAAGCAAGAAGTCCGAAGTCGTCGCGCAATTCGCACGCGCAGCTAACGACACCGGCTCCCCCGAAGTTCAGGTCGCGCTGCTCACGACCCGTATCAACGAACTGACCGTTCACTTCAAGGCCCACTCGAAAGACCACCACAGCCGCCGCGGTCTGCTGCGCATGGTGAGCCGCCGTCGTAAGCTGCTCGACTACCTGAAGGGTAAGGACGCGGATCGTTACCGCGCACTGATCGAGAAGCTGGGTCTGCGTAAGTAATCGGCCAGTCGTTCAGCAAGATGCCTGTGTCAGTTCCACTGATACAGGCATTTTGTTTTTGCACGGTGCGCTTCATGTGATGCGCGCCGGCTGTTCTCCGCAGTGGCGTGCCGGTTCATGCGGCGGGAGCAGGAAGCAGCAGTAAAGCAGTAGAGCAGGCAGTAAAAAAGAGATTCATGGCCGGGCTTCAGGGGCGGAGCTTTGTGTCATTCCAGCGGTTCGCGCGCGTACTCAACGTAAAGCGTGGTTCTCTGGAATGGCATAACACTACTCTTCCCATGCGGCGCCGGTCCTGGCGTTGCCGCGCCGCTTCTGGTTCGCGCGGCATTACGAAGAGGAAAAGCAATGACTATGTTCAATAAGATCGTCAAAGAATTTCAGTGGGGACAACATAAAGTTCGCCTCGAAACCGGCGAAATCGCTCGCCAGGCGAGCGGTGCCGTAATCGTCGACGTCGAAGATACCGTGGTGTTGGCCACCGTGGTGGGCGCCAAGACGGCCAAGCCGGGTCAGGACTTTTTTCCGCTGACCGTCGACTACCTCGAAAAGACCTACGCCGCCGGCAAGATTCCGGGTGGCTTCTTCCGTCGCGAAGGCCGTCCGTCGGAAGGCGAAACGCTGATCTCGCGCCTGATCGACCGTCCGTTGCGTCCGCTGTTCCCGGAAGGCTTCTACAACGAAGTCCAGGTCGTGATCCACGTCCTGTCGCTGAACCCGGAAATCCCCGCTGACATTCCCGCGCTGATCGGCGCGTCGGCGGCGCTGGCCGTGTCCGGTCTGCCGTTCAACGGCCCGGTCGGCGCAGCACGCGTGGCCTACATCAACAACGAATACGTGTTGAACCCGACGCGTCCGCAAATGAAGGAATCGGCGCTCGACCTGATCGTCGCCGGTACGGAACGCGCGGTGCTGATGGTGGAATCGGAAGCGCAGCAACTGAGCGAAGAAGTGATGCTCGGCGGCGTGGTGTTCGGTCATGAGCAAATGCAGATCGCGATCGACGCGATCCACGATCTGGTTCGCGAAGGCGGCAAGCCGGAATGGGACTGGAAGCCGGCAGCGAAGAACGAGCCGCTGATCGCACGCGTAACGGAATTGGCGCAAGCCGACCTGCTCGCCGCTTACCAGTTGCGCGACAAGCAGGCCCGTTCGGCCAAGCTGAAGGAAATCTACGCAGCCACGTCGGCGAAGCTGGAAGAAGACGCGGCAGCAGGCGGCACGGTGGCGGCCGACAAGGCAACCGTCGGCAACGTGCTGTTCGATATCGAAGCGAAGATCGTCCGTACGCAGATCCTGAACGGCGAGCCGCGTATCGACGGCCGCGACACGCGTACCGTGCGCCCGATCGAAATCCGTACCGGCGTGCTGCCGCGTACGCACGGTTCGGCACTGTTCACGCGCGGCGAAACGCAAGCGCTGGTGGTGGCCACGTTGGGCACGAAGGGCGACGAGCAGAATATCGACGCGCTCGAAGGCGAGTACCGCGAACGCTTCATGCTCCACTACAACATGCCTCCGTTCGCGACCGGCGAAACGGGCCGCGTCGGTTCGCCGAAGCGCCGTGAAATCGGTCACGGCCGCCTGGCCAAGCGCGCGCTGGCTGCGTGCCTGCCGAGCGCCGACGAATTCGGCTACTCGATTCGCGTCGTGTCGGAAATCACGGAATCGAACGGTTCCTCGTCGATGGCTTCGGTGTGCGGCGGCTGCCTCGCGCTGATGGACGCCGGCGTGCCGATGAAGGCGCACGTCGCCGGCATCGCGATGGGCCTGATCCTGGAAGGCAACAAGTTTGCCGTGCTGACCGACATCCTCGGCGACGAAGATCACCTCGGCGACATGGACTTCAAGGTGGCGGGCACGGAACAAGGCGTGACCGCGCTGCAAATGGACATCAAGATCCAGGGCATCACCAAGGAAATCATGCAGGTCGCCCTCGCGCAAGCGAAGGAAGGCCGTCTGCATATCCTCGGCAAGATGACCTCGGCGGTGTCGGGCGCGAACACGGTGCTGTCGGACTACGCACCGCGCATGATCACCATCAAGATCAATCCGGAAAAGATCCGCGACGTGATCGGCAAGGGTGGTTCGGTAATCCGCGCGCTGACCGAAGAAACCGGCACGACGATCGATATTTCGGACGACGGCGTCGTCACCATCGCCAGCACGAGCAGCGAAGGCATGGCCGAAGCGAAGAAGCGTATCGAGAACATCACGCTGGAAGTCGAAGTGGGCCAGGTGTACGAAGGCACCGTGCTCAAGCTGCTCGATTTCGGCGCGATCGTGAACATCCTGCCGGGCAAGGACGGTCTGCTGCACATCTCCGAAATCGCCAACGAGCGTATCAAGGACATCAACGACTACCTGAAAGACGGCCAGCAGGTGAAGGTCAAGGTCATCCAGACGGACGAAAAGGGCCGCGTGCGTTTGTCGGCCAAGGCGTTGCTGAACGACGCGGCGAATGGTGCGCCGCAAGGCGAGCCGACGCCGCAGCAGTAATGCGGTAGCGGGACAACGGCCGGCAGCGTGAATGCGCGCCGGCCGTTTTTCATGAAGGGTTCAGGTGCATTGCGCTGCACGCGGGCGCCCCGGAGAAAATCCCGTCGGGCAGGCAAACGGGTACTCTGTTTGTTCATGCCGGCATGCAACGCAATCCAATCTTGGAGCTGACGCAGATGAAAGCGATCGAAATCACCGAATTCGGTGCACCGGAAGTCCTGAAGGTGGCCGAGCGGCCCACGCCGCAGCCGGCCGCGGGCGAGGTGCTGATCAAGGTGGCCGCATCCGGCATCAACCGTCCGGACGTGTTCCAGCGCAAAGGCGGCTATGCGCCGCCGCCGGGCGCGTCGGATCTGCCGGGGCTGGAAGTGGCGGGAGAAATTGTCGGCGGTACGATCGACGAGAAGAACAACCCGTTTGGCCTGAAAGTCGGCGATCGCGTATGCGCGTTGCTCGCCGGCGGCGGCTATGCGGAATACGCGGTCGCACCGCTGCTGCAGTGCCTGCCGGTGCCGGCAGGCTTGTCGGACGTCGAAGCGGCTTCGCTGCCGGAAACATTCTTCACGGTGTGGAGCAATGTGTTCGACCGTGCTCAACTCGGCAAGGGGGAAGGTGCGCCGGACGAAACGCTGCTGGTACAAGGCGGTTCCAGCGGCATCGGCGTGACGGCGATCCAGATTGCGCATGCGCTCGGTTTTCGCGTGTTCGCGACCGCCGGGTCGGACGAGAAGTGCCGCGCGTGCGAAGCGTTGGGCGCCGAGCGGGCGATCAGCTACAAGACTGAAGATTTCGTCGAAGTGATCAAGTCGCTGACCAACGATCGCGGTGTCGACGTGGTTCTCGACATGGTGGCGGGCAGTTATGTGTCGCGTGAGCTGACGGCTTTGGCCGACGGCGGACGCATCGTGCTGATCGCATTGCTGGGCGGCGCGAAAGCGGAACTGAACCTGAACGAAGTGCTGCGCCGCCGTTTGACGGTGACCGGTTCGACGCTGCGTCCGCGGCCGATCGAATTCAAGGCGAAGATTGCCGCGCAACTGAAAGAGCGCGTCTGGCCGCATCTCGAAGATGGCAGCATCAAGCCCGTGGTGCATCGCGTGTTTCCGGCCGCGCAGGCTGCCGACGCACACGCGCTGATGGAAAGCAGCACGCATGTCGGCAAGATCGTGCTGTCTTGGGGCCAGGACGCTTGACACGGTCGGTTTGACCCGATCCACCCCACGCAGTAAAATTGCGCGTTTTGCGCACGCCGCATGAATCCGCAAGGCGGACTGTAAGCGCAAACAAAAGTCCGCCGCCAAGACAAGACGAGACGATGTCGAAACAACGAGCCAAACTGGTAGTCGGTAACTGGAAGATGCACGGGCGCCTCGCCGATAACGCCACGCTGTTGCAGGCGGTGGCGCAAGGCGCGGGCGAATTGCCGGCCGAAGTGCGCGTCGGTGTCTGCGTGCCGAGCCCGTATCTCGCGCAGTCTCAATCGTTGCTGGAAGGCAGCCGGGTGGTGTGGGGCGTGCAGGACGTGTCAGCGTTTACGCATGGCGCCTACACCGGCGAAGTGGCCGCGCCGATGGCGGTGGATTTCGGCGCCACGCTGGCGATCGTCGGGCATTCGGAGCGCCGTGCCTATCATCGCGAGAGCGCCGAGCTGGTCGCGGTGAAAACGCAGCGCGCGCTGGAAGCGGGTTTGACGCCGATCGTTTGTGTCGGCGAAACGCTTGAAGAGCGCGAAGCCGGTTTGACTGAGCAGGTGGTCGGCACGCAGCTGGACGAAGTGCTGGCGAAATTGTCGGAGCAGGAGGCGGCGCGCATTGTCGTCGCGTATGAGCCAGTCTGGGCCATCGGCACGGGCAAGAGCGCGAGTTCGGAGCAGGCGCAGGCCGTTCATGCGTTCCTGCGCGCGCGTCTGGCGGCAAAGGGCGTGGCGGTGGCGGATGTGCCGCTGTTGTACGGTGGCAGCGTGAAACCGGAAAACGCGGAAGAATTGTTCCGCCAGCCGGATATCGACGGCGGCCTGATCGGCGGCGCGTCGTTGAAAGCCCAGGATTTCCTGGCGATCTGCAAGGCGGCGGCCGCAACGAGCGTCGCCGATTGAGCAGGGCGCCTTGGCGAGGATGACCCCATCCCGTGCAACACGCAGTGTGTAGCGCGGTTAAATAAAGACTCAGGTGAGTGTAATGCTGTATTTGAAAACATTGATTATCGTCGTTCAGCTGTTGTCGGCACTCGGGGTTATTGGCCTCGTGTTGCTGCAGCACGGCAAAGGCGCCGATATGGGCGCGGCTTTTGGTAGCGGAGCGTCCGGCAGTCTGTTCGGCGCGACCGGTTCTGCAAACTTTTTGTCACGTACGACAGCCGTTCTCGCGGCGGTGTTTTTTGTCACCACGCTGACACTCACTTACCTCGGAGCATATCGCGCGAAACCTTCCGCAGGCGTGCTGGGCGCGGCTGTGACGGCTCCGGTTGCCGCTTCTGCCGCTTCGGCGGCGGCGGGCGGTTCGGCTGTTTTGCCGGCATCAGCTGCGTCCATTCCGGCGACCGACGTGCCGAAATAAAATTTTCGTTCAAGGTGCTTTTGTGCGTTGAACAAACTGTTTAGACCAGTTATAATTCAAGTCTTGAAGCGATTCGCGGGTTTTATAAGTTGTTTTCCCGGATTGCATGCAGTGCCGACGTGGTGAAATTGGTAGACACGCTATCTTGAGGGGGTAGTGGCGAAAGCTGTGCGAGTTCGAGTCTCGCCGTCGGCACCAAAATGTTATCTAAATGCCAGCCGCTTGCTTCGCTTCGGCTGGCATTTTCACTTCTGGCGTGCGGCTTGCGTTGGGCTTGCGGCATGTGCGTTTCGGAAGTGATTTCGCGTCAGGAGTGCTATGCTCCTGACGGCACTCAGAACCCAACCGATTGAGGACTGTCTTGAACCTCGCAGCCTATTTCCCCGTCTTGTTGTTCCTCATTGTAGGCACTGGTTTAGGCGTAGCACTGGTCAGCATTGGCAAGATCCTTGGTCCCAATAAGCCTGACACCGAGAAAAACGCACCGTACGAGTGCGGCTTCGAAGCATTCGAAGATGCGCGCATGAAGTTCGATGTGCGCTATTACCTCGTCGCCATTCTCTTCATCATTTTCGATCTTGAAACCGCGTTCCTGTTCCCGTGGGGCGTTGCCTTGCGCGACATCGGCTGGCCCGGCTTCATGGCGATGATGATTTTCCTGCTCGAATTCCTGCTGGGCTTCGCCTATATCTGGAAGAAGGGCGGCCTCGACTGGGAATGATGGATTAATCGCCGGTTTGCGTGGGTGGCCTGGCTTGCCACCCCGTCTGGAGTGGAAAGCAAATGAGTATCGAAGGGGTCTTGAAGGAAGGGTTTGTCACCACCACGGCTGACAAACTGATCAACTGGACGCGCACCGGCTCGCTGTGGCCGATGACGTTTGGTCTCGCGTGCTGCGCGGTCGAGATGATGCATGCGGGTGCTGCCCGTTATGACCTGGACCGGTTCGGCGTGGTGTTTCGTCCAAGTCCGCGTCAGTCGGATGTGATGATCGTCGCCGGCACGCTGTGCAACAAGATGGCGCCGGCTCTGCGCAAGGTCTACGACCAGATGGCCGAGCCGCGCTGGGTTATCTCGATGGGCTCGTGTGCGAACGGCGGCGGCTATTACCACTACTCGTATTCGGTGGTGCGCGGCTGTGACCGGATCGTCCCGGTCGACGTCTATGTGCCGGGTTGCCCACCTACGGCGGAAGCGCTGGTGTACGGCGTGATCCAGTTGCAGGCCAAGATTCGCCGCACCAACACAATCGCCCGTCAATAAGGCCAACGCCTCCCCCACAATATGGCAAGCAAACTCGAGACCCTGAAAGCGAACCTCGAGGCGGCCTTTGGCGGCCTCCTGCAGAGCACTACCGAGGCAATCGGTGAGTTGACGATCGTCGTGAAGGCTGGCGACTACCTCAACGTGGCAACCCGTCTGCGTGACGACCGCTCGCTCGGTTTCGAGCAATGCGTGGATCTGTGCGGCGTCGACTATCAGACCTACGCCGACGGCGCTTACGACGGTCCGCGTTTCGCGGCCGTTCTGCATTTGCTGTCGGTGCAGAACAACTGGCGTCTGCGTCTGCGCGTGTTCGCACCGGACGACGAAGTGCCGATCCTGCCGTCTGTCGTCGAAATCTGGAGCTCGGTCAACTGGTACGAGCGCGAAGCATTCGACCTGTACGGCATCGTGTTCGAAGGCCACCCGGATCTGCGCCGCATCCTGACCGACTACGGTTTTATTGGTCACCCGTTCCGTAAAGATTTCCCGGTCTCCGGCTACGTCGAAATGCGTTACGACCCGGAAGAGAAGCGCGTCGTCTATCAGCCCGTGACGATCGAGCCGCGGGAAATCACACCGCGCGTGATCCGCGAAGATCGCTATGGCGGTCTGAAACACTAAGAGAACGCCATGGCAGAGATCAAGAACTACACGCTCAACTTCGGCCCGCAGCACCCGGCAGCGCACGGTGTGCTGCGCCTCGTGCTCGAACTCGACGGCGAAGTCATCCAGCGCGCCGATCCCCACATCGGCCTGTTGCATCGCGCGACTGAAAAGCTCGCCGAAACCAAAACATTCATTCAGTCGGTGCCGTACATGGACCGTCTCGACTACGTGTCGATGATGGTCAACGAGCACGGCTACGTGATGGCGATCGAAAAGCTGCTCGGCATCGACGTGCCGGTACGCGCGCAATACATTCGCGTGATGTTCGACGAAATCACGCGCGTGCTGAACCACCTCATGTGGATCGGCGCGCATGCGCTCGACGTCGGCGCGATGGCGGTGTTCCTTTACGCATTCCGCGAACGCGAAGACCTGATGGACGTGTACGAAGCGGTCTCCGGCGCACGGATGCACGCGGCTTACTATCGTCCGGGCGGCGTCTATCGCGATCTGCCCGACGCAATGCCGCAATACAAGGCATCGAAAATTCGCAATGCGAAGGCATTGTCAAGGATGAACGAGAACCGTCAGGGTTCGCTCCTCGACTTCATCGACGATTTCTTCACGCGTTTCCCGAAGTGCGTGGACGAATACGAAACGCTGCTCACCGACAACCGGATCTGGAAGCAGCGTCTGGTCGGTATCGGCGTGGTCAGCCCGGAGCGCGCGCTGAATCTCGGTATGACGGGCGCCATGTTGCGCGGCTCGGGTATCGAGTGGGATCTGCGCAAGAAGCAGCCGTATGAAGTCTATGACAAGCTCGATTTCGACGTTCCGGTCGGCGTGAATGGCGATTGCTATGACCGCTATCTGGTTCGCGTCGAAGAAATGCGCCAATCCACGCGCATCGTGAAACAGTGCATTGAGTGGCTGCGTAAGAATCCAGGCCCCGTGATGGTCGACAATCACAAGGTTGCGCCTCCGTCGCGCGTGGGCATGAAGTCGAACATGGAAGAGCTGATTCACCACTTCAAGCTCTTCACGGAAGGCTTCCACGTGCCGGAAGGCGAGGCGTATGCGGCTGTCGAGCATCCGAAGGGCGAGTTCGGCATCTACCTGATCTCGGACGGCGCGAACAAGCCGTATCGCCTGAAGATCCGCGCACCGGGCTATGCACATCTGTCCACGCTCGACGAAATGGCGCGCGGTCACATGATCGCCGACGCTGTGACGATCATCGGCACGCAGGACATCGTGTTCGGCGAAGTGGATCGCTAGGACGTATTCATCGGCGCGCGTCTTCAGATTGCACCGAAGCGCGCGGCAAGCAAAGGAACGCCGGGTCTGTCGCAGCATGATGTGAGCGACGGGTTTTCGTTCGGTAGGAATTGAAAGAGTCGTGTCTGAAAATGATCTCAGCTGAAGGCCTGAAAGAAATCGATCGTGCGATCGCGAAGTATCCCGCCGATCAGAAACAGTCCGCCGTGATGTCGGCGTTGGCCACTGCTCAGGAAGAGCATGGCTGGCTGTCGCCCGAACTCATGCAGTTCGTCGCGGACTATCTCGGCATGCCGGCAGTCGCCGTGCAGGAGGTGGCTACCTTCTACACGATGTACGAGACCTCGCCGGTCGGCAAGTACAAGATCACGCTCTGCACGAACCTGCCGTGTCAGCTCGGCCCGGACGGCGGCTCGGACAGCGCTGCTGAATATCTGAAGCAGAAGCTCGGCATCGACTTCGGCGAAACCACGCCCGACGGCAAGTTCACCCTGAAAGAAGGTGAGTGCATGGGCTCGTGCGGCGACGCGCCGGTGATGCTGGTGAACAACCATCGCATGTGCAGCTTCATGAGCCGCGCGAAGATCGACCAGCTGCTCGAGGAACTTTCGAAATGACGTGTTTACACGATCGTCACATCAAACCGCTGATTCTCGCCGGCCTGAACGGCGATAACTGGCATCTCGAAGACTATGTGGCGCGCGGCGGTTATGCCCAGCTGCGCCGTATTCTGGAAGAGAAGATTCCGCCCGAGCAGGTGATTGCCGACGTCAAGGCGTCGGGTCTGCGCGGCCGAGGCGGTGCGGGCTTCCCGACCGGCCTGAAGTGGAGCTTCATGCCGCGCCAGTTCCCCGGCCAGAAGTACCTCGTCTGCAATTCGGACGAAGGCGAACCGGGTACGTTCAAAGACCGCGACATCCTGCGCTTCAATCCGCATGCGCTGATCGAAGGCATGGCCATCGGCGCGTACGCGATGGGCATTACGGTCGGCTACAACTATATCCACGGCGAAATCTGGGAGGTCTACAAACGCTTTGAACAAGCGTTGGACGAAGCTCGCCGCGCCGGGTTCCTTGGCGAAAACATCATGGGTTCGGGCTTCTCGTTCGAACTGCATGCGCACCACGGTTACGGCGCCTATATCTGTGGCGAAGAAACCGCGCTGCTCGAATCGCTGGAAGGCAAGAAAGGCCAGCCGCGCTTCAAGCCGCCGTTCCCGGCGAGCTTCGGCGTGTACGGCAAGCCGACCACGATCAACAACACTGAGACGTTTGCCGCAGTGCCGTTCCTGCTCGCAATCGGTCCGCAGAATTACCTCGAAATCGGCAAGCCGAATAACGGCGGCACGAAGATTTTTTCGATCGCAGGCGACGTCGAGCGTCCGGGCAATTATGAAATTCCGCTCGGCACCCCGTTCGCCACGCTGATGGAACTCGCTGGCGGCGTACGCGGCGGCAAGAAGATCAAGGCTGTGATTCCTGGCGGCTCGTCCGCACCGGTGATTCCGGGCGACATCATGATGCAGACCGACATGGACTACGACTCGATCGCCAAGCAAGGCTCGATGCTCGGTTCCGGCGCGGTCATCGTCATGGACGAGACGCGCTGCATGGTGCGCTCGTTGTTGCGTCTGTCGTATTTCTATTACGAAGAATCGTGTGGTCAATGCACGCCTTGCCGCGAAGGCACGGGCTGGTTGTACCGCGTCGTGCATCGTATCGAACACGGACTCGGCCGTCCGGAAGATCTGGACCTGCTGAACTCGGTCGCTGAAAACATCATGGGCCGCACGATTTGTGCGCTCGGCGATGCGGCGGCCATGCCGGTTCGCGGCATGCTCAAGCACTACTGGGACGAATTCGAATATCACGTCGCCCATAAGCATTGCCTCGTCGGCGGCCATGCCGGCGCTGCAGCGGCGTCGGAAACAGTGGCTGCCTGAGCACGCAAACAAGTACGTAGAACAGGTACACACCAGAACACGTCAACCGCGGGATTCATCGCCTGAAACGGGCGCTGAACAGGCGAACGATTGAGCGGTAACAGGTTAAGGAAGATTGACCATCATGGTTGAACTTGAAATAGACGGCAAGAAAGTAGAGGTGCCTGAAGGCAGCATGGTGATCCAGGCTGCGCATAAGGTCGACACGTACATTCCTCACTTCTGCTATCACAAGAAGCTGTCGATTGCGGCCAACTGCCGGATGTGTCTGGTCGATGTCGAAAAGATGCCGAAAGCGGTGCCCGCGTGCGCCACGCCGGTATCGGCCGGCATGATCGTGCGCACCAAGTCGGACAAGGCGGTGAAGGGCCAGCAAGCCGTGATGGAATTCCTGCTGATCAACCACCCGCTGGATTGCCCGATCTGCGATCAGGGCGGCGAGTGCCAGTTGCAGGATCTGGCCGTGGGCTACGGCAAGTCGGCATCGCGTTATAGCGAAGAAAAGCGCGTCGTGTTCCACAAGAACGTCGGCCCGCTGATCTCGATGGAAGAAATGTCGCGTTGCATCCACTGCACGCGTTGTGTGCGGTTCGGCCAGGAAGTGGCCGGCGTGATGGAACTCGGCATGCTGGGCCGCGGCGAGCATTCGGAAATCACGTCGTTCGTCGGCAAGACGGTGGATTCGGAACTGTCGGGCAACATGATCGATCTGTGCCCGGTCGGCGCGCTGACCAGCAAGCCGTTCCGTTACAGCGCCCGCACGTGGGAACTGTCGCGCCGCAAGTCGGTGAGCCCGCACGACTCCGTCGGCGCCAACCTCGTGGTGCAAGTCAAGAACAATCGCGTGATGCGCGTTCTGCCGTTCGAAAACGAATCCATCAACGAATGCTGGATTTCGGACAAGGACCGCTTCTCGTATGAAGGCCTGAACAGCCCCGAGCGTCTGACTCAGCCGATGCTCAAGCAAGGTGGCAAGTGGGTCGAGACCGACTGGCAAACCGCGCTCGAATATGTGGTGAAGGGTTTGAAGGGCATCAAGGGCGACCACGGCGCGAACGCGTTGGCCGCGCTCGGCAGCGCCCACAGCACCGTCGAAGAACTGTTCCTGTTGAAGCAGCTGGCGCAAGCAGTCGGCACGCCTAACGTCGACTTCCGTCTGCGTCAGTCGGATTTCTCGGCGCCGGTCAACGGTGCGCCGTGGCTCGGCACCGCCATCGCCGATCTGTCGAACGTCGACGCCGCGTTGGTGATCGGTTCGGATCTGCGCCGCGATCATCCGCTGTTCGCCGCGCGTCTGCGTCAGGCCGCAAAGGGCGGCGCGAAGCTCACGCTCGTGCAGGCCACCAACGACGACGCGCTGATTCCGCAAGCGCAACGCGTGGTAGCGGCGCCGTCCGCATGGCTCGACGCGCTGGCCGGTATTGCCGGGGCCGTGTCGGAAGCCGGCGGCGTGGCGCTGCCGGAAGCTTTCGCCGGCACGCAGCCTTCGGAGGCCGACAAACAGATCGCGAAGTCGCTCGCCACGGGCGAACGCCGCCTCGTGTTGTTGGGCAACGGTGCGGTCCGTCATCCGGACTTCGCGGTCATCCAGGCCGCGGCGCAATGGATCGCAGACGCGACCGGCGCGACGCTGGGCTTCCTCACGGAAGCGGCCAACACGGTCGGCGCGCATCTCGTGAACGCGTTGCCGGGCGAGGGCGGTCTGAGCGCTCGCGAAGTGTTCGAGCAACCGCGCAAGGGCTATGTGCTGCTGAACGTCGAACCGGAGTTCGACACGGCCAATCCGGCGCAGGCTTTGGCCGCGCTGAAGCAGGCTGAAATGGTGGTCGTGCTGTCGCCGTTCCAGACCGGTGCCGAATACGCCGACGTGCTGCTGCCGATCGCGCCGTTCACGGAAACCGCCGGTACGTTCGTCAACGCCGAAGGTACGGTGCAGACGTTCAATGGTGTCGTGCGTCCGCTCGGCGACACGCGTCCGGCCTGGAAGGTGTTGCGTGTGCTGGGCAGCCTGCTGGGTCTGCCGGGCTTCGAATTCGAGACTTCGGAAGAAGTGCGCACGGTCGCTCTCGGCGACGGCGAACTGAAGTCGCGGCTGTCGAACAGGACCGGTGTCACGGTCGCACGCGGCAAGGCGGCGAAGGCTGCGGAAGGCAAGTTCGAGCGGATCGCGAACGTGCCGATCTATCATGCCGACGCGCTGGTACGCCGGGCAGAGTCGCTGCATCTGACGGCAGCGGCACGGGCAGCGAACACGGTCGGTCTGCCGGCGGCGCTGTTCGACAAACTGGGTTTGAAGGAAGGCGACGCAGTGCGCGTGCGCCAGGGCGAGCAATCGGTGCAGTTGCCGGCCGTGCGCGACGCGAATCTTGCGGAGACGGTCGTCCGCGTATCGGCGGCTACGCCTGCCGGTGCAGCGCTGGGCAGCCTGTTCGGTGAACTGGTGGTGGAGAAGGCGTAAATGAGCTTGTTCGATACGATCAACTCGGGCGGCACCCAGCTTCTCGGTGTGGCGTGGCCCACGGTGTGGGCACTGGTGCGCATCCTGGTGGTGGCCGTCGTGATCCTGCTGTGCGTGGCTTACCTGATTCTGTGGGAGCGTAAGCTGATCGGCTGGATGCACGTGCGTCTCGGCCCGAACCGCGTGGGCCCCGCAGGTTTGCTGCAGCCAATCGCCGACGTGCTGAAGCTGTTGCTGAAAGAAGTGATTCAGCCGGCGCAGGCGAGTCGCTGGATTTACATGGTCGCCCCGATCATGGTGGTGGTGCCGGCCTTTGCGGTCTGGGCGGTGATTCCGTTCCAGGCGGGTGCGGTGCTCGGCGACATCAACGCGGGTCTTCTGTATGCAATGGCGGTTTCATCGATCGGCGTGTACGGGGTGATTCTGGCAGGCTGGGCGTCGAACTCGAAGTACGCGTTCCTCGGCGCCATGCGTGCCGCGGCCCAGATGGTGTCGTACGAAATTTCGATGGGCTTCGCGCTCGTCGTCGTGCTGATGACGGCCGGCACGCTGAACCTGTCGGGCATCGTCGCTTCGCAGGAACACGGTATCTTCGCGTCGTACGGCTTGAACTTCCTGTCGTGGAACTGGCTGCCGCTACTGCCGATGTTCGTCGTGTACTTCATCTCGGGCATCGCCGAAACGAACCGTCACCCGTTCGACGTGGTGGAAGGGGAGTCGGAAATCGTCGCGGGCCACATGATCGATTACTCGGGTATGGCGTTCGCGCTGTTCTTCCTCGCCGAGTACATCAACATGATCGTGATCTCGGCATTGGCTGCAACACTGTTCCTCGGCGGCTGGAGCGCACCGTTCGGCTTCCTGTCGTTTATCCCGGGCATCGTCTGGCTCGTCGCCAAGGTTTTCTTCCTGTTGTCGGTGTTCATCTGGGCGCGTGCCACATTCCCGCGCTATCGCTATGACCAGATCATGCGTCTGGGCTGGAAGATCTTCATTCCGGTCTGCGTGGTGTGGCTGGTGGTGGTCGGCTTCTGGATCATGTCGCCGTTGAATATCTGGAAATAAAGGGCGGATGAACCCATGACCGCAATCCAAAACTTTTTCAAGACCTTCTTCCTCACGGAGTTGCTCAAAGGCCTCGCGTTGACCGGACGTTATACGTTCCAGCGCAAGGTGACCGTGCAATTTCCGGAAGAGAAGACCCCGATCTCGCCGCGTTTTCGCGGTCTGCATGCGCTGCGACGCTATGAAAACGGTGAAGAACGCTGCATCGCGTGCAAGCTGTGCGAAGCGGTGTGTCCGGCGCTCGCTATTACGATCGAGTCGGAAACGCGCGCGGACAACACCCGCCGCACCACGCGCTACGACATCGACCTGACCAAGTGCATCTTCTGCGGTTTCTGCGAAGAGAGCTGCCCGGTCGATTCGATCGTCGAAACGCACATTCTCGAGTATCACGGCGAAAAGCGTGGCGATCTGTACTTCACGAAAGACATGCTGCTGGCTGTGGGCGACCGCTATGAAACGGAGATCGCTGCGAACAAGGCAGCGGACGCACCGTATCGTTGAAGCGCTTCAGTTGAAGCAGTAAATGCAGCGGTAAATGCAGCAATCACGGCCTGTTGTCGGGCCGGGCGCCACGGCCTGAACGCCGCGGCACGGCGCACCTGTGCGGCTGTTCTGGCGGTATGCCAGTTGTATGTCAGCCCCAGGTGCCGAAGAACAATGCCTGACGATGGCCTAACGATGAACCGGTAATCATGGAATTCACGACCGTACTGTTCTACATCTTCGCGCTGCTCCTGGTGGTTTCAGGGCTGAAGGTGATCACCTCGCGCAACCCGGTGTCGTCCGCACTGTTTCTGGTGCTGGCGTTCTTCAACGCAGCCGCGATCTGGATGCTGCTGGAGGCCGAGTTCCTTGCGATCCTGCTGGTGCTGGTCTACGTCGGCGCGGTGATGGTGTTGTTCCTGTTCGTCGTGATGATGCTGGACATCAATATCGACGTGCTGCGCAAAGACTTCAAACGCTTCGTGCCAATGGCCACGCTGGTCGGCGCGATCATCGTGATCGAAACCGCGCTGATCCTGTGGCACGGTTACGGCGCGACCGCCACGGCGCTGCGCGACACCACGGCCGCTGCTAACGGCATGGGCGACTGGTCGAACACCCGCCTCATCGGCAAGATCATTTACACCGACTACATCTTTGCGTTCGAAGTGGCCGGTCTGGTGCTGCTGGTGGCGATCATCGCGGCGATTGCGCTGACCACGAGCCACAAGAAAGACAGCAAACGTCAGAACGTCAGCGAACAGGTCAAGGTACGGGCTCAAGACCGTGTGCGCGTCGTGAAGATGAAATCCGAAAAGACCGCGGCCACCGTCGCGGCGGAAGAAGCCGCGGCAGCGGCGGCAGCAGCGGCCGACTCGGCGCCGGCCAAGAACAGCTGAGCGGACAGGAGATAGAAATCATGTTGACCCTTGCCCATTACCTTGTCCTCGGCGCGATCCTGTTTGCGATCAGCATCGTCGGCATTTTCCTGAACCGTCGCAACGTCATCATCATCCTGATGGCGATCGAATTGATGCTGCTCGCGGTGAACACCAATTTCGTCGCGTTCTCGCATTACCTCGGCGACGTGCATGGCCAGATCTTCGTCTTCTTCGTGCTGACGGTTGCGGCAGCGGAAGCGGCAATCGGCCTCGCGATTCTGGTGACCCTGTTCCGTAGCCTCGACACGATCAATGTCGAGGATCTCGATCAGCTCAAAGGTTAATTTCAGGAAAAGCGGTTATGTCCACGATACTCAATGAAAACCTGCTGCTGGCGATTCCGCTGGCACCGCTGGCCGGCTGTCTGGTTGCCGGGCTGTTCGGAAAGGCGGTAGGGCGAGCCGGTGCGCATTCGGTCACGATTCTCGGCGTCGCGATCTCGTTCATTCTTTCGGCCATCGTCTTCTTCCAGGTGATGGACGGCGCGAGCTTCAACGCGACCGTCTATGAATGGATGTCGATCGGCAAGACGAAGTTCGAGGTCGGCTTCCTGGTCGACTCGCTGACGGCCATGATGATGTGCGTGGTGACCTTCGTGTCGCTCATGGTGCATATCTACACGATCGGCTACATGGCCGACGACGACGGCTACCAGCGCTTCTTCTCGTACATCTCGCTGTTCACGTTCTCGATGTTGATGCTCGTGATGAGCAACAACTTCCTGCAACTGTTCTTCGGCTGGGAAGCGGTGGGCCTGGTGTCGTACCTGCTGATCGGCTTCTACTTCACGCGTCCCACGGCGATCTACGCGAACATGAAGGCGTTCATCGTGAACCGCATCGGCGACTTCGGCTTTCTGCTGGGTATCGGCCTGCTGTTCGCGTTCGCCGGTTCAATGAACTACGGCGACGTGTTTGCGAAGCGCACCGAACTCGCGGCATTGACCTTTCCGGGTACGGACTGGGGTCTGCTGACGGTGGCCTGCATTTGCCTCTTCATCGGTGCGATGGGTAAGTCGGCGCAGTTCCCGCTGCACGTCTGGCTGCCGGATTCGATGGAAGGCCCGACGCCGATTTCCGCGCTGATTCACGCGGCAACCATGGTGACGGCCGGTATCTTCATGGTCACGCGCATGTCGCCGCTGTTCGAACTGTCGGATACGGCGCTCTCGTTCGTGACGGTCATCGGCGCGATTACCGCGCTGTTCATGGGCTTCCTCGGGATCGTGCAGAACGACATCAAGCGTGTGGTGGCTTACTCCACGCTGTCGCAGCTAGGTTACATGACGGTGGCGCTCGGCGTGTCGGCTTACCCGGTCGCCGTGTTCCACCTGATGACGCACGCGTTCTTCAAGGCGCTGCTGTTCCTCGGCGCGGGTTCGGTGATCATCGGCATGCACCACGATCAGGACATGCGCAACATGGGCGGCCTGCGCAAGTACATGCCGATCACGTGGATCACGTCGCTGGTGGGTTCGCTGGCGCTGATCGGTACGCCGTTCTTCTCGGGCTTCTATTCGAAAGACTCGATCATCGACGCAGTGAAGCTGTCGCATCTGCCGGGTTCGGGTTTCGCGTACTTCGCAGTGGTGGCAAGTGTCTTCGTGACCGCGCTGTATTCGTTCCGTATGTACTTCATGGTGTTCCACGGCAAGGAGCGCTTCCGCGATCCGAAGCACCCGGATTCGCCGATGGGTGCCGAAGCCGCTGCCCATGCGCATGACGCGCACGGCCACGGTCACGACGACCACGCACACGAGCCGCACGAAACACCGTGGGTGGTGTGGCTGCCGCTGGTGCTGCTGGCGATTCCGTCGGTGGTGATCGGTGCGATCGGCGTGGGTCCGATGCTGTTCGGCGACTTTTTCCAGCACGGCGTGGCGTTCGACAAGGTGATCTTCATCGGCGAAAACCATCCGGCGCTGCATGAGATGGCCGAGGAGTTCCAGGGCTGGGCATCGATGGGCCTGCACTCGGTCGCGGGTCTGCCGGTCTGGCTGGCGCTCGCGGGTGTGGTGGTCGCATGGTTCCTGTACCTGATTCGTCCGGATTTGCCGGCTGTCATCAAGCGCGCATTCGGCCCGATCTACACGTTGCTCGATAACAAGTACTACCTGGACAAGATCAACGATGTCGTGTTTGCGCGGGGCGCCGTGGCAATTGGCCGTGGTCTCTGGAAGGAAGGCGACGTCGTGGTGATCGACGGCATCGTCAACGGCAGCGCACGCTTTATCGGCTGGTTCGCCGGCGTGATCCGTTTCCTCCAATCCGGCTACATCTACCACTACGCGTTCGCCATGATTATCGGCATGTTGGGGCTCCTGACCCTGTTTGTAACGCTCGGCGGCAAATAAGGCGAGGGACACTAATGCACGCTTATCCGATTCTCAGCATCGCAATCTGGTTACCGATCCTCGTTGGCCTGCTGGTCCTCGCTATCGGTTCCGACCGGAACCCGGCTCCCGCGCGCTGGATTGCGCTCATCGGCTCGGTCGTCAGCTTTCTCGTGACGATCCCGCTGATTACGGGTTTTGATTCGAGCACCGCCGATCTGCAGTTCGTCGAAAAGGCGAACTGGATCGAGCGCTTCAACATTACGTACCATCTGGGTGTCGACGGCATCTCGATGTGGTTCGTCGTGTTGACGGCCCTGATTACGGTGATCGTCGTGATCGCCGCGTGGGAAGTGATCACGAAGAACGTGGCGCAGTACCTGGCCGCATTCCTGATCCTCTCGGGCATCATGGTCGGCGTGTTCAGCGCGGCCGACGGCATGCTGTTCTACGTGTTCTTCGAAGCGACGCTGATTCCGATGTACATCATCATCGGCGTGTGGGGCGGGGCGAACCGCGTGTACGCGGCATTCAAGTTCTTCCTGTACACGCTGATGGGCTCGCTGCTGATGCTGGTCGCGCTGCTGTACCTGTACGTCCAGACCGGCACGTTCGACCTCGCCACGTGGCAGCATGCGCAGATCGCCATGACGCCTCAGGTGTTGCTGTTCATAGCGTTCTTCATGGCATTTGCCGTGAAGGTGCCGATGTGGCCGGTTCACACGTGGTTGCCCGACGCCCACGTGGAAGCGCCGACCGGCGGCTCGGTCGTGCTGGCCGCGATCATGCTGAAGCTGGGCGCATACGGTTTCCTGCGCTTCTCGTTGCCGATCACGCCGGACGCGAGCCACTTCCTCGCGCCGGTTGTCATCACGTTGTCGCTGATCGCAGTGATCTACATCGGCCTCGTCGCGATGGTGCAGGCGGACATGAAGAAGCTGGTCGCGTATTCGTCGATCGCGCACATGGGTTTCGTCACGCTCGGCTTCTTCATCTTCAACCAGCTCGGTGTGGAAGGCGCAATCGTTCAGATGATCTCGCACGGCTTTGTGTCGGGCGCGATGTTCTTGAGCATCGGCGTGCTGTACGACCGTATGCATTCGCGTCAGATCGCCGATTACGGCGGTGTCGTCAACGTGATGCCGAAGTTCGCGGCGTTCGTCATGCTGTTCTCCATGGCGAATTGCGGCCTGCCTGGCACCTCTGGTTTCGTCGGCGAGTTCATGGTGATTCTGGCGGCGGTTCAGTACAACTTCTGGATCGCGGGCGGCGCGGCAGTCACGCTGATTCTCGGCGCGGCCTACACGTTGTGGATGTACAAGCGCGTGTACTTCGGCGCGATCGCCAACGATCACGTGAGGAGCCTGCTCGACATCAACCGCCGCGAATTTTTCATGCTGGCAGTGCTCGCTGCACTGACGTTGTTCATGGGCCTGTATCCGAAGCCCTTTACCGATGTGATGCACGTATCCGTGGAAAACCTCCTCTCCCACGTTGCGCAATCAAAGCTGCCGTTGCCTCAGTAACGCAGAGCGGAGGAATTTAAAGACCATGCAAAACGCCCCTATGACTGCTCTGTTGCCTGACGCGCTGGTGATGCTCGCCGTTGTCGTCGCGTGGCTCAACGACACGTTCGTCGGCCAGGCCGGTCGCCGTACCACGTATTTCATCGCGTTCTTCTCGACGCTGGTCGCCGGCATCTGGTTCGCGATGAATGCGTTCGACCCGCAAGTGCGCTACTACTTCGGCCACATGTATGTGGTGGATTCGTTCGCGAACGTGATGAAAGCGGTGGTGACGCTCGGCTACGCCGTGTCGATCGTCTATTCGCGCCGCTACCTTGAGGATCGCGGACTGTTCCGCGGCGAGTTCTTCCTGCTGGGAATGTTCTCGTTGCTCGGCCAGCTCGTCATGATCTCCGGCAACAACTTCCTGACGCTGTATCTCGGCCTGGAACTGATGTCGCTGTCGCTGTACGCGGCGATTGCCTTGCGTCGTGATGCGGCGCAGTCGAACGAGGCGGCCATGAAGTACTACGTGCTCGGCGCGCTGGCTTCCGGCTTCCTGCTGTACGGCATCTCGATGCTGTACGGTGCGACCGGTTCGCTCGACCTGAACGAAGTGTTCAAGGCGATCGGCACGAGCCACTACGACCCGAGCGTGCTGCTGTTCGGCGTGATCTTCATCGTGGCGGGCGTGGCGTTCAAGATGGGTGCGGTGCCGTTCCACATGTGGGTGCCTGACGTGTATCAAGGCGCTCCGACGGCCATGACGCTGATGGTCGGCGGCGGTCCGAAGGTGGCCGCGTTCGCGTGGGGCTTGCGCTTCCTGGTGATGGGTCTGCTGCCGCTGGCGGTGGAGTGGCAGCAGATGCTCGTGATTCTCGCGGCGCTCTCGCTGATCGTCGGCAACATTACCGGTATCGTGCAACGCAACGTCAAGCGGATGCTCGCGTACTCGGCGATCTCGAACATGGGTTTCGTGCTGCTCGGCCTGCTGGCCGGCGTGGTCGACAGCAAGACCACGGGCGCGGCCAATGCGTACGGCTCGGCCATGTACTACAGCATCGTCTACCTGATCACGACGATGGGCACGTTCGGCGTCATCATGCTGCTGGCGCGCCGCGATTTCGAAGCCGACACGCTCGAAGACTTCAAGGGCCTGAACCAGCGTAGCCCGGTATTCGCGTTCGTGATGATGATCATGATGTTCTCGCTCGCCGGCATTCCGCCCGCAGTCGGCTTCTATGCGAAGCTCGCGGTGCTGCAGGCCACCATGAACGCCGGTTTGACCTGGCTGACGGTGCTGGCCGTGATCACCTCGCTGTTCGGCGCGTTCTACTACCTGCGTATCGTCAAGCTGATGTATTTCGACGATCCGCAAGACAAGTCGCCCATTCTCGCCGACACCAGCACGCGTGCCTTGCTCGCCTTCAACGGCGTGGCCGTACTGGTGCTCGGTATCGTGCCGGATCCGTTGTTGAAGGCCTGCCTGCAGGCTATCCAGCACACGCTGCTGCTCTGATGTCGGCTGCGGGTTGGTTTATCGTGCTGTTGGCGCTGGTGGGCGCCAACCTGCCGTTCCTGAATCAGCGCCTCTTCGCCGCCGTGCCGTTGAAAGCGGCGAAGAAGAGCGCCTGGATCCGGATTGCCGAATTGATTGTGCTGTACTTTGTGGTCGGCGCGCTCGGGTTTCTGCTGGAAGCGCGCGCGGGTAACCGCTTCGAACAGGGGTGGCAGTTCTACGCAATCACGTTCGCGCTATTCGTGGTGTTCGCATTCCCCGGCTTCACCTTCCAGTATCTCGTCAAACGCCGCTGACGGCGCCTCGCCGTCGGCGCACCCAGTTGTTCCGAGGTCCGCATATGGCTGAACTTCCCGATCACGACGCCGCGCTTACCGAGACCTGTCTCGAGAGCAAAACGATCCACCAAGGGCCGTTTCTGACGCTCAAGTGCGATACCGTTCGCCTGCCGGACGGCAAGCATGCCACGCGCGAATATGTTCAGCACCCGGGCGCCGTGATGGTGATTCCCTTATTCGACGACGGCCGTGTGTTGCTGGAAAGCCAGTATCGCTACCCGATGGGCAAGGTCATGGTCGAGTATCCGGCCGGCAAGCTCGACCCGAACGAAGGCGCGCTGGCCTGTGCGATTCGTGAGTTGCGGGAAGAGACGGGCTATACCGCGCGCGAGTATGTCTATCTGACGCGCATTCACCCGATCATTTCGTACTCGACCGAATTCATCGACATCTATCTCGCGCGTGGTTTGACTGAGGGGGAGCGCAAGCTCGACGAAGGCGAGTTTCTCGAACTGTTCACGGCGAGTGTGCCCGAGGTGTCCGAGTGGGTTCGCACCGGCAAGATCACCGACGTCAAGACGGTGATCGGCACGTTCTGGCTGGAGAAGATTCTGTCGGGCGCGTGGCCGATGGCGGAGCCGGAATAACGTCAGCAGTTCAGAACGTGTGCCGGCCATCCCGAGCAGGCAGGGTATCGCCGCACGGTTCAGCGCGGCAGCCTCCTGGCGGTTGATCCGCTACTGATCCGCTACGGGCGTTACGACGGAGCGGAAGGTGCCACGCTACGGCATCCCGCCGCGTGCAAATCCATGACGATCCGTTTCCACGCGCTGTCCACGGTAGCCGGCACAGGCGGAGAACTCGACGCCGCCACCGAATCGACTACGTCGCGAATGAACACGTGATGCACGTAATCGGCGCTACAGGTTATTGGCGCACCATCTCCAGTGCGTAGCGCGGCAAAAGGCCGGCCGGGGCGGCTTGCATTGCCGAGGTCCGCCGGCATCGCAAGCGCGGCCGTGAGGGCGAACAACGCCACGCCGATCAGCGCGACGGTGCGTCGCGAGGCGATCCACGTAAGCCCGGCAACCGCGCGTGGCAACGACTGAAGCACGGTGGCTAACAACGGCAGCGAGTTGCTGCCGATACCACCGGCGCCGCCGATGTCGGCGGGCGAAGGCGACACGGTCCGGCAGAATCGATATCCGATACAAGGTATATAGATCAACTGGCGCTCGAGCCCAAGCGGCTGCAACGAACGCCGCAAGCGCGACACCAGCCGCGTCAGGCGATTCACGTCGACGTCCTGCTCATCGCCCCAGATCCGTGAGATCAACTCGTCACGTTCGAGCGTGACATCGGGCTGTTCGACGAATGCCTGCAGTAACGCGCTTTCGAAACCTGTGAGATAAACGGTTGCCCCAGCATAGGTGACTACGCCCTCTTCGGTATGAATTGCCGGCAGGCCGACCGAGTCGGACGGTGCCGGCTGATTTGGCGCGCTGTCGCGTAATTGCGCGAACCAGTTACGAAGGGCTGCGCCGCGCGCAGGCTCGTCCGTGACGACTGCGCCAGCCGACGCAGGCGCCGCATCCTGCGGAGGTTGGTCGGCATCGATCTGAAGTCCTTCCGGTTCGAACCGGTAGCCTGCACGGGGCATGGTCACGATATGGTTGCCGAGGCCGAGCGGTCTCAACGACTTGCGTAGGCGGTAAACCAGTTGTGTCAGATAGAGCTCGTCCATATGGATCGCACGCTCGCCCCACACGACCCCCATCAACGCTTCTCGGTCGCATACACGTCCGGCGCTTTCCACCATCAGGCGGAGCACTTCTTTTTCCTGTCCCGACACGCGGACGGCGATATGGCCGACGGATACACGGTCATGTCGCCAGTCGAAACGAACGATGCCACTATTTTTACTCACGGTTCCTCCGGCGTATTTAATACGCATAACGTAGCATCGGTGAACGGTCTCAGCCAATGGAGGAAGCCGGGCGCGCGCGCGCTATAGCGGACATATCCCGATACCAGGTGGAGTATCGCAACTTCCATGTGGCAGGCAGCGGCATGGAGGCCGGCAAGGCAGGTGAGATGCGAATCTCCGCCGTCTTCTATGGCGCATGCAAACCGGAGGAAAAACAATCACGTCGCGGCAGCAGTTGGTTTTTTATCTGCCGCGACTCTTTTTTCCATCTCACGGTTACCCATCATGAATTCATCGATAAATCACGGCACGAGCGTCGTCTTTTTACAGCGAGCGCTGGCGCAAGAAAATCCACGCCTGAAAGTGGATGGCCTGTCGGGCCCCGAGACACAAAGTGCGCTGCGGCGATTCCAGCAACTGCGGGGGGTGCCGGACACTGGCACGGTGTGTGAGCAGACTCGTGCGCTGGTTGCGCAAACGGCGCAGCGTGCGGGGTTGCTTTCCGAACCCGATGTGGCCGAGGCCAGCGACGCGCTAGGCGTTGCACCAGCACGGCTTCTCGCGCTGATCGAGGTCGAGAGCGCGGGCTTCGGCTTCCTGCCGGATGCTCGAGCGAAGATCCTGTTCGAGCGCCATGTGATGTATCGGCGGCTGGTTGCCGCGGCGTTGCCCGCACAACGGTGGCGCAGCGAATTTCCTGAGCTCGTCAATACGACACCCGGAGGCTATCTGGGCGGCGCGAAGGAATACGAACGTTTCGATGCGGCCAGTGCGCTCGATTGCGTTTGCGCGATCGAGGCCTGCAGCTGGGGGTTATTCCAGATCATGGGCCTTCATTGGCTGTATCTGGATTACGCCAGTGCGTCCGACTTTGCCGCGTCGATGACCATCGATGAGCGCAGCCAGCTCGACGCATTCGTTCGTTTCATCGAACGCGACGCCGCAATGCTTCACGCGTTGCAGCAGGGAAGGTGGGACGATTTTGCGCGACGCTACAACGGTCCGGCCTATCACACACATGCCTATGACACGCGACTGGCGTCGGCGGTCGCGCATTTCGACGCCGTTGCAGGTGGAGGAGCGGCGCAGGTGGCATGACCTGGCCGATCTCCTACGCCGCCGGCTTGCGGAGCGCGAATTTTCGATGGATTCTCCATGTCGTTCGTCGATGAGGCATCCGAACATGAACGGGTCGATCAGGCAACGCCACGGTGCGTAGCAGTCGACATCCACTTTTCATGAACGAGGTTCTTATGACGCAATCGAATACTCCCACGTCCGCAAGCGGCTCCGTACAGCAGGGGCGCCAGAACAGCAAGCTGGTGTACAACGGCGATCCGGGCGACAAGGCCGGTGCCAAGGGCGCGACGGAAAAGAAGTATCAGATGAACGGCTACCAGCCGGCCACCGAAGTCGAGAAGTTCAGCTACACGTCCGGCCGGGTGGCGAAGCGGGTCTACAACAGCTACAAGCCGAACGACGCGAAGGTGTTCGGCTACTACACGGACTGGTCGCAATACGACGGGCGCTACGACGGCGATTTCGCCGACGATTCGTGCGGCCGAGGCATCGACCTGATGCTGCTCGACGCGAAAGCCTATGACAAGCTCGTGCTCGGCTTTGCCGGCATCATCGGCGACAAGGGCGAGAAGCAGAACACCATCAACCGCGCCGCGCAGGATTTCGGCCGCAAGAAAGACGAGGCCACGTTCGTCGATGCATGGGGCGACGTCGCTTCGTATCGCAACTGTGGCTTCCCGGGCTGGGTGAGCAACGACTATCAGGCACTGTTCCATCAGGACACCGCGCAAGGGGTGCTGGGCGGTCTGCGCAAGCTGAAGGCCAAGAATCCCGACCTGGTGCTGTCGTTCAGTATCGGCGGCTGGACGATGAGCGAGGCGTTTCACTGGGTGGTCGCCGATCCGGCGCGGCGCAAGACGCTGATCAACAGCATCCTCGATCTCTTCAAGCGCTTCCCGATGTTCGGCGCGATCGATCTCGACTGGGAGTACCCGGCGGCAGAGGGTAACGACGGCAATACCTATTCCGATGCCGACACGCCGAACTTCCAGGCACTGGTGCGCGAACTCAGGCAAGCGTTCGACGGCGCGGCCCGCAAGGATGTGATGATCAGCATTGCCGCATCGGCCGCCTTGTCGAAGATGAAGAAAGCCGACCTGAAGGGCATGATCGATGCCGGCGTGCACGGCATCAACCTCATGACTTACGACTTCTTCGGCACGCCGTGGGCGCCGAAGCTCGCGCACCATACGAACCTGCATCCGAGCCACCCGAGCGACCCGGACGAGTTCAGCATCGACGCCGCGATCGACTATCTGGTCCAGACCGGCGTACCGTTGAACCGTGTGGCGATCGGCTACGCGGCGTATAGCCGCAGCGCGCGCAATGCAAAGCTCACTAACCTGTCGCCGCTCGAAGGCACCTACGATCCCGGCATGGGCACGACCACCGGGAGCTTCGAATCGGGCACGACGGAATGGTACGACCTGATCTATAACTACCTCGATCTGGAGAACCAGCGTGGCATCAACGGCTACGACGTCTATACCGACGAAGTCGCCGACGCCGATTACCTGTACAGCAAAGACTCGAGACTCTTCATTTCGGTCGATACGCCGCGCACGGTGAAAGCCAAGGGCGAATACGCGCGTCAGCGCGGTCTCGCGGGTCTGTTCACCTGGACCATCGAGATGGACGGCGGCGTGCTCGTCAATGCCGCGCGCGAAGGGCTCGGCAACGAGATCGAGAAGCAGACGATCGACATGTCGCCGTTCTACTTCAAGGGCATCAATGTGCAGGGCGGCAACCGACCGCCGGCGGCCGCGATCGACGGTCCGCTGGAAGCGTTCGCAGGCGACGCGGTTCACTTCAGCGGCAAGCGCTCGAACGATCCGGATGGCGATGCGCTGACTTACCTGTGGTCGGCTCCGGGGCTGCCGTTCGACGGCGCCACCACTGTCGAGGTCGACGGCGTCGTGCCGACGGGTGCCTCCACGAGCTACACGGTGAAGCTGACCGTCGACGACGGTCACGGCAACACCAACACCGCGCAGGTCAAGCTGACCGTGAAATCGAAAAGCGGTCAGCCGCCGGTAGCCCGGATGACGATGCAACTCGCGTCGGGGACGGCGTTCCAGCTCTCGGGCACCGCGTCATTCGATCCGGACGGCGATCCGCTGTCCTACGCGTGGGCGGCGCCGCAACTGCCGTTCGACGGCTCGCACGAGGCGGTCGTGAGCGGGGTTGTGCCGAGCGTCGCCAAGACGACCGACTACCTGATCCAGCTGTCGGTGAGCGACGGCACGTCGACGTCGAGCGAGGCGATCTATCTGGAAGCCACGCCGTCGTCCGGTGGCTCCGTGAAGGCGGTCATTACGGGTAAGACGAATGTGGAGAGCGGCGCGCCGCTGTCGCTCTCGGGTGCGGATTCGACCGGCCCGGCACCGCTGGTCTACAAGTGGAGCGCGCCGGGCCTGTCGTTCGACGGCTCCGATCAGGCGAGCGTTACCGTGACCGCACCAACACTCGCGAAGACCATCGCGTATCCGGTCCAATTGACGGTGACCGGGCACGGCGGCGACGGCGCGCAGTCGGTCGCATCGGTCACCGTGACGGTCGTCGCGGGCCAGAGCGCCGGCACGTGGAAGCCGCAGGACTATCCGGGCGGCTCGGTAGTGACGCACGACTATCGCGGCCAGGGTCTGCGCAAGTACTGCGCGTCGTGGTGGGCGAGCCGCTCCGACGAGCCGGGCGATCCTGCTTGCACGAGCAAGCAGAAGTATGACGGCAAGGTCTGGGAGGACCTCGGCAGCGCCTGATTACCGGTTGCGGTGATCATGCCCTGACCGCGAAGTGCGGCGGCGCTCCGGCGAGCGCCGCCGCACACAAGCCGGTCGGCTTCTGGACCTTTGGAGTTGGATACCATCATGGCCACTTATCCTGTTGTTTTTTCCGCCACTCCGGTATTGGTGGGCGGCTTGAGAGGCAGTGTTGCCTTCGTCGCGTCGCACATGCTCAACGACTTCGAAAGGGTATTGGGCGTCGCTTGTGGAGCGCTCCTGTATCTGACGCGTTCGCATGAGACCACGACGTGGCGCAAGGCGATCTATTTCGTCGTGTCGCTCGTAGGTGGCAATGTTCTCGCACGGCGGATCGTCCTGAACTGGCCGCAGGTGGAACCGTGGCTGGCCGGGTTCGTCGCGAGTGCGGCGCTCGTGACGTTCACGATTATCGCGCTCGACTGGAGTGAGCGGCACGTCGAGCCGACGCTGGACCGTCTGTACGCATGGATTGTCAGACGGCTCCTCAAAGGATGACGCAGGGTGTGCACGAAGAGCGCAAAAAAAGGCGGGTCGCGATGGCCCGCCTTGACACATGTCGTGCGAGGCGGCGCTTGTTTTTCTCCGTCTCCCAAGCGGGCTGCCGACACCCTTCGATCGAATTGATCCTGTCTCGAAAACGTGCCTTTGTCTTATGACTTCAGGCAGTCTCGCTCCACGAGCGTTGTATCTCTAGCATAGACCTCTGGCAACGGCATCAGGCATTTTTACTTCGGATGGCGAAGTATATGAGAGATATTTGATTCAGGGTGGATAAGTTTGTTGTCACTTGACAACCTTGCTTCCACTCATTAAATTGGAGGGCGTAGATGGTTCGAGGAACCCATTCCAAGAAAGAGGTCGAGGCGGCATTGGCGTACGCGGAACAGAACGGTTGGCGTGTTCAGGGCGGTGGCAAAAGCCACGCCTGGGGAAAAATGTACTGTCCCGACAAAGACGCCGAGTGCCGGTGCGGCGAGTTCTGCATAGCGAGCGTCTGGAGTACGCCGAAGAATCCCGGCAACCATGCCAGGCATCTGCGGCGCATTGTGGATAACTGCACGGCTCGCCGGTAGCAGGGGCGTTCTGTTGGCGACAGTGTCGGGCTGAATGAAAGCAGGAGTAACGTATGGAATATGTGTTCACCTTGAAGTACCAGCTCGCGGCGGAAGATTGCGATCTTGACGCGATCGTTGAGCGTCTGGGCGAAGCTGGGTGTGACGACGCCACCGTTGGTGTCGGTCAGCCGGGCCGCATCGCGCTGTTCTTTACTCGCGAAGGCGCGTCCGCATTCGGGGCGCTGGTCAGTGCTCTCCAGGACTTCAAACGAGTGGTGCCGTCCGGGCGTCTTGTGGAAGCGGGGCCCGATTTCGTTGGCCTCACTGACGTCGCCGAAGTCGCAGGCGTGTCGCGGCAAAACATGCGCAAGCTAATGCTGAACCACGCAATCGACTTTCCGCCTCCGGTCCACGAGGGCAGTGCATCGGTGTGGCATCTGTCGGACATTCTTGATTGGCTCACCGCGCGCGGTGGTTATGACATCAAGCCGGATGTGTTCGAGGTCGCAAGGTCGGCCAAGCAGATCAACCTTGCCAAAGAGGCACGCGAACTCGAGCCAAGGCTGGGCCGTCAACTGGAATGCCTCGTGGCATAAAAGCAGAGCGGCAGCCAGCGTGCGTAGCCTCGCAGGCGTATGTGATCGGCAAGCCCATTAGCCTTCCGGAGTACCTTCGGCGGGCCTCGGCGCAAAGCGTTAAAATCGCCCACCGCGTCTGGATTGTCGGCGACTTCCGGCGTTGGCGCCTTCGTCTGTAAAATTTTACGAACGACCGTTCACAAATTTACGTTTTGCGCTAAACTGGCACGCAAGCCCTGATTCCACATGAAGGTCCTCGATTTACAGTGTCCGCATGGCCATCGGTTCGAAGGCTGGTTCGCTTCGGCTGATGACTTCGAATCGCAGCAGTCCCGCAAGCTCGTCGAATGTCCGATCTGCGGTGCGAACGAGGTGAGCCGTTTGCCGTCGGCGCCGCGCCTGAACCTGTCGGGTGCGACCGGAACGAAAGCGCCGGCGGACGCAGGGGAAATGCAGGCGCGCGCGATGCGTGCCTTGCGCGAGGTACTGGAAAAGACCGAGAACGTGGGCGACCGCTTCGCCGAGGAAGCACGGCGCATTCACTACAATGAAGCGCCCGCACGCAATATTCGCGGTGTCACCACGCCGGAAGACGCGAAAGCCTTGGTCGAAGAAGGCATCGAAGTGATGCCGCTGCCGGTCCCGGCTGCCTTGAAGGAACCGCTGCAATAGCGCAGTGGCTCACTGGCGGCGGGTGGCGGCGGCCAGGAGACACTACGCATGAATCTGGACTATTCGCCCGCTGACAGCGCGTTCCGCGCCGACATCCGCGCCTGGCTTGAGACAAATCTGCCTCGGGAACTGAGCGACAAGGTACTCAATCACAAGCGGCTTTCCCGCGAAGACTTCGCAAGCTGGCACAAGCTGCTTGGCACGCGCGGCTGGTCTGCGCCAGCGTGGCCGAAAGAATACGGCGGCCCGGATTGGGACGCCACCCAACGGCACATCTGGGACGAAGAGTGCGCGCGTATCGGCGCGCCGTCCGTGCTGCCTTTCGGTGTCTCCATGGTGGCGCCCGTGTTGATGAAATACGGCAACGAGGCACAGAAGCGGCACTATTTGCCGCGCATTCTCGACGGTACGGACTGGTGGTGCCAGGGCTACTCGGAGCCGGGCTCGGGTTCGGATCTGGCGTCGCTGCGCACGCGCGCGGAGCGCGTCGGCGACCATTACGTGGTCAACGGTCAGAAAACGTGGACCACACTCGGCCAGTACGCCGACATGATGTTCTGCCTCGTGCGCACGGACAGCGGCGCCAAAAAGCAGGAGGGCATCTCGTTCCTGCTGATCGACATGAAAACGCCGGGTATCACCGTGCGGCCGATCATTACGCTCGACGAAGATCACGAAGTGAACGAAGTTTTCCTCGAAGACGTGAAGGTGCCGGTCGAGAATCTGGTCGGTGAAGAAAATCGTGGCTGGACTTACGCGAAGTATCTGCTCGGCCACGAGCGCACCGGCATCGCGCGGGTCGGCCAGTCCAAGCGCGAACTCGTCTTCCTGAAACGCCTTGCGTTGAGTCAGAAAAAGAACGGCAAGCCGCTGCTGCAAGATCCGGTGTTTGCCGCAAAAGTCGCGAACCTCGAAATCGAGTTGATGGCGCTCGAAGTCACCGTGCAACGCGTGGTCGCCAATGAAACAGGCGGACGCGGGCCGGGACCGGAAGCGTCGATGCTGAAGATCAAGGGCACGGAAGTGCAGCAAGCGCTGACCGAACTGATGTTCGAAGCAGTCGGGCCGCTCGCCGCACCGTTCGACATACCGTTCCTCGAAGGAGAGCGCGAACATAGCCTCGCCGGCGAGGACGATGCCGCGCCTCTCGCCGCGTACTACTTCAACTTCCGCAAGACGTCGATTTACGGCGGCTCGAACGAAATTCAAAAGAACATCATCGCGCAGATGATTCTCGGACTTTGAGGAGCGGCGCATGGACTTCACTTTCAACGAAGAGCAGCAGCAATTCGCCGATGCGTTGCGCCGCTATCTGGACAAGAGCTACGGGTTCGAAGCGCGCCAGGCGATCGTGCGGTCGGAAACCGGTGTATCCGATGCGCATTGGGCCGCGTTTGCCGAACTGGGCCTGACTGCGCTGCCGGTGCCGGAAGCGCAAGGCGGTTTCAACGGCGGCCCGATCGACATGCTTGTCGTCATGCGGGAACTCGGCCGCGCGCTGGTCGTCGAGCCTTATTGGGCGACTGCGGTCGGCATCGAGGCGTTGCGCCTCGCGGGTAGCGAACAAGGCGAAGACGCGTCGCTGCTCGAACGTGCGGCTCAGGGCGAGATCAAACTGGCTGTGGCATTTCACGAACCGCACGCTCGCTACGACCTTTTCTCGATTGAGACAACCGCGAGCGGGCAGGGCGGGCAGCAGACATTGAGCGGCACCAAGTCGGTCGTATTGCACGGCGCGCAGGCGGATCACTGGATCGTGCCCGCCCGGCTGAACGGCGAGATCGCACTCTTCGTCGTGGCGCGCCATGCGGCCGGCGTCACGATCACGGACTACCGCACGATCGACGGCCAGCGTGCCGCCACGCTCGAATTCAACGGCACACCTGCGCGCCGGCTTGCCGGCCAACACGCCGGTGCGGCTGCGCTAGAGCATATCGCCGACTACGGCACGGTGCTGCTGTGCGCCGAGGCAATCGGCGCGCTCGACGCCTTGAACCTCGCCACCGTGGACTACACGAAGACGCGCCAACAGTTCGGCCAGCCGATCGCGCGTTTTCAGGCCTTGCAGCATCGCATGGTGGAGATGCTGATTCACGCCGAGCAGGCGCGTTCCGTCACGTATCTGGCCGCCATGCGCTACAGCAGCACGGACGTCGACGAACGTCGCCGCGCGGTTTCCGCTGCGAAGGCACGGGTGGGTCAGGCCGCGCGCTTTGTCGGTCAGCAGGCGGTTCAGTTGCATGGCGGCATGGGCGTCACGAATGAGGTGGCGGCGGCACATCTGTTCAAGCGGCTTGCTATCATCGAAACCACATTGGGCGATGTCGATCATCATCTCGCGCGGTTCGCCGCGCTGCCCGGCTTCGTCGCGGCCGAGGCGTGATCAGCCGCTCGAATCGAATAAAGGAGAGACGACAATGGGTTTGAGTTACGAGGACTTGATAGTCGGCACGAGCATCGAAATCGGCAAGCACACGTTCACGCGTGACGAGATCGTCGAGTTTGCGCAGAAGTTCGATCCGCAGCCGTTTCATCTGGACGAAGCCGCGGCTGCCGAATCGCCGTTCCGCGGATTGGTCGCGAGTGGCTGGCATACCTGTTCGGTCATGATGGGCATGCTGGTGCGTAACGCGTTCGCGGATTCCACGTCGATGGGCTCGCCTGGCATCGACGAAATCCGCTGGTTGAAGCCGGTACGAGTCGGCGACACGATCACCATGATGAACGCCGTGCTCGACAAGCGTATTTCGGAGAGCAAGCCGGATCGCGGCATCGTATCGACGCAATGGGAAGGCATCAATCAGCATGGCGAAACGGTGATCACGGTGCGCTCGAAAGGACTGTTCGGGCTGCGCAATCCGGGTGCCGCGTCATGACGGACAGTGCGGCGGCTGCCGCCACGTTGGGCAGTGCCACCGCCTTGCGCGCGCTGGTGGGTGCCGAGCCGCTCGTTAGCGAATGGCTGACGGTGGACCAGACGAGTGTCGATCGTTTTGCCGAAGCGACCGGCGATCATCAATGGATTCACGTCGACCCGGAACGGGCACGGCGGGAGTCGCCGTTCGGCGGTCCCGTTGCGCACGGTTTCCTGACGCTGTCGCTGATTCCGGCGCTGCTCGACAGGACGGTGGCGCTCGAGCAGCGTATGGGCGTCAATTATGGATTGAATCGCGTGCGTTTTACGTCGCCGGTGCCGGTCGGTTCGCGGTTGCGCGCCGGATTCGCCGTCGAGTCCGTTACCGAAGTGGAGAACAACGGCGTGCAGGTGCTATGGAATGTGACGCTGGAACGGCAGGGCAGTGAGCGGCCGGTGTGTGTCGCGGAGTTCATCACGCGGCATTATTTCTAGCGTTTCCGCGTACGTATATTGAAAAAGCGCGAGCGGCATTCATGCCGGCTCGCGCTTTTTGCTGATGCGGATTCAGATGCCGCGGCGAAATCAATGTTTCGTGGATTGCGCCGCGTCTCCAAAAAAATGCCTGCCCAGCCTCAAAACCGCGTAATCGGCGTCTCCACGCGAGCCGCCGCGCCGGCATCCATATAACGCGCGAGTTCGAGTTTGGCGATCGCATTGCGGTGCACTTCGTCGGGGCCGTCGGCGAAACGCAGTGTTCGTGCGGACGCATAGGCATACGCCAGCGGGAAATCGTCGCTGACACCGCCGCCGCCGTGCGCCTGAATCGCCCAGTCGATCACCTGACAAGCCATGTTCGGCGCGACGACCTTGATCATGGCGATCTCGCCGCGCGCACCTTTGTTGCCGACGGTGTCCATCATGTAGGCCGTTTTCAGGGTGAGCAGACGCGCCTGCTCGATCATGCAGCGAGCTTCGGCGATACGCTCCTGCGTGACGCCTTGCGCGGCAACCGGCTTGCCGAACGCGACACGTTGCAGCGAGCGTATCGACATCAATTCGAGTGCGCGTTCGGCGAGACCGATCAGGCGCATGCAGTGATGGATGCGTCCCGGCCCGAGCCGGCCTTGCGCGATCTCGAAGCCGCGCCCTTCACCGAGCAGCATGTTGGTGGCGGGTACGCGCACATTTTCGAGCGTGATTTCCATGTGCCCGTGCGGCGCGTCGTCGTAACCGAAGACGGTGAGCGGCCGGCGCACGGTGATGCCGGTGGCGTCGGCGGGAACCAGAATCATCGACTGCTGCTGGTGGCGTGGCGCATCCGGATCCGTCTTGCCCATGACGATATAGATCTTGCAGCGCGGATCGCCCGCGCCGGACGACCACCATTTGTGGCCGTTGATCACGTAGTAGTCGCCGTCGCGCACGATGCTGGTCTGAATATTGGTCGCATCCGACGACGCGACTTCAGGCTCCGTCATCAGAAACGCCGAACGGATCTGGCCTTGCAGCAGCGGTTCGAGCCACTCGCGCTTGTTGTCGTCGCTGCCGTAGCGTTCGATGGTTTCCATGTTGCCCGTGTCGGGCGCGTTGCAGTTGAATACTTCGGGCGCCCACGGTACGCGGCCCATGATCTCGCACAGCGGCGCGTATTCGAGGTTCGTCAAGCCGGCGCCGCGCACGGATTCAGGCAGGAACAGATTCCACAAGCCGGCGTCGCGCGCTTTCTGTTTGAGTTGTTCGATCAGTTCGGTGGGCAGCCACGCGTTGCCGTTCTGTCGATTGCGTGCAATCTCCGCGTAGAACGCCTGCTCGTTCGGATAGATGTGCTCGTCGAAGAAGGCGAGCAGTTTCTCGCGCAACGCCTGAACCTTCGGGGTGTAATCGAAATTCATGTAAGACCTCGCGAATGACGGGTAACGGACGACGTTTGTTCGGGGCGCGGCCGGACGCGCGAATCCGCTCAGCGCACTTTCTGCGCGTAGCGCCAGGCGAGTTCGGCCATCGGCTTCGCGCGGCGGCCGGCGTCGAGCGCCTGCGCGCTGGCCGCGGTGCCGTCGACGACACGCTTCATGATCCCTTGCAGGATCGCGGCGATGCGAAACATGTTGTACGCCAGGTAGAAATTCCAGTCGCCGTGAATCTCGAAGCCGGTGCGTTCGCAATAGCGCGCGACATACTGGCTTTCGTCGGGAATGCCCAAGGCCGCCCAGTCGAGGCCCGCGATCCCGCGGAATTGCGTCGGATCGACGTGCCACGCCATGCAGTGATAGGCGAAGTCGGCGAGCGGATCGCCGAGCGTCGACAACTCCCAGTCGAGTACGGCGAGGACGCGCGGTTCCTCGGGATGAAAGATCAGATTGTCGAGCCGGTAGTCGCCATGCACGATCGAAGCGCGCTCGCCCGTTTCGGCCGGCATATGCTGCGGCAGCCATTCGATCAGGCGCTGCATGGCGTCGATCGGCTCGGTCTCGGACGCGATGTACTGCTTGCTCCAGCGACCGATCTGGCGCGCGAAGTAATTGCCCGGCTTGCCATAATCGGCGAGGCCGACCGCCGCGACGTCGACGCTGTGCAGCGCCGCGATCACGCGGTTCATCTCGTCGTAGATCGCGGCGCGTTCGGCGGGTGTCATGCCGTGCAGCGACTGGTCCCAGAGCACGCGGCCTTCGACGAACTCCATCACATAGAACGCGCGGCCAATCACGCTTTCGTCCTCGCACAAGGCGAGCATTGTCGCGACCGGCACATCGGTGTCGGCAAGCGCGTGCATTACGCGATATTCACGTTCGACGGCGTGCGCGGACGGCAGCAGTTTCGCCGCTGGACCGGGTTTGGCGCGCATCACATACGAGCGGGACGGCGTGAGCAGCTTGAAGGTCGGATTGGACTGCCCGCCGGCGAATTGCTCCAGCGTGAGCGGGCCGGCGAATCCGTCGACGTGCCGGGTCAGCCACGCGGCGAGCGCGTCGCTGTCGAAGCGTTGTCGCTCGCTGACCGGGCGCGTGCCCTCGAAGTCCGAATAGTCCGGCTGGTGTTCCGGTTCGCCGGTCTGTGTGGCTTGCACCATCTGTCTCCTCCAGTTCGGGTTCAGCTACGCTTGTATTGAATGAATTGTGCGTAGAGCATTTCCATCGTGGTGTTGCGCACGCCGCGATGAAGCGGCGACGGCGGTGAATAGTTGATCGTGCGCAGCACCCAGTCGCGTGGCACGACGCCCACGTCGAGCGCGTTGATGCAGCCGGTGGCTTGCGCCAGGTGCCCGAAGAACGTGCGGCCGCCGGCCGTAAGCGCATGCGACAGGATCGCGCGATTCACGCCGCCGTGCAGGACGAGCAGCACGGTGTCCCACGAGGTGTCCTCGCGCAACGCAGCGAGCGCGGGCAGCACGCGATCGAATAACTCGCCAATGGTCTCGCCGTCGAGAAAGCGCGTGCTTTCCGGCACGATTCCGTCGAACACGCCGAGAAACGCGGCCTCCATATCGTGGAGCGGAATATTGCCGAGCTTGCCGCCGCGAATCTCTTCCCAGGCGGGCTCGATTTCCAGTTCGATCTGCTGGCCGGTCTCGGCGAGCACGCGCCGCGCCGTTTCGATGGTACGCGGCAAACCGCTGACGATCACCCGGTCGAACCGGATCTGCTGCGCGGCGAACTCGCGGCCCGCCGCGCTCGCCTGTTCGCGGCCGTTGGCGTTCAAGGGCACGGTCTCGGGATCGATCGCGCGGCCGGAGCCGTCGAAATAGGTGACGTCGCCGTGACGCATCAGAAAGATGCGGCGGCGTTTGGGCAGTTGATAGTCAGGCATGGTCCTGTCGGTCACTGATGTTCACTTATACACCGGAGCGCGTTTTTCGAGGAACGCGGAAATCCCTTCCAGACTGTCGCGATGATGCAGCGATGCGACAAAGTTGTCGCGCTCCGCAACGAGATGGTCGGCGAGTGGCTGCGTGCCGGCCGCGCCGATCAGCCCCTTGATGCGAGCGACCGAATTGGGCGAAATCTTGCCGAGCTCATCGGCCCAGGCAACCGCGGCGTCGCGCACGGCGCCCGTTTTGGCGAGTTTGTTGACGACGCCGAGTTCATGCAAGCGCGTGGCGCCGATCGGTTTGCCTTCAATCAGTACTTCGGTGGCCAACTGACGCGGCAGCGCTTGCGAGAGAAACCACGAACCGCCGCCGTCGGGTGTCAGGCCCACGCGTGCATACGACATCACGAATTTGGCCGTGTCCGCGGCAACGATCAGGTCGCACGCGAGCGCGAGCGAGAATCCCGCGCCGGCGGCGGCGCCATCGACAGCGGCGATCACCGGCTTTGAAGAAAGGCGCAGCGCCGAGATCCATTCGCCGAGAAGATCGATGCTCTGGGCCTGCACGGACGGATCTTTCGCGCGATTTTCCAGCAGACGGTTCAGATTGCCGCCCGCGCAGAAGAAGTTGTCGGCGCCGGTAATCACGACGGCGCGGATCGACGGATCGCGCTCCACCGAGTCGAGCGCCTCGATGCCGGCAGCGTACATGTCCGGATGCAGCGCGTTGCGCGCGCCGGGATTCGACAGCGTGAGAACCAGTGTCGATTCGCTTTCGGTCGGGCGCGAGGTCAGCAGTTCGGCGCTCATTGTTGCGTCTCCGTGGTGTGCGTTTCGGTATCGGCTGCGTCGCGCTGGGTCAGCGGCAGGCCAAGTTGAGCTCGCCGCGCGAGCCAGGGCGACGGACGATAGCGCGGGTCGCCGAGCACGCTGAACATATTGCGCAGGATCGCGAGAATAGTGGTCGAGCCGAGCGTGTCGCCCAGCGCCAGCGGGCCGCGCGGGTAGCCGAGGCCGAGCGTCACGGCGAGATCGATATCTTCCGGCGTGGCGATCTGTTGTTGCGCGATATCGCAACCGATGTTGACGATGGTCGCCACCACGCGTTGCGCGACGAAGCCGGTCGAGTCGCGGATCACGGTGACGGGAACGCCGTCGGCGGCAAAGAGCGCATGCGCCGTGTCACGCGCGGTGCGCGTGGTGGCGGGCGTTGTCATCAGCGTGCGGCGTTGCGCACCAACGAGCGGGAAGAGCGCGTCGATCGCGACGACACGGGCGGCGTCGAGCGCTTCGTCGACCGCGGCCGTGGTTGCGTCGTGACCGAACGGTGTGACGACGATCAGCGAGTTCGCTTCGGGCGTGATGCCGTCGTCGAGTTTCACACCGGCTTTTTCGACGAGTTGCGCGACGGCGTCATGCGCTTGCGGATAACGCTTGCTGACCCACACACTGGCCGGCAATCCGGTCGGCGTGGGCGCTTCGGCAGGCACCTGCTGCTTGCCGTCTTCGTAGCGATAAAAGCCTTCACCCGTCTTG
Organism: Paraburkholderia sp. USG1; assembly: GCF_031570135.1. Classification (NCBI taxonomy): domain Bacteria; kingdom Pseudomonadati; phylum Pseudomonadota; class Betaproteobacteria; order Burkholderiales; family Burkholderiaceae; genus Paraburkholderia; species Paraburkholderia sp. USG1. Next base: position 11,113 of record NZ_JAMWXW010000036.1, on the reverse strand, counting down.
CGGCCGAGTAGTCCGCCCGCGAGCCGCGTGCCGGTAATAGGCGAAGGCGTGAAGCGCGGCTCTTCATAGAACTGGTGATAGATCGACTCCATCACCGGATGCGAGACGTCCAGCGCCGTCAGATCGAGCAACTCGAATGGGCCAAGGCGAAAGCCCGCCTGCTCGCGCATGATGCGGTCGATGTCCGCGAAACTCGCCACACCTTCACCCGCCACGCGCAAGCCCTCGGTATTCATGCCGCGGCCCGCGTGATTCACGATGAAGCCGGGCATATCTTTCGCGCGCACCGGCGTGTGACCCATGCGGCGCGCGAGATCCATCAGCGCGTCACCCGCGGCGGGATCGCTGCGCAGACCGTCGATCACTTCGACGACTTTCATCAACGGCACGGGATTGAAGAAGTGATAACCGGCCACGCGCGACGGATCGCTGCAGCCGGCGGCAATTGCCGTGATTGACAGCGAAGACGTGTTGGACGCGAGGATGCAGCGTCCGCTCACAATGGTCTCCAGTTCGCGGAACAGCGCCTGCTTGACGTCGAGTTTTTCGACGATCGCCTCAACGACCAGATCGCAACCGGCCAACTCGCCGATGGCCTGCGCGCCGCTGACATTCGCGAGTGCGGCGAGAGAGCGCGCCTGGTCGAGCTTGCCTTTAGAGGTCAACTTCGCGAAAGTTTCGGCGAGGTAGTCGCGCGCAGCGCCGATTGCAGCAGGGTTGGTGTCATACAGACGCACAGTGAGGCCGGCCAACGCGGCAATCTGTGCGATGCTGCGGCCCATTGCGCCGGTTCCGACAATGCCGATAGTCTCGATGCTGAAATTGCGAGAGGTCATTGTGATGCTCGACTCCATGATTATTTTAGAATAGCACGATCGTGCAATTTACTGGATGATTGATCGAAGACCGCTGCTTTGACGTTGACAGGCGGTCGCATACGACCCGAAGGAAGGAGACACCCGATGATCAAGCTGTGCGGTTTCGCGCTCTCTAACTATTACAACAAAGTGAAGTTCGTGCTGCTCGAACACGGCATTCCGTTCGAGGAGGTGGCGGTGCTGCCGAGCCAGGAAGAGGCCATGCTCGAGCATTCGCCGCTCGGCAAGGTGCCTTATCTGCAGACTGAAGACGGCGATCTGTGCGAATCGCAATGCATTGTCGAGTATCTGGCGGCGCGCTTTCCCGACAAGGCGATTTTCTCCACCGACCCTTGGGAAGCGGCCAAGGAGCGCGAGCTGATCATGTTCGTGGACGTGCATCTCGAACTGACCGCGCGCAATCTCTACAAGGAAGCGTTCTTTGGCGGCACCGTGACCGAGGCGACCAAAGGGCGTGTCGAGAAACTGCTTGAGCATCATATTGCCGGCTTCAGGCGGATCGCGAAGTTCGGGCCGTATCTGAGCGGCGAGCGCTTCAGCGTTGCGGATACGGCCGGATACGTGAGCTTGCCGCTGGTGGGCATGGCGACGCAGACCATCTACGGGCGCGATTTTCTGCTGGACGCCGGCGTGGACTGGAAGGGCTACGTGAAAGCGATCAACGCACGGCCGGCCGCGCAGCGTGTGACCGAGGATCGCAAGGCGTATATCGCCGCGTCGCGCCCGGGTTGACGGGCGCGGCCTGCCAGTAAGCGAACGGGCGCGCGCCGCGCACGCCCGGGCCGTTGCGCGCGATGGCAAGAAACGGGGGAGCGTTCTTGGCATCGCGCGGGACATTTTAAAGCCGCGCCAGCCGCTCGAGCGCGGTGGCGAGCGTGCTCTCCTGCTTGGCGAAGCAGAAGCGCACCACGCCCGACTCATGTGCCTCGTGATAGAACGCCGAGACCGGAATGGCCGCGACGCCGATCTCGCCGGTCAGCCATTGCGCGAATTCGGCTTCGGGCAAATCGCTGATTGCCGAATAGTCGACGCACTGAAAGTACGTGCCCGTGCACGGCAACAGCCTGAAGCGTGAATTCGCGAGGCCGGCGCGGAAGAAGTCGCGCTTCTTCTGATAAAACGCCGGCAGGTCGAGATACGGCGCCGGATCTTTCATGTAGTCGGCGAGGCCGATCTGCATTGGCGTGTTGACGGTGAACACGTTGAACTGGTGCACCTTGCGGAACTCGGCGGTGAGCGCGGCAGGCGCGGCTACGTAGCCGACCTTCCAGCCCGTCACATGGTAGGTCTTGCCGAAGCTCGACACCACGAAACTGCGCTGCGCCAGTTCCGGATAGCGGGCCACGCTCTCGTGCGGCGCGCCGTCATAGACCATGTGTTCATACACTTCGTCGGAGAGGATCAGCACGTTGGTGCCGCGCACGATTTCTTCGAGCTTGCGCATATCCTGCTCGCGCCAGACCGTGCCGGTCGGATTGTGCGGCGTGTTGATCAGCAGGAGCCGGGTTTTCGGCGTGATCGCGGCAGCGAGCCTGTCGAACGGAATCGCGTAGTCGGGCGCTTCCAGCGTGACGAAGACCGGCTTGCCGCCGGCCAGTTCGATGGACGGCAGGTAGCTGTCGTAGGTCGGTTCGACCACCACCACTTCATCGCCCGGATGGACGCTGCAGAGAATCGCGGTCAGCAATGCCTGGGTCGCGCCCGCCGTCACGGTGATTTCAGTCGTGGCGTCGTAGCGGCGGCCGTACAGGTTCGCGATCTTATCCGAGATCGCCTGACGCAGCGGTGCGGCACCCGCCATGGGCGGGTATTGGTTGTGGCCCTCGCGCATGGCGTTCGCGACCGCGTCGACAATTCGCGGATCGCAGTTGAAATCGGGAAAGCCTTGACCCAGATTCACCGCGCCTTTTTCGGCGGCGAGCGCGCTCATCACGGTGAAAATCGTCGTGCCGACATTCGGCAGGCGAGACGGAAACGTGGGACTCGTTGGCGTGTCGTGCGGTGCATTCATGGCGCTGTCCGGAGCGTGGGCAAGTGGGTTAGACAAAGGCGTCGTTTGAAACGGGCGAAGCCTGATTGTAGGGAATCGCGGCGCGGTGTGCGCGCCGCGAAGCTCGCGTTAGCCGTCTGGCCAGGGCCATGCGGCTGGCGAGTCATGCGGTTGCGGGCTCGCCGGTGGTGCTCGGTAACGCGCCGATGGCGACGACGAAGGGCGCCGGCTGGGCGATCTGAAAGCCGAAATCACGTGCAATCCGTTTGGCCAGCTTCAACACCGCGCGATCTTTCGAGACCAGCCAGTCGGCCTGCGCGGCGTGCGCAAGCTCGAGAAACTTCTGGTCGTCGCGATCTTTGCATTTGGGCAAGGGCCTGGCGTCTTCCTGTGGCGCAACGGGTTCGACCAGCTGCGCGAGCCGAGCGACGACCGTGAGCGCGGCGGCCTTGTCCACTTTGCGATGCACGAATTGCGGGTAGTCGAGCACGTAGGTGAGTTCGGCGAGGCAGCGCGCGTCGATCAGCGCAGCCAACGCGCCGCTTTCGAGCGCGGCCGCGATCGGCCGCGTGTGCGGATCGTCGAACACGAGAATGTCGATCCACACATTGGAATCGAGGACGACGCGCAAAGCGCCGCGTGAGGCATGGGAACCGGGCATTCGTTACAATCTGGCTTTCGTCTTTGACCGCCAGGCACGGCGTGCCTGCAAGCCTCTATGATAATCGTTCTGTCGCCGGCGAAATCGCTCGACTACGAAACCCCGCCTCACGTCAAAAAGCACACGATCCCCGATTTCGTCGACGACGCGGCCGAGTTGATCGGCGGATTGCGCCTTTTGTCGCCGCAGCAGATCGCCTCCTTGATGGATATTTCGGATCAGCTCGCGCACCTCAATTTCCAGCGCTATGCGGAGTGGTCGCCCAAATTCGGCACGCACAACGCCAAGCAGGCGGTATTGGCGTTCAACGGCGACGTGTACGAGGGTTTCAGCGCCAAGACGTTGTCGGCGGCGGATCTGGACTATGCGCAGAATCACGTGCGCGTGTTGTCCGGCCTGTACGGTTTGCTGCGCCCGCTCGACCTGCTGCAACCTTACCGGCTCGAAATGGGTACGCGTTTCGCCAACCCGCGCGGCAAGGATCTATATGCGTTCTGGGGCGAGCGGATCACGCAGGCCTTGAATGTGCAACTGAAGAAGAACGCCGCGGCGTCCCGTGTGCTGGTGAATTGCGCGTCGGGCGAGTACTTCAGGTCGGTCAAGCCGAAGCTGCTCGAGGCGCCGGTCATCACGCCCGTGTTCGAGGACTGGAAGGGCGGCCGCTACAAGATCATCAGCTTCCATGCAAAGCGCGCGCGCGGCCTGATGGCGCGCTACGCCGTGGAAAACCGTCTCGACAAGCCCGAGCAGTTGAAGGACTTCGACGCCGAAGGCTACGCGTTCGACGCTGAAGCGTCGAACGATTCCACTTACGTATTCCGCCGCCGCGTCGCTGAATAGGCGTTTCGCCGCGCACACAAGCAGGGAAGAAACATCATGACGTTATCCATTACGAGCACTTTCGACGCTGGCGCGATCGAGGTGCTGTCCTGCGAAGAAGCGGACAATATCCGTTTGCGCGTGCGGCCGGACAGCCATGCCGAATTCGCGCAGTGGTTCTACTTCCGGTTATCCGGCGCGGCGGGCGAGCGCTGTGTGATGACCTTCGAAAATGCGGCCGCGTGCGCTTTTGCCGAAGGCTGGCGTAACTACCAGGCTGTGGCGAGCTATGACCGGGTGAACTGGTTCCGCGTGCCTACGTCGTACGACGGCCGCGTGTTGACGATCGACCACACGCCGGATTTCGACCGTGTTTACTACGCGTATTTCGAGCCGTACAGTGAGGAGCGTCATTCGGAGTTTCTGGGCGCGGTGCAGCAGATGCCGCAGGCAACGCTCACGGAATTGGGCACGACCGTCGAAGGCCGGCCCGTGTCGTTGCTCACGCTCGGCACGCCGCAAACCGGCGACACGCCCAAAAAGAAGATCTGGCTGATCGCGCGCCAGCACCCCGGCGAGACGATGGCCGAATGGTTTATCGAGGGTCTCGTGAAGCGGCTCGCAGGTTGGGGCGATTGGGCGGGAGACCCGGTGGCGCGCAAGCTCTACGATTACGCTGTCTTCTACATCGTGCCGAATATGAATCCGGATGGCAGCGTGCACGGCAATCTGCGCACGAATGCGGCTGGCGCGAATCTGAATCGCGAGTGGATGGAGCCGGATGCCGCGCGCAGCCCCGAGGTGCTGGTGGTGCGCGACGCGATTCACGCCACCGGCTGCGACCTCTTCTTCGATATCCACGGCGACGAAGCGCTGCCTTACGTGTTCGTGGCCGGCTCCGAAATGCTGCCGGGATTCACGGAGCGGCAGCGGGAAGAGCAGCAGGCGTTCATCGAAGCGTTCAAGCATGCGAGCCCCGATTTCCAGGACAAGCACGGCTACGCCGCGAGCAAATATCGCGAGGATGCACTGAAGCTGGCGTCGAAGTACATCGGCAACGAATTCGGCTGCCTGTCGCTGACACTGGAGATGCCGTTCAAGGACAACGCCAATCTGCCCGACGAACGGGTGGGCTGGAACGGCGAGCGTAGCGCGTCGCTCGGCGCGGCGATGCTTCAGGCAATCTTGCGGCACGTGGAGACGTTTGCTTAAACCGTGCTCCGCATAAAAACGAGGCATGCACTTCACGGTGTGCCTCGTTTTCATTGCTCACCGTCGGACCAGCGGCTCGGGCGACATGATGCCGCGGGCGCGAACCGCTACTGGGTTTTCTTCTTTGCCGGTGCCTTCTTCGCGGTGGCTTTGCCAGTGCTCGTTCTCGACGACGACTTGCCCGAGCTCGATTTCGAAGACTTCGTGGTCGCTTTCTTCGTCGTTTTGCCGCTTGCCGAGTGCTTGCCCTTGGCGCTCTTATGTTTGCCGGACGACACTCGCGATCCCGAGGGTTCCGAGCTGCGCGCGCGGGCCGGGGGCACCGGATCGTTCCAGCTGAACGCCAGCATCTGCGCGCCGACATAGCCGCAGCGGAATTTCAGATCGGCGGGGTCGCCGTCGCCGCTCTGGCGGATGCCAAGCCCTTCGACCGTGACGATGTTGTCTACCTTGACGCGCTGTTTGCCCTCGTCGAACGAATCGTTCCACGGCGTGACCGAGGCATGCGCGCTATCGAACGAACTGGGCGGAAATTCGACGTGGTCGAAGACGGTCGAGGTGCTGGCAACAAAGTTGCCATGAGCCGCGCAGTCCGCAACGAGCGGGTCCGCATGCATTTCATTGACAAACTTATTGACGAGATCATTGTGCTGTTCGAGTTGATCGGCGAGCGCGGAGGTGGAGCATATGAGCGAAAGACTCGCCGCACATGTTGCCAACCGGCCGACCAACCGCAGCAATCGGCGCGGTACGTTGGTGCGATCCATCTAGTTCGTTAGACGCTAATAAGACATGAGGCACGTAAGATGCCCCGCGAGAGGGTGGAGTTCAATCCTGACACAAATATTTTGTCCTGTCGTGGTGCACGGGCGGCTCGACGCGGCCGTCCATTGCCGCCAACACGCGTTCGATGTTGATGCAAGTGTCAGGTGCGTGGTCCGCCCAATCGATATCTCCGTACGTCATAAGTGGTGACCCACGCAGGACGATAAACCGCGATCAATGCCGTCGACATGCCGGTGAACCAGGCTTCCCCTGTGGCAAGTAGAAGCACACTGAACGCGTAGCCGGCGGGTATCACGGTCATCGAGCCGCCGACGAGCGCGATATGAATGCCGAGCGCCGCGGCCGCCGTAAGAGACACGGCAATGGCAGGCGAGACAAACCCTTGGCCGAAGATGAACATGAAGAGATTGCGCGGCAGCCACGCGATGCTGATGCGTTGAACCAGAGTCGAAATGCCGACTGGCAGCGCACCGTACACGAGGAAGGTGAGCGCGATACCCTGCCAGGGTGCATCGAAGACGACGGCGGCAAGACCTGTCACCACCGCCATGGCGATCAGCGCCAGCGCCCAGTCGAATAACGTGACGACTAGCGTGGCGCCGAGCAGATGCATGACGGTGCCGTCGTCGAGCCATGCATTGCTGGCCCACAGCACCGACACTGCGACGATGATCGCAAGCCAGACATGCTGCAGTGTGCCATCCTGAAGTCGTTTGAAAGGATTTTTCCACAGCGCGAGCGCGACCACTATCGCAGTGGCGGTCCAGCCACCGACAGCGACCCAGAACGGAAGCGGTGTGTAGAGGAAACCCATGAGTCTCATATTACTCGTTGGACGAGAAAAGGTGTGAGCGGATTCCATGCCAGCAGGCGCAAACGCTGTCAGAAAGTGCTCGCCCGGGTTCTGTTCCGCCCGCCCGCGCCGCTCATGCAGGACCTTGCGGAAGCGGGTCCGCTGTCGGTCCGGCGGCGGGCGCATCGCCGTATTGCGTGCCTGGTTCGGCTGCCATCGGCAACCGGGCGGCCGTGTCGTTAGCGGGCAACGGATACTGGAAGCGCCGTCGCGTGCGGCGACGCAAAGGCACTATGCCGGCTTGTCCCATGATCGGGCGAATCGGGCCGTCGGCATCGTTACGCAATACCTGTAGATGGTTTGACAGCCAACCGTTGTAGAGCGCGACCGCGGCGGCGCGATTTGGCGCGCCGAGCTGCTGGAATATGCTGGTCAGATGGATCTTGACGGTGCCCTCGCTGATGCCGAGGGTGCGCGCGATCATCTTGTTGGTGCTGCCCATGTGGACGCAGCGCATGATCTGCTGCTGACGGGGTGACAGCCCATTGGCCAGTTTGGTGCGGCGTGGCGGAGGGCTCTTCTCGTCGAACGGCCGGATGGCGATATCCGGCGGCAGGGGAGGATCGAGCGCCAGTGCGCCGGGTGGCACGTAGTGACCGCCCAGTAGCACCATTTCAAACGCGCGCACGATCAGACACGGGTCGGTGTCGCGCGGCACGACGCCGAGCACGCCTTCGTCCATGAGCTCTCGCACGGAGACCGGCGAGATCTGGTCGGTTAACACCGCAATGCGCAGATCGGGGTAGTGACTGAGCAGATGGCGCGTATCCGCGATCGACATCCAGTCCTGCCAATCGATCACGAGCAGGTCGGGCCGCTGACGCTTGAGCGGGCGTTCAACCTGACGCCAGTCTTGCGCTTCGTTAAAACGCGCCAGCCGGTCAATTTGCCGCAGTAGTGCTTTGAGCCCATCACGCCGTTCCGCGTTTGAGTTGAGTATCGAGAATCGCATGCATGTCTCCAGATGAATCGGGCGAAGTGGCGCGATGCAGACGCACGGCGAGTGAGAGCCGGATGCGTTGCAATGCGTCGCCGTCCCTATGATGACAAATTCCCTTCGACTTGACGGCCTGTCCAAAAGGCATAAGAGGAATGACATGGAAAAGATCAGATATAAAAAAGCCCCGCGCGCGGCGGGGCTTTTTTATGTGGCGCGAAACGCGCCGGTGGCCGTGTTCAATGGAAGTGCGGCTGCGCGGGCTCCGCGTCCTCCGGCATTTCGGCATGGACGATTTCACCGAGCGGGTCGGCATAGAGCGGCACGCCGCAGTCGTCGCAATATTCCGGCTCGAAGCGGCCGGCGTGCCGACGCACCTCGGTTACACCGGTCTCCTTGAGCAACGCGACGATTTCTTCGAGCGGATCGTCCGAAGCGGCGGTTTCTTGCGGCTCTTCGTCGATGCCGGGTTCGCCGTTCTCACGGCCGTACAGCGGCCATACGACGCCGTAGATCACGTCATTGCTGCCCCGGCGCGTAAAGCCGACGCGGTATTCGTCGATACGGCGTTCGCCGAAGCCCGCGACGACCGCGCGCAATTCCTGAGGCGCTGCGCCGATCGTGTCGAACAGATAGCGCACGGCGGTGCGCACGGTGTGAGGGCGTACGCTCTCGTCGGCATCACGGCAGGCTGAATAATAGGCGTCCGGTAACAGACACTCGAATTCGCAGCCCGGCAACACCAGCGACAAATTGGCGCCGCCTTGCGTGGCCCATTGTTCAAGACATTGGCCGCGCTCGATCCGGTTGCCGTGCTCTTCTTCCTGCCAGCGGAACGTCGGCTCGCCCGCCGGTGCCGCGACTACGGCCAGCAGGAAGCGCGGGTCGGCCAGAATCGGCGAGGTCTCCGGCAACTCGCCGAAATTCAGCTTCACGTTGCCGCCGGCCATGGCTGCCTGAGCGAGTTGCTGGGCAATGCGCCAGGTTTCGACATGATGACGTGGCAGTTGATCGATGCTGTACAGGAAAGGCGCCATGGCGACCCGCGTATTCGCGGCGAGCACGTGAGCTTGCAGATGCGCGCGCAGGGCGTCGGCGGCGTCGGTCTTGAGCGGGCCGGACGGAATCATGTAGCGGGTCCAGGCGAGCACTGGCGCGGCGATCAGCAGCGCTTCGTAAGGCACGCCTTCGTGTTCGAGGATGAACGACTCGCTGTGGGTTTCCGCCATATCGGCGAGCGCGCCATACGCGTCGGGATGATTTTGCTGCAGATGATCGAGCGCGGCGTCCAGCGTAGTCTGGTTGGCATTGCGGACGATCTTGGCCAGCAGCGCATCGAGTTTCGCTTCCCAGAAGCGGTCCTCGGTGCGGCTGCCCGACGCGAAAAGCGCGAGCGAAAGACCGACGAGCTTGTCGGCATCGGGTGGGAGACGTTTGGCGATTCGCGAGCGCATAAATCCGGAAATTGGGGTGTACAACCTTATATTCTAGTCTTTTCTATGCCGCCATATTATTTGGTCGGCAATGCCGGATGAATTAGGACGTTTCCACACGAAAAATCAGCCTGTTGAGCGCGCCTGCGGACCGTTGCACGGCGACCTGGCCCAATGTTATAAGACGCTCCCGGACGCGTGACTCGCTTCTATACTGACCGCTTTCAGCGGACGTCTGACAAAAGTATGTCTACTCGTCGCCGGCGGTTTGGCGCAACAGGAGATTCAACATGAAATCGGACCAACTGATCGAACGTCTTGCCGCTGTGTTCGCGCTGATTATCCTGGTGGGCGGATCGCTGCTGGTGCTGGCGCCTTTCACGACCGCGCTGCTATGGGGTGCCATTCTCAGCTATAGCTCCTGGGGCTTGTACCGGAGGCTGACCGCGGCGCTCGGGGGGCGGCGCAAGTGGGCGGCCACGTTGATCGTGTTCATCATTCTGATTGTCGTGCTTGGGCCGTTCGTCTATGCGGGTTTTGCCTTTGGTGCGCACGTGCACGACATTGTCGCACTGGTTCAGCGGCTCTTTGAGGCCGGTTTGCCGGATTTGCCGTCGTGGGTTGCGCGGATTCCTCTGGTGGGTTCCAGCATCGAGACATTTTGGGAGCGTCTCACAAGCAGCAATTCGGAATTGATCGCGCAATTGCGTACGCTCGCAGCGCCCGCCGGCAAGTGGATTCTGGCGGCTGCGATTGCGGTTACGCATGGTCTCGGGCTGTTGGCGTTGAGTATCGTGCTCGCTTTTTTCTTTTATACGGGGGGCGAGGGTGCCGCCGCCTGGCTGAATGCGGGCATGCGGCGTATTGCCGGCGAGCGTGCCGACTATCTGCTGGCGCTTGCGGGCAGCACGGTGAAGGGCGTGGTCTACGGGATTCTCGGCACGGCGCTTGTACAGGGGATTCTGGCTGGATTCGGATGCTGGATCGCAGGCGTGCCGGCACCCGCGCTACTTGGGCTGGCTACATTCTTTCTGTCTGTAATACCGGGCGGCCCAGTAGTCGTCTGGTTGCCCGCGGCGATCTGGCTGTACCACGGCGGCGCAACCGGCTGGGCGATCTTTCTGGTGGTGTGGGGCGTGCTGGTCGTCGGCATGTCCGACAACGTCATCAAGCCGATCCTGATCGGCAAGAATAGCGACATGCCCTTGATCCTGGTGATGCTGGGTATTCTTGGCGGCGCATTTGCTTTTGGTTTCCTTGGCGTTTTCATCGGCCCGACCTTGCTGGCGGTCGCATACACCGTGCTTCACGACTGGACCATCGGCGCGCCGGCTGCGCGTGCGTTGGCGCCCGATGTGAAAGTACCTGTCGTCGATGAGCCGGGCGGTATAAAAAAGGCGCCCTGAATAAATTCCAGATAACGCTTGCAAGGCGGAGTCTGTCTCGCTAGAATCTCGCTCTTTCGTGCTTCGGACAACGGAGTGCGGGAGGCGGGAGAGCCAGTAGTGGCAAGGCTTTCAGCGAAGTGGGCGGGTTAGGCAAGT
>NZ_JAMWXW010000035.1:0-98001 GCF_031570135.1 Paraburkholderia sp. USG1 | reverse complement strand
TCGGCATCTCGGGTGCGATCCAGCATCTGGCCGGCATGAAAGACAGCAAAGTGATCGTCGCAATCAACAAGGACGCGGAAGCGCCGATTTTCAGCGTCGCCGATTATGGTCTGGTGGGCGATCTGTTTGCGCAGGTTCCTGAACTGGTACGCGAGTTGAACTGAGACGGATGACAGCCGTGGCAGCGATGGTGGGAGTGGCCACAGGCGACCCGCACCTCGCCTGTGGCCTACGGGGCAGACGGCGGTCGAACCCGTCGTCGCAAACTGCATGCAAAAAGTCTGATTGCAAATGTCTTGTGCGAGCGGATGGTGATTGGCCGGACTGAGCCGCGCTTATGCAGATTGAACTAGGCTCTGTCTACCGCACAGAAGACATTTTCGAGCCACAGCAAATCCAATGCCGGCTTTCAAAAATAAAATACCCCCCCGGCACAGCCGGCGGCTTGAGCCGGTGAGCACCTCAAATGCGGCTATAAAATGACGAACCGCCGTTGGCCGCTGACTCAGTAAAGAGCCTTATCTGGGCCGTGCCGCGCGTCTTTATCCTCCTGATTCCGGACGTATAGGCCCGGACTATCCACCTATCCGACTCGACCATAGAGACAAAATAGCCTCGGGCCTCTAAATACAGTAAGACTGGTTATGCAACAATTGTGGCCAGGATACTCGAATAGATACGGTATAACGCTCTCGTAAGGTGAGACTATGTCCGATTGGCCCAGCAAAGCGCGCGAGTTCGTGGACGGCATTGCGATCAGCGTCGCCATCGTCGGGCGCGATGAGCGTGGCGAACTTGTCGTCACCGCTTGCAATAACCACTTCTTGCAAATGACGGGCGGAGAGCGTGCGGATAATCAGGCATTTCCCATCCCGTTCGATACGCTAATTCCGGACCACGTGCGGCTTGAGTTCCGCGAGAAACTCCAGCAGTGCTTTGCGTCCGAAGGAGCGCAGGAGTTGGAGCAGGCTTACGACTTCCGTAAAGACACTCAGTCGTGGCGCCTCTCGCTCAAACCGATCAGGCACGCGAACGGCGGCGCGAACGTGGTCGAAATTCTCGTGACGGGCTTCGACATTGCGCCGAAGATGCATCTGACGCACGAACGGGAAGTCAACGCGTCGCGTTATCGCGCGGTGGTCGACTCGGCTTACGACGCGATTGTCGCCATCGATCAGCAGCACAACATCACACTGTTCAATCGCGCGGCAGAGAATCTGTTCGGCTATACGTCGGCCGAAGTGCTGGGGCGGCCGATCGAAACCCTGTTGCCGGAAAAGTTTCGCGCACATCATTCTCGGCACGTGCGGCAGTTCGCGGACTCACCGCTGACGAGCCTGCGGCAGTCGACGGCGCCGCGCATGGACGAGAGCAACAGTGTGTATGGGCAGCATCGCGACGGTTCGATCATTCCGGTTGAAATCGCGATTTCTAAAATCGACGTAGACGGTGTGACCGAGTTCACGGCGGTTGTCCGCGACATTACCGATCGCGCCCGGCAGATGGCGTTGCTGAAGAAGCAGGCCGTGACCGACGCGCTGACAGGCCTGCCGAATCGCCGCGAGTTTCTGGAATTCGTCGATAAAGTACTCGGCACCGACGATGTTCTGTCCGTGTTCATTCTGGACATTGATTTCTTCAAGAAGATCAACGACAGCTATGGCCATGATATCGGCGACGAGGTTCTGCGTGTGCTCGCAAAGGTCGGTATGTCGATTACGCACGAATCCAATCTGTTCGCCCGCTGGGGAGGCGAGGAGTTTGTCGCGGCACTGCCCGGCGCAGATGCCGATCTTGTGCGTAGGTTCGCGGAGGAACTGCGCCAGCGTATTGAACAGCAGGATTTCGAGCATGCGTGGCATCTGAAGCCGATTCCGTTTACCGTTAGCATCGGCGTGGTCACGCGCGCGGAAGGCGAGCGCGACGTAGATGCGTTGATGAAACGCGCGGATAGGGCGCTCTACAGGGCGAAGAAGTTGGGCCGTAATCGTGTTGAGGTGGGATAGGAGGTGGGTGTGGGATGCGGTGTGGCTAGCCGAGGGCTTCTAATCGGGGTCTCATTCGCACATGGACGTTCGGGCGTTAGTTCCGCTCTGGCAGCTGACAGCCGTCTGCCCCGGTGACTGGGGCTTCGTCGGCCTGAGCCGACAATCGCATGTTGATGTCGGCGTACCCGCTCACTCCAGCACTGCGGTCTTCGAGAGCGGCAATCGTGAACGGCTGCTGTGATATCGGCGAATGCGTACTTTCGGCCCGGAAGGAACCGTCAACTCTATCGATAGCGAACGGTCGCCGCCCCGACAACGGCTCGGCTCGTTGATCCCGCGTACGGACCTACTATGTCGCATCGATGTCGCGTTCAACTCAAATAGTGCTCATGCACGGGATGCCTCATCCTGTCCATCGGCGGCCATATCCGCAGCAGCCTGAATTCGCTTTCCCATCTCGAATGCACGAATTTCGTAGCCAAGCTCCCGGTACAAATCGACCGCCTGTTCGTTAAAGGCCCAAACGGCCAGCCTGACGTCGGTGGCACCGCGTTTCCGCGCCCACTCTTCTGCGAGTTTCATTAGTGTGCTGCCGATTCCGCATCCCCGCAGTTGTTCGGAAACAGCGACCGAGCCGATGCGGCCAACGGCCATCGGCTGCAATAACGGGCTTATCGGCTGCACCACCTGAACGGTGATAAAGCCGATCGCCTTGCTACCAAGCTCGGCAAGAAACGTAGCTCGATCTTCTTCCTGAAGGCTGGAGAGCCAGTGCGGTTTGTCCCGAGCCATCACAGTTGTGGCATCGGCATAGATATCGGGGCGTGCCAAGTGGTGAATCGCGTTCAAGATTTGACCCAGCTCGCAAATTTTTAAAATGTCGTCGATAGTTGCGCGGCGATAGCTTATCGAGTCGGTCATCTTCAGCTCTTGATGGTGGAGCGATAAAAAAAGGCGCCTTAAGCGCCTTGGTCGTTTGCACATGGAATGGACCGTGAGGTCGAATTCCTTGCTATGGACGTAACGAACCACGGCGCAACGGACAGCGACCGTGATGATGGTGGTGAGCCTTGCTCGGGACGTTACGAAGTTCCATGCTGTCAATATTGACACAAAAACAATTTCTGCGTGAGCACATCATTTTTTTGAGTGGTGGCTGTGTTTAACCCGCCATATCGGCCAGCAACGCCCATCGCTCGTGGTCTCGCCATTTGCCATTTATGCGGAGATAGCTTGGCGAAAGGCCTTCCTGTCTAAAACCCAACCGACGCACAAGTGCAATCGATGCTGTATTTCCTGGTTGAATGTTTGCCTCCAGCCGATGCAATCCAAGTTCGCTGAAGGCATAGCCAACAGCCGCCCGCAGTGCCTCGGTCATCAACCCGGACCGGGCGAAGTTCACCATCCCGTAATACCCGAGATATGCACTCTGGAAAGCGCCTGCGACTATCTCGCTAATATTTACTACGCCGACGATTCTATTCGTTGCTACGTCACGCGCAACGAGACTGACGTTCGGTCCGGTGAGTCCACGCGCAAACCAGTTATCGAATCCCGTTTGATCGGTAAATGATGTGACCCAAGGCAAATGGTAGTCCTGACTTGCCAAGTTCGCGGCGATCAACTCGGCGGCGTCGACGCGGATCACGCGGCGTATCTGAATGACACTCATGAGGCTCCATCTGATAAACGGATGCGGGCCTGGATTGTCGCCGATTCGGCAGCGCCGGATCAAGGTCCGGTTGGCCGAGCTCTGCTTTATTCAAAAAGCATGAGTTTCCCGGATTTCGCGGGAATCGCAGTGGACTGGGCACGACCCGCAACGGTCGTTCAGCTTTCTCCATAACGGCCGCTCGTTCGGGAGTGGAGGTGTGTTGTAAGCCCTCACCAATCCGAATGCTCTTTTATTGTTCACTGTAGAATTTCTTGCAGGTTTTGACTTGCTCCAGTCTTCACGGCCTCACGTCAAAAGCCATACCCCTCAAGGCAGGATGAGTGCCTTCAAAAGGCTGCTTGAGTAGCGCAAGCTAGCGCGACGGATTTTGCTACTTACTCCGCGCTCGTAAAGGAACATGAGAGTAACCTCTCTCGACAATTGGCCTTCGAATCTAAGGACGGTAGATGCTAAGCGATCTGGGTGATTTCGACGATTACATAAATGCGCAGGTGCATGAATGGAATGCGCTCGGCATAGGTGTCAGTATTGTAAAAGACGAAGAAGTCATCTTCACGAGAGGCTATGGTTACCGTGACTATGCAAACAGACTGCCGTTTTTATCTTCGACTTTGTTTCCTATCGCGTCGAACACCAAATTATTTACAGCCATTGCGGCCGGCATTCTAGTCGAGAAGGGCGCGCTGACCTTCGACCAGCCGATTCGCGACGTTGTCCCGAGTTTGCGCTTTTACGACAAGTCGCTTGATGCCGCGGTGACACTACGCGATATGCTCGGCCATCGTACCGGCGTGCCCCGGTACGACATGATCCTGCATAGAGCCGAGTTCTCAAAAAAGGAACTATTCGACCGGATCCGATTCATGAAGCCTGTCGCTCCGTTCCGGTCGAAGCTTATCTACAACAACATGATGTACGAGGCTGTGGGCCACATTATCGAGTTGCTAAGCGGCAAGTCGTGGGATCAATTCATCCGCGACGAGGTTTTGACTCCTGTGGGTATGCCCCAGACTGCTTTCACCATTGCCGACATGTTGGCTCATCCGAATCACGCGGTACCGTTCACGGAGAGGCGCGATAGTGAGGCGCTCTGGCAGACACCATATCCAGAGCTGAACTGGTCGAGTCCAGCGGGGAGCATCGTCTCCAGCCTCGATGATATGAGTCGCTGGCTGGCCATGTTGATGCACAACGGGGTGATGGCTGGAAAGAGGGTGCTTCCGGAGCAGATACTTCGGGCTACTTTGGCGCCGGGGCTCGCATTTCCGGACCCGTTGGGCGACGTCCTTGGTTTTCAGCCGGAGATCAATTCAATCTATGGGATGGGCCGGCAAACTTCTTCGTATCGGGGACATCTGCTTGCGAGTCATGGCGGCGATCTCCGCGCCTTCCATTCGCAGGTCTCGTATTTGCCGCGCGAGAAATTGGGCGTAGTCGTGTTTGTGATCGGCGACCACTGCTCAATGCTGCGAAATGCCGTCGGCTATAACGTCTATGATCGCCTGCTTGGACTGGGCGAGTCGAGTTCGATGGACGCATTGCGCGAGTTCCATTCGAAAGCAAAGCAGAACATGCGTGAGTCGCGCGAACGGGTAAAGCCAAGCGCCATTCCAGACACACGACCCTCACACGACCTCGCAGGCTACGCCGGTCGCTACGAGCATCCTGCTTACGGGCAACTGTATATCTCGCTCAAGGATTCCGAGCTTCAGTTTCGCTTCCGTCAAACGAAGCTGCCATTGCATCATTACCACTATGACCGGTTCGATACCGACGATGACGAGGCAGAAGGCGCGTGGTCCATGTCGTTTCTGACCAGTCCACTCGGCGATATCGACCGCGTGAGTTTGTGGCTCGACGCGACGGATGCCGTGTTCGTCCGGATTCCGGACGCGCCTTCGCCGAGTGTGCTCAGGCAGCTTACTGGCACGTACCAGGCTGCTTTCGGCGCCAAGTGTTCGATCAAGCTGCGGCGCGACAACCAGCTCATGCTGCACTTTCCAGAGGCTCCCGCGGAAGTTTTAACTCCGTTCAAAGATCTTCAGTTTCGCAACCCGAAATGGCCCCAAAGGACATTCGAGTTCGTGATGGAAGACGGGCGAGTGACCGCATTGAGGCACTGGAACTCGGTCGCCGAGTTTGTTTTGACTCGGGTCGAGAATGCTGATTTCGCCGATACGATGGAGGACGAAGAGCCGATAGCCGATTAAACCAGGCGGCCCATCCTCATCGACAGGAGTTGTATCGAGGAATGCGCTGGCGGTTGAGATCGCGCGAGCTTGTTCGGGCTGACTTCTGCTTAAGGCATCCAGCTCATGTCGAACCACATGGGAAGGTCGCATTGGTTGGACCCAGACATCCACCCAAATGCATCACGCAGAACTCTGCCGCCTGTCAGGCGGTCATCGATGCCTGATGGTCAAGGAGTCGTAAAGCTTGTCGCCTGGATAGATGGAGCCAATACGATGACTATAGCTGCAAGTCCGATTGATCCGATCACCGGTATTCTCGAAGCTTTCAAATCCAACAATGTCGTCGCGATTTGCGACGGGGGCCACGGATGTGAACAGGCTTATGCCTTTCGGGTTTCACTGATCCGCGACCCTAGATTTGCCAACATCGTGAACGATATCGTAGTTGAAAGCGGCAATTCCCTTTATCAGGAAATGATGGACCGGTTCGTTGGGGGTGAAGACGTACCGGAAAATCAACTCCGCCAAGCTTGGCAAAACACTACGCAACCCCACGATGTGTGGGATCGTCCAGTCTTTGAGGGGCTTTTTCGTGAGGTGCGCGATGTGAATGCCTCGCTCCCTAAAGACCGTCAGATTCGTGTCTTGTTGGGCGATCCGCCGATAGATTGGTCGAGAATCAAAAACGCCGAGGAGTTCGATGAAGCTTCGAGA
Organism: Paraburkholderia sp. USG1; assembly: GCF_031570135.1. Lineage (NCBI taxonomy): Bacteria > Pseudomonadati > Pseudomonadota > Betaproteobacteria > Burkholderiales > Burkholderiaceae > Paraburkholderia > Paraburkholderia sp. USG1. The sequence goes on along the minus strand of NZ_JAMWXW010000035.1, from coordinate 91,432 downwards.
GCCGTTGGCGACCGCAACAGCTGTGCAGTGGAAATCATCCAACGTGAAGTGCTGGCCAAGCAGCGCCGCGCCTTGGTCGTCTACGGTGGCATGCATTTATTGCGTAAAGACCTGTACTGGCAAGCGACGAACCAAGAGAGAGCGGAACAACGATTCAATCCGCTGCCGAACAGCATCGTTTCGTTGCTGGAAAGGCAAGGCGTCGAAGTCTATTCTGTTTGGGTTCCAGTGTTTGTTGATCTGGCGACCTTGCAGCCCGACGTCAACTCCTGGCCGACTCCCAGCCTGGTGCACATTAGCCGCACCCCGCTCGGGGAGGCGAGCTTTCGCTCATATTACCCGCACGCCATGTTTATCAAACACGACGATGTCGTTGTGGAGATTTATGTCGATCCTATTCGCTCTCCCGCGATGCAGGAGCAGTTCAACGCGATCCTTTATCTTGGGCCGCCTTCGGGGCTAGCGTGGAGTCAACTCTCTCCCGCGTTGTCCTCAGATCCGGAATACATCAAAATGCGAGCAGACAGGTTAGCGTGGGCCAGCATGGGAGGCAGCCGCTAACTCACAGACGTCCGTCTAATTAGATTCCGGAAGAATTGCATCATGCTGCTCGCCAGTTGCCTGCGCGCGCGGGGGCGTTTTGTCGACGAGTTGGGTGGCAGTGTCGAATGTCTCAAACTGGCCGGGAGCACGCATTCCCCCCGCCAACCGCAAAACCGCCGCTGATCAGTCCAACGTCCGCTCCAGAAAGCGCTCGCTGAGCTGATGCTACCGGCCAGGAACCGTCACTCGCCGTCTGTTCGCCGACCCCGCACGGGAACGCCCGGTGCGCCAGTGCCCGCCTCGCTTCCTGGCCTGCGGCCCCGCAAAGCGAAAGCCATTCTTCACCCGCGCGGCCAGAAAAGAGGCAGCTCTGTACGTCCGGTCGGCTATCATGCCTATCTTCTCCGAAGTAGCCCCTTATGATTTCCATCCGTAATGTCACGCTGCGCCGTGGCGTCAATGTCGTACTCGACCGCGCCTCCGTCACCTTCACCCCCGGCGAAAAGATTGGCCTTGTCGGCCGCAATGGCGCCGGCAAATCGTCCTTCTTCGGCCTTCTCAACGGCACGCTGCACGAAGACGGCGGCGAGTTCTCGATTCCCGCTGCATGGAAGATGGGCCAGGTCGCGCAGGAGATGCCGGAGACCGAGCAGAGTGCGACCGACTTCGTCATCGAGGGTGACACCGTACTGCTGGCCGCGCAGGCGGAAGTAGCCGCCGCTGAGGCCAGCGACGACGGCATGCGCATGGCGCACGCCTACATGGCCCTGCATGACGCCGGTGCGCATGATGCCCCCGCGCGTGCCCAGGCGCTGATCCTGGGCCTTGGCTTCAGTGCAGCGCAGCTTAGCCAGCCGGTCAACAGTTTCTCCGGCGGCTGGCGCATGCGACTGCAGCTGGCGCGCGCGCTCATGTGCCCATCCGACTTGCTGTTGCTCGACGAGCCGACCAATCACCTCGACCTCGACGCGCTGGTCTGGCTGGAAGCGTGGCTTAAGCGCTATCAAGGAACCTTGGTAGTGATCAGCCACGACCGCGAATTTCTCGACGCGGTAACGCAGGTGACGGTACACGTCGACAACGCCAAACTCGTGCGTTACGGCGGCAACTACAGCAAGTTCGAAGAGATGCGCGCTGAGCAACTGGTGTTGCAACAAGCCGCGATGGCAAGGCAAGCGGACAAGATCGCCCACCTGCAGAAATTCATCGACCGTTTCAAGGCCAAGGCCTCGAAGGCGAAGCAGGCGCAGAGCCGGGTCAAGGCGCTCGAACGCATGGAGAAGATCGCACCAGTGCTTGCCGACGCGGAGTTCACCTTCGAGTTCAAGGAGCCGCTCAATGTCCCGAACCCGCTGTTGTCGATGCTGGACGCGAGCTTCGGCTACCCGGCGCCGACCGACGCGCCGCCGGGCACGCCGCCGACGGTCATCGTGCGGGGCATCAACCGGTCCGTGCTGGCCGGGCAGCGCATCGGCATTCTCGGTGCCAACGGCCAGGGCAAGTCCACTTTGGTGAAAACAGTGGCGCACGAGCTGGCGCCGATTACCGGCGAAATCAGCGAAGGCAAAGGCCTGAACATCGGCTACTTCGCGCAGCAGGAACTCGACGTGCTGCGTCCTCTCGACACGCCGCTGGAACACATGATCCGCCTTGCCAGGGACACGCCGGCGCACATGCGTGCGCCCGGCCAGAGTGGCACCGAACAATCGCTTCGCACCTTCCTCGGCACCTTCAGTTTCAGTGGCGACATGGTCCATCAGGCAGTCGGCACGATGAGCGGCGGCGAAAAGGCGCGGCTCGTGTTGTGCATGATCGTGTGGCAGCGCCCCAACCTCCTGCTGCTCGACGAGCCGACCAACCACCTCGACCTGGCCACTCGCGAAGCGCTAGGCATGGCACTCAATGAATTCGAGGGCACAGTGCTGCTGGTCAGTCACGACCGGTCCCTCCTGCGCGCGGTATGTGACGAGTTCTGGCTCGTCACCAAGGGTGGCGTCGAGCCCTTCGACGGCGATCTGGACGATTACCAGGAGTTCCTGCGCGACGAAGCCCGTCGCATGCGCGAGCAGGCTGCGGGGGAGCAGAAGGTCATCGCCTGAGCTAACTATTGCCCCTTCCAGTTTGGAAGCCACCAGGGCGCTTGCATCGAGTCGAAGGGGGACTTAGGCCGAACGCGAGCCCCTATCCGCCGATGCCTCCGAGATCCTCGCCAGTAAGCTCGACCCGCTCACCGGTGGACGGAACCGCCTTGCGCTCCGCCGCTGCCGAAAGTCTTGGTTTGCCAAGCTGGAAAGCGAGCAACAATTGCTTGGGGCTGTCGTTTGCGGCCCCGAGGTATTGGCAAACCACGTCAGATTTAAGCTCGTAGCCGCAGTATCCCCACCCGAAGCCGTACGCGGAGAACCACAGTGCTGACTCGTCGGCGAGGACCGGAGTCGTAAGCTGTACGTGTGCGTGTTCCATACCGTTCACCCTTTGGACTGGTGGCTAGCGAATCTGATTGTCGCATGGCAATCATGTCAGGCGTGTCAGGTGATCGATCCGGAATCCGCCGTGACACTAAGCACGGCTTGAATGGTCAATCGCCTGTCCATAGCGCGCCGACACGATGCGATATTGTTCTTTGCCGGTGTACATGCGTTCGTCCGCAACGGCATGTAACTGAATCTGGGTCAATCCGTCGTCGGGATAGACTGACGCACCGATGCTCGCGCTGGCATGGTACGGGCCGTCCGCGAGCATGATCGGAGCGTCGAGCGATTTGCGCAGCGCATCGCCCACGGCCTCGGCATCAGGCAGGTTACTGACACCGTCCAGGATCACGGTGAACTCGTCCCCACCGGTGCGCGCAAGCGTATCAATGCCGCGCAAGACGCTACGGAACCGTTCGCTGACCGCCTTCAACACGTTGTCCCCGGCCTGATGACCTAGCGTGTCGTTCACCAGCTTGAAGCGGTTCAGGTCAATCACCAGAAAGCCGAATCCAGAGCCGTCGCGGGAAGCTCGGGCGACGGCCTGGTCGAAGCGTTCCGCATAGAGGCGGCGGTTCGGCAGACCTGTGAGTTCGTCGTGAGCGGCGAGATGTGTAGCTTGCGTCACCCGCTCTTCCAGCAGCACGAGAACGACAAATGAAACGAGTTGTTGGAATTGTCCAACTATCGGATTCCGGCGGCGGAAATCAGGTTGATATTGGTCGGGCTGTGGATGGGGAACATGCCGGCAGGAGCCGCTTTCTCATGCAAGTGGCCGACGACGGACACAGAACCGCGAACTGCCTGCAAGACCGCATTTCGTCTGGCACCTCGTCGCGATGTACATGCTCATAGCCGGCTCGTTCAAACATATGTTCCGCAGTCGTTGTCAGCAACCAGACTTCGTGTTGGCGGAGTGAGCGCGCGCTAGCTTCGAGTCGCGCGACCAGTTCTCTCGCGATGCCTCTACCGCGCAGTTCCGACGTGACGGCGAGCGATCGCAAGAGCACGCTTGAACCGAGTTGCTCGAGTCCACCGCTACCGACAATCGTTCCGTTTGCATCTTCGGCAACCAGGAATCCTTCGATGAGTCCGCTCGAAACATCCTCTACCGGTAAACCATTCGCGTCCAGGAGCTTCCGGATCTCGCCCAGGTCGGCGGCTTCTGCTTTTCTTATTTGCATGGCTGCATGCTCACTCGAAATTGACTTGATGCTCGCCGAGCGTCTTCCCGGAAGCAAGGCGAATGGCGAGGATAAACGCAACAGCCGAAACGAGCGACACCGCCAGCACGGTCCATTCGACAGGGACATAGTTGTTGCCTGCCGTCCAGATCGCCGCAGCCGAAATCGGCGCGATGCCTTTGGCAATGTTTGACGGCATCGAAAGCATTCCGCTCACGGCTCCATAACCCTCGGTCCACATCACGTCCTGCACGATCGTCCCGCGCAGGATCGTCATCATGCCGTTTGCGCCGCCATAGACGACGGCGAACAGGATCAACATTGCCGGCGACGTGCCCGCACACATGAGAACGGGAACCGACGCCGGAAACGCCGTTGTAATCACCACGCCGACAATCGACGGACGAAGATTGCGGCCGAGCGTGAACCACAGCACGCGCGCGAATACCTGCGCCGGCCCGATCACGGCCATCGTCGTCAGGATCAGCGCCGGCGACACCCGCCGTTCCGCCATGAGCGGTACCAGGTGGAAGGTTAGCGCCGCAAATGTCGCGTAGTAGGCCGTGAAGCACACGGCAAGTGCCCAGAACGTCGGCGTCCGTAGCGCGCGCCTGGTTGCTTCCGCATGGGTCGCCTTCAGCGCGGTTTTGTAATCCAGATCGTCTCTACGCGGCGCATCGCGACCAATCGCGAAGACATGGATAGGTACGCAGATCGCCAGATTGAACCCGGCGAGCGCGAGGAGCGCACCTCGCCATTGGAGCCAGTCGACGAGAATCTGAGTTAGCGGGATAAAGACGGTGCTGGCGAAACCCGCCACCAGCGTGATCAACGTGATCTTTGTGCGAAAGCTGCCTGGATAGTCTCGCGTGATCACCGCGAAAACCGGATCGTAGAGCGTCGCGGCCATCGCGGGACCGAGGCCGATCCAGACGATGAACAGCGTCACGAGGCTATGCGCCTGAGACCACAGCGCCAGCATTGCCGCGGCCAACACGGTCCCGCATACCATGACGCGCCGGCCATGACCGTGATCGATCCAGGTTCCGACCGGATAAGCCGCCAGCCCGGAAATCAGAAGGCCAACAGAGAGGGCCGCGTTGGTCGCGGTCCGGCTCCATCCCATCGTTCCTTCCATCGGAACGACGAACAGCGAAAACGCGTAATAGATCGAGCCCCAGGAGACGAGCTGCGCAACCGCGAGCGCCCATGTTGCGACAGTGCCGCGACCGCCGTGTCCGTCACTCCGTTTCGCTGTCGTCAGTGTCTGCATTGACGGTCACCGCGTTCTGGTTCATGGCGGCGGCCGCCAGTGTCGTTGCTAGCGCCGGGTGCGCTTCCTTGCGCTCACTGTAGCGATCGGTCAGGTAGTCCGAGCGGTCACGCACCAGCAACGTGAACTTGTATAGCTCCTCCATCACGTCGACGACACGATCGTAGTAAGCCGATGGTTTCATGCGCCCGTGTGCGTCGAACTCCTGCCAGGCCTTCGCCACCGAAGACTGATTCGGGATGGTCACCATACGCATCCACCGGCCGAGAATGCGCAGCGCGTTCACCGCGTTGAACGATTGCGATCCGCCGCACACCTGCATCACCGCGAGCGTGCGGCCCTGCGTCGGGCGAACGCCGCCGCTTTCGAGCGGCAGCCAGTCGATCTGGTTCTTGAATACCGCCGTCAGGGTTCCGTGACGTTCGGGGCTGCACCATACTTGCCCTTCGGACCATGCCGAGAGCTCGCGCAGTTCGACCACCTTCGGATGGTCGGCAGGCACGCTATCCACCAGCGGCAGGCCGTGCGGATCGAATACCCGTGTTTGTGCGCCGAAATGGCGAAGGATGCGTTCGGCTTCGAGCGTGAGAAGCCGGCTGTATGAGGTGGCGCGCAACGAGCCAAACAGCAGGAGGATTCGCGGCGCGTGTTGCGAAACCGCGCGCGGTTCGAGTTTCTGCAGATCAGGTGTCTCGAGGTGCGCAGCGCTGACGTTCGGCATGTCCTGCGTCATCAGAGAAGCCTCCGTCCTTTGCTATCGACTACCTGCTCGCCGTCCTCTTTGCTGAATGAACCCTTCTGCCCGGTAGGGAGTATGTCGAGCACGACCTCGGAAGGCCGGCACAGGCGCACGCCAAGCGGCGTGACGACAAACGGGCGGTTAATGAGGATCGGATGTTCCATCATCGCATCGAGCAACGCCCCATCGCTCAAGGACGTATCGTTCAGCCCAAGCTCGGCGTAAGGCGTGCCCTTTTCGCGCAGCACAGCGCGTACCGTCAGGCCGGCGCGAGAGATCAGGCCTATCAGTGTTTCCCGGTCGGGCGGGGTCTTCAGATACTCGATGATTTCAGGTTCGATGCCCGCGTTGCGGATCATTGCCAGCGTGTTGCGCGACGTGCCGCACTCGGGGTTGTGATAGATCGTAACGCTCATAGCGGTTGCTCCTTGGTGCTGTGTTTGGCTTCGTACCAGTGCTGCGAGCGGTTGACAACGCCAACGACAAACAGCATCACCGGCACTTCGATCAGCACACCGACCACCGTGGCGAGAGCTGCCCCGGAATGGAACCCGAACAGACTGATTGCCGTGGCGACCGCCAGCTCGAAGAAGTTGCTGGCACCGATCAGACTGGACGGCCCCGCGACACAGTGGGCGACGCCGAGCTTGCGATTCAGCAGGTAGGCAAGGCCCGAATTGAAAAACACCTGTATCAGGATTGGCACCGCGAGCATGGCGATAACAAGCGGCTCTTCGACAATCGCCTGGCCCTGAAAAGCAAACAGCAGTACGAGTGTCGCGAGCAGTGCGCTGATCGAATACGGACCCAGCCGTGCGACCGTCTGGCGGAAATGTGCGTCGCCCTTGGCGAGCAGATGCCGACGTAACAACTGGGCAAGAATGACGGGAATGACGATGTACAGCCCAACCGAAATGATCAGCGTGGCCCACGGCACCGTGATGGCCGACAGACCGAGCAGGAGCGCGACGAGCGGTGCGAAGGCCACGATCATGATGGAGTCGTTGAGCGCCACTTGCGATAGCGTGAAGTAGGGATCGCCCTTGCAGAGTTGCGACCACACAAACACCATTGCCGTGCAGGGGGCGGCGGCCAGCAGGATCAGGCCGGCGATGTAGCTGTCGAGCTGGTCGGCGGGAAGCCACCGCGCAAACACGTGACGGATGAAGATCCAGCCTAGCAACGCCATCGAGAACGGTTTGACGAACCAGTTCACGAACAGCGTGACGCCGATGCCGCGCCATTGGCTCCTGACCTGGGTCATCGCCGAAAAGTCGATCTTGACCAGCATCGGGATGATCATCACCCAGATCAGCACCCCGACCGGAAGATTGACGTGCGCCACTTCCATGCGGCCGATTGCCTGGAAGAGCTGGGGAAGCAGCTGTCCGGCCAGAATGCCGCCGACGATGCAGAGGACAACCCACACCGTCAGGTAACGCTCGAAAAACCCGATCGCGCCTGGCGTGGCGCCGTTCGCTGTATCAGTGCTGCTCATTTGATCCCTCTGCGCGTTTCTCACCGATTGCGTGTATTTCGCGCTGAATCGCATTGCGATCAAGCACATGCAGCGACAGGTTCACGGGCGGCTCCCGAGCTTAACGGTAGTGTCGACCGGCACGCAGCATGCGGCAGAGGGTTGTGATTGCTCGCGCGAGTGGCCGTAGACCGGCGCGGCTTCAAGGGTTCTGAACGTTTCCCATGCAACGCCTTGCGGATCTGTCGTCCACGCCTTGTCCGACCGTGCATAGCAGCACGTCGTGCCCGTCTGGGCCTGCACCGGCAGTTCGGCAGCGGTAAAGCGCGCATTCATTTCGACCAGTTCCGCGTCGGTTTCGACCTGAATGCCGAGGTGGTCCACGCCCGGCTTCGCCTCGCGTTGTGAAATCGCAAAGTTGACGGCCGGGTTTGTCAGCTCCCACTTGCAGTAGTCGCTTTTGATGACGGTGGGCTCCGCGTTGCCGAACATCGCGCGATAGAACCGGATGCTTTCGCCCAGATTCTCAACCGACACATGGATGTGCATGCGTTTCATGGTTTATCTCCGCAACAGTTTGGGAGATCGCTCGCGGCACAGGCCGCGCCGGCGCAGCAGTTCTCCGTGAGGAAGCCGATCACGCCTGTCATGGCGTCGAAGTTCGCGGTGTAGAAGATGAAACGCCCCTCTTGCCGCGGCTTCACCAGATCTGCATGTGAAAGATCTTTCAGATGGAACGAGAGGCTGGAAGGGGAAAGCCCAAGGTTCTGGGCGATTTCACCGGCAGCCATGCCATCGGGGCCAGCCACGACTAGCAGGCGGAAGATCGCAAGGCGCGACTCGTGGGCGAGCGCGCTCAGGGCGCGTACAACGAGGTTTGAGTCCATGCCTGAACATTAACCCATTCGTTTTTATATTTCAAGTATTGTTGAAATGAAGGGGCTGTTGAGGCAGTGAGACTCGATATGCGAACGGACAATCAATGGTCACCGATCTGGAGCGGATCTCACACCGCTCCAGATCTTCATGCGTTAGAAAAAGCCCAATGGCTGTTCGCTATAGCTGACGAGCAGGTTCTTGGTCTGCTGATAATGGTCGAGCATCATCTTGTGATTCTCGCGGCCAATGCCAGACTGCTTGTATCCGCCGAACGCCGCATGTGCCGGATAGGCGTGATAGCAATTGGTCCACACGCGGCCTGCCTGAATCTGCCGGCCGAAGCGATATGCGCGCGTACCGTCGCGCGTCCATACGCCGGCACCGAGGCCGTAGAGCGTATCGTTGGCGATTTCGAGTGCCTCTTCTTCGTTCCTGAATGTCGTGACGGAGACGACCGGTCCGAAGATCTCTTCCTGGAAGATGCGCATCTTGTTGTTGCCGCGAAATACGGTCGGCTTCACGTAATAGCCTTTGCTCAACTCACCGCCAAGCGTACTGCGTTCGCCACCAATCAGACATTCGGCGCCTTCCTGTTTGCCGAGATCCACATATGAGAGGATTTTTTCGAGTTGTTCCTGCGAAGCCTGTGCGCCGATCATCGTTCTGGGGTCGAGTGGATGTCCTTGCGCAATCGCCGCGACGCGCTTTAGTGCGCGTTCCATGAAGCGGTCATAAATCTTTTCATCGATCAATACGCGCGACGGACAGGTACACACCTCGCCCTGATTCAGCGCAAACATCGCGAAGCCTTCGAGTGCCTTGTCGAAGTAGCCATCGTCCTGATCGACCACGTCGGCGAAGAAAATGTTCGGGCTCTTGCCTCCGAGTTCGAGCGTGACGGGAATGATGTTCTGGCTTGCGTACTGCATGATCAGGCGCCCGGTCGTGGTTTCGCCGGTAAATGCGATCTTGGCGATACGCTTGCTCGACGCGAGCGGCTTGCCGGCTTCGAGGCCGAAGCCATTGACCACATTCAGCACACCCGGCGGCAGCAAATCCTGAATCAGTTCGATCAGCACGAGGATCGACGCCGGTGTTTGCTCGGCAGGCTTGAGCACGATGCAGTTTCCCGCAGCCAACGCCGGCGCGACTTTCCACACCGCCATCAGGATCGGGAAGTTCCACGGAATGATCTGGCCAACCACACCAAGTGGTTCATGAAAGTGATAGGCCACGGTATCCGCGTCGATCTCGGAGAGCGTTCCCTCCTGCGCGCGAATGCAACCGGCGAAATAGCGGAAGTGGTCGATCGCGAGTGGAACGTCAGCGGCGAGTGTTTCGCGGATCGGCTTGCCGTTGTCGATCGATTCGGCAAACGCGATGCGCGAGAGGTTCTGCTCCATGCGGTCCGCAATCCGGTTCAGAATATTCGCGCGCAGAGCAGGCGCGGTATCGGCCCAGGCTTTGCGGGCGCGGTGAGCCGCATCCAGAGCGAGTTCGATATCTTCTTCTGTTGAACGCGGAATCGAAGTGAAGGGTTCGCCGGTGATCGGCGACACGTTGTCGAAGTATTCGCCGCGTACTGGAGGAACCCACTCGCCGCCTATGAAATTGCTGTATTGCCGCGCATACGGAAATTCGACATCGAGAAACTGCATGTCTGCGTGATTCATGTGTGACCCCTCCAATGATTGTCTGAATGGTGACTGGGAAACCCTGCTTTGACGTGACGTGATGTGACGTGTGCGCGTCGGCGGCGGCTCTCCATCCTGCGGAGCATTCAGCGAGAAGCGTGCCATTGGCCCCGAGCGTGCGAAATGCATGGAGACGTGCGCGGTTCATACGCGCGCCGTTTGCTTCATCGGCCGGGCAACTGTCATTTTTAGCAACACATGAGCGCTCGAATGCGTCACGGTGCAACACCGCTGTCACGCGTCAAGGGCCGCTCCTTCGCGCGATCGCATCGCACGGTCATCGACCATCGTGGCCCGAGGCGGCGTTGCCGCCAATGGCACGCGACTTGCCTTGAATGGCCCCGCAGCCAGGCTGCGTTCACTAGACGAAGGCGCCGCCGCACGGCCGCGCGTCGACAACTCAACAGGAGACAAGAATGAAAGCACGTTTAGCTTCGGCGACGCGGCCCACGGCGCTTGCAATGAGCGTGGCCGTTGCCGTCAGTCTGGTACTCGGATCGGCCGCAGCCGCCGACGACTACCCAGCCGTCACCTATGAGCGTTTGACCGCTGCGCAGAGCGACCCCGGCTGGCTCACGTACTACCGCACGTACAACGGCCAGGCGCATTCGCCGCTCAAGCAGATCGACACCGCGAACGTGAAGAACCTCAAACAGGTCTGGAGCTACAAGTTTCCCGCTGATCTGCAGCAGGGTTTCGAAGCCACGCCGATCGTCAACGGACGTTACCTCTTCGTGACCACGCCGAAGGACAACGTCTATGCATTCGACGCGTCAACCGGCAAGCAGTTGTGGAAGTTCGAACCCAAGCTAGGTGCGGAATCGTTCAAGACGGCATGTTGCGACGTGATCAATCGCGGTGTGGCACTGTACGGTAAGAATGTCTACGTCGCGATGCTGAGTGGCGACGTCGTCGCGCTCGACGCGCAGACGGGCGCGCTCGCCTGGCGTAAGCAGATGTTCGAGCCGGGCGTCGGCTATGCGTTCTCGCTGGCGCCGCTCGCGCTCGACGGCGCACTGGTGGTGGGTAGCGCAGGCGGCGAATACGGCGCGCGCGGCTTTATAGCGGCATTGAATCCAGACGACGGCAATGTGCTATGGAAGCGCTTTACGGTGCCCGCGGCCGGCGAGAAAGGCGGAGATACGTGGCCGAACGGCATGCAGGAACACGGCGGCGCGCCGGCCTGGCTGACGGGCACTTACGACGCCGCATCGAAGACCCTTTACTGGGGCGTGGGCAACCCTGGCCCGTGGCTTGCCGATCTGCGTCCGGGTGACAACCTCTACTCGGATTCGCTACTCGCACTCGATCCGAAAACCGGCGATCTCAAATGGCACTACCAGTACACGAAACATGACACATGGGACTACGACGGCGTGAATACGCCGGTGCTCGCGACGATCAAGTATGAGGACAAGGAGTACGACGCCATCATTCACGCGGACCGCAACGGCTTCTTCCACGCAATCGACCGTGGCACCGGCAAACTGATCTATGCAAAGCCGTTCGTGACGGCGACTTCGGTGACCGGCTATACGGCGGATGGCGTGCCGATTCAGGATGCGTCGAAGTACCCGAAGGCCGGCACGACGATCGAAACCTGCCCGAGCTTCCTCGGCGGTAAAAACTGGTGGTCGGTTTCATACGACCCGGACAAGCACATCGCGGTCGTTCCGGCTTTGCACGCATGCATGTCGCTGTCAGGCAAATCGGTGAACTACATGGAAGGCTTGCCGTATCTCGGCGAGGGCTTCGAAATCAAACCGGAACCCGGCAGCAAGGGTTATGGCGAACTGCAGGCGATCAATGTCGACACGGGCAAGAAAGTCTGGAGCCACTGGAGCAAGCTGCCGTGGAACGGTGGCGTAGCGACCACGGCCGGTGGTCTTGCCTTTAGCGGCTCGCTCGACGGCCACCTGTACGCATTCGATGAAACGACCGGCAAGGTGTTGTGGCAGAGCCCGAAGCTGGCAAGCGGGATCGTCGCTCAACCTTCGGTGTTCGAGGTCGACGGCAAGGAGTATGTCGCCATTCTCGCGGGCTACGGCGGCGCGAATCCGATCTGGGGCGGCCCGATGGCGAAGGCGGCGGAGAAGGTTCCACGCGGCGGCACGTTGTACGTGTTTGCGCTCAACCACGGCTGATATCCACGCGGCTGTCACGACAACCTGGCTACGCCCGCGCGGGTGCAGCCATCCGGTCGTGACGGTCCGGCCTTTTCTGGAAACAGGATCATGAAGACTCGACTCAATGGGTTCGCTATCGCCGGCGTCCTGCTGGCCACCGCCGCACTTGCACCGGGACTCGCCAGCGCAGGTGTGCGCGTGTGCACGTTTCCCGGCAGCCCTTCGACCGCGCTCGACGAAGCGGTCACACGCGAAGCGTTTCGCACGGCCGGGATCGCGCTGTCACTCGCTCCTGGCGGATTCGACAGTGGTGACGACGACGGCGTTTCGCTGAAGGAACTCAACGCGGCGCTGGCGCGAAAATGCGATGTGATCGCCGGCTTTCCGCGTTCGACGGTTGCAGATGGCTCCGGCAGCAAACTGACTTTCTCGCGCGGCTATCTGCGCTCCGGCTATGTCAGCATCACCACGCGTGAATCGTCCACGCCCTCTGCCGGGAACGACGTGGTTGCTGCAACTTATGCGAGCCCTGCGCAACTGATTGCCGTGCAGCAGCCGAACGTCAGGCTCGATCTGGAGAACACTGCGGAACTGACGGTCGATGCCGTGGCGAGCGGGCATGCGCAACGCGCGATCGTCTGGTATCCGGCGGTCGTGGCCTATACGATCAAACATCCCGAGAGTCACTTCCGGATTGTCAATGCCGCCTCGCCGTATGCCGACTGGCAACTGGTGTTCGCGTTCGGGAAGAACGGAGCGGCATTGCAGCCGCGGATCGACGCCGCGCTTGAAAAGATGGCAGCGGACGGGCGCCTGGTGGCGTTGTCCCGCCACTGGATTCTCCCGGAAGCGGCTCAGGCCGGCAGTTCATCCGCGCCCGCATTTGCCTATCGCGATGGCCCCGGCCGTGGCAGTGCGACGTGGCGCATGACATTGGCATCCGGACACGCTTCGCAGCCGGGTCGCTTCATCAAGGTCGATGCGAGCACAGCCGCCGACGCGCCGGGCTTTGACCGCACTCAGGTCGCGCACGGCAAAACGCTGTACTCGAGTTCGTGTGCGAAATGCCACGGTCCCGATCTGCAGGGTCTCAATGCGCCGGCGTTGCGCGGACCGGCTTTTGCGCCGGCGGCCAATGCAAAGCTGACCATCGGCGGGGTATATGGATACATGGCGAACAATATGCCGGCCGACCGCCCGGGCAAGATGAAACCGCAGGAGTATGCGGACATCATGGCTTTCCTGCTGTATTCCAACGGCTATAGCGCGAGCAGCATCAAACTGACCGACGATAACGCCAAGGCATCCACGACGCCGCTCAACGCGCGCACGCCGCAATAGCCCCGGCATCTTCCTTCATCTAGTTGGCCGCGATGAAACACGACGGCCCGGCAATCCCCAGTCATTCACAGGAAGCGCCGGGTCGTATCGGTTGAAGTCGACGAGGTTCTAGCAGAATGCGCAGCGGTAAGTGAGCTTCGACATCTGCCTCGGCCGCGCCGACGGGCGCTTGCCAGAATCGCCGGCCGCAGCAGTCACGTCAATCCAGCCAGCCGCGTTGCCGCGCATGGTCGATGAAACGGTACACGTCGGCGGCGAGATCGGACGCGCTGAACAGATCTTCCAGTTCACCGATGATGTCGTCCAGTTCGCGTGTCCCGTCGCAGCGCGTGAGAATTTCTCCCGCGCTCGGATTAAGCTTGACCATGCCTTCGGGATACAGCAGCACGTACGCATCCTGAACGTCTTCCCACTGCAGGCGGAACATCGTGCGCAGACATGGCCGAAGACTGGCGTCGTAGTCGTGGTGCGGGGCATTCATACGGGAGGCCTTTTCGATCGCGTCGGGTGTTCTGAACTGGCTGAGCGTGACTTCGAGTCCCGTGCGCCAGGCGCCGTCACGCGCACTCATATACGGCGAGAGGCGTGCGGCGTTTTATCGTTGCTTCAGCGATTGGCGATATACATCGTGATTTCAAAACCGAAACGCAGGTCGGAATAAGCGGGGGTGGTCCATTGCATGACTGTCTCCTTGAGTACGACATTTGATTGAGGAACCGCGTGAGTCAAGCGGTCGAGCTGATTAATGCAAAGTCTGTGCCGGGTGCATAAAAGCATACTTCGAAGACATTCGGGTTTAGCTAAATGATTAGCATCACGAATAGACATGAAATAAAAGGGGAGAGCGGGCGCTCCACTAAGTTCCGTGTTCCGCGCTCGCGCAGAGCGCGGAACACCTGTTCAATTCAGCCACAGCACTGTTGCAATTTGGAGCACTTGTGACATCTGCGAGTCAGGCCGCGTCTTCCGTGTCGCTCAAGCCATGCGACGGCAGCTTTCTATAGATCGTGTTGCGCGAGATGCCGAGCGCGCGGGCGGCGGCTGACACGTTGCCGCCATGCTGCGCAACGGCTTGAGCAATGACGCTCGCGGCAACGTCTTCGAGACGCCCGCTTGGCAGCGGCAGCGTGTCGGCGTTGCCCGCGCACGCCGCTGTGGTGGTGCGCAAGCCGTCGAAAAAGTCATCGGGCAAATGCTCGCGGCGAATCTGGCCGTCCGCGTCGACCATCGCAGCAGCCGTGCGCAGGAGATTGCCGAGTTGCCTGAAGTTGCCCGGCCACGCGCACTGCTCGAACAGCGTCATCACGTCCGGGGCGACGCTCAGGCGCTGCCCTTCAGCGTTTTCGGAAGACGCGCATTGCAGCATCTTGTGGATGACGGCGGACAGATCCGTGCGCTCGCGCAGCGGCGGCAGTTTCACCACCATGCCATTCAGGCGGTAGTACAGATCCTCGCGAAACCGGTTCTGGGCGATCATTTCGCGCAGGTCGCGATGGGTCGCGCAGATGATCGCGATATCGACCGGTATCGATTTCGACGAGCCAAGCGGATTGACCAGGCGTTCCTGCAGCACGCGCAGCAGCCGCACCTGCAACGGATAAGGCATGTCGCCGATTTCGTCGAGAAACAGCGTGCCGCCATTGGCTTGCAGCAGCTTGCCGCTGGCACCTTTGCGCCGCGCGCCGGTGAACGCGCCTTCCTCGTAGCCGAACAACTCGGATTCGATCAGCGATTCCGGTATCGACGCGCAATTGACCGCGACAAACGCGCCGGAGCGTCGCGGTGAGTCGTTATGAATCGCTTGCGCGAGGAGTTCCTTACCGGTGCCGGTCTCGCCGGTGATCAGGATCGGAATGTCCTTGCCGATTACTTTGCGGACTTTGCCGATGACTGCCGCGATCTGCGGGTCGCCCGTATCGAGATAGCTGAGCTTCGACAACGCACTCGCGGCTGGTGCCGGCGGTTCCATGCGGTGTGCCGTGCGTGGATCGCGGCGTTCCTGTGACGGCCAGCTTTCATCGGCGCGCGCGGCACGCCGGAATTCGACGTGCGCACAGACCACCGACCCATTGTGCAGGTTCAGCGATAAATGCCGGGCCTGGCTGACTCGCAACCGGTCGATCAGTTGCGCGCTGGTGAGGCCGAATAACGACGGCAGCGTATGCGCGCGCAGGCCGGCGAGCGGCATGCCCAGCTGGAATTGCGCACTGCGATTGGCGGACAGGAAACGACCGTCGCAGGTGAACGCGACGATGCCTTCCATCAGCGTGCCGAGAAATTCAGGGCGGCCGTGAAAGGCGATTTGCAAGGTCTCGCGAAAGGTGTTGGTAAACAGATGATTCTCGATCATCTGCACCGACATTTTCGCCAGCGCCATGGTGTGCTGGTGATAGCTGCGATAGTCGCCGGTGACGTCGAGCACGCCGATCAGATCGCCGTACGGATCGAGGATCGGCACACTGGAGCAGGTCAGAAAGCGATTGGCCGCCAGATAGTGCTGCTCGCCATGAACAGCGGTGGGGGAGCGCTCCGCCAGCGCCGTGCCGATTGCGTTCGTGCCCTGGCGGTCCTCGGCCCAGTTCGCGCCCGGACGCAGCGCGACTTTCTCGGCCCGCCGCAGAAAGTCATCGTCGCCGATCGAATGAAGGACCAGGCCTTCGGCGTCGGTCAGCACGATCATGCTGTGCGTGTTGACGATTTGCTCATGCAGCGTTTCCATGACCGGCGTGGCATGCGCGCACAGCACACGGCTTTGTTCC
The DNA here is from genome assembly GCF_031570135.1 of Paraburkholderia sp. USG1. Classification (NCBI taxonomy): domain Bacteria; kingdom Pseudomonadati; phylum Pseudomonadota; class Betaproteobacteria; order Burkholderiales; family Burkholderiaceae; genus Paraburkholderia; species Paraburkholderia sp. USG1. The sequence goes on along the minus strand of NZ_JAMWXW010000035.1, from coordinate 74,946 downwards.
AGCTTCAACGAGAGTTCGGCGGCGGGCAATACGTCATAGTCCGGCCGCATTGAAGCGCTCAAGCCGAATGTCTCGGAGCGCTCATGGGATTTCTGAATCGACGGTGTGAGCCAGCCAGGCTCACGTACTGCCATTGGCGTTACGGCGTGACAGACCTCATCGCGCATTGTCTCCTCCTGATCAGCCGCGGTCGTTTTGCCGGGGTCGTGCGGGTGTTACAACAGGCAAGTCCCATGCCAGCACGGAGTGATCTACGCGGTCGGACGTCGTTCGTGGCGCGGCCTCGTTGCCGCTTCCGGTCTTGATCTGAAATCGACGGTGTCGTTCGGACACGATGGGCAATGGGGATATTCATGCGGAAACGCATAATCGGCTTGATTTGAATCAAGGCCGGCCGGTAGCGTCGCGTGTCGTGTAAGGAGTGCCTACGGAGCGCCCGCAGCCGTAGGGGAAAACATCTAGCAGCGGTGCGGTCCGACGATGCCCAGCTTCGCGATACGCCGGTATAAGGTCGCGCGCGAAATCCCCAATGATTGCGCGGCCGCGTTGGGCCGCCACTGATGCCGCGTCAGCGCTTCAACGATACGCGCACGCTCGTCGCGTGGGTCTTGCCACGCGAATGCCGAAGTCAACGCGCGATTGCCCGCGCCTCCGGGTTCCAGCAATGCGATGACGTCGGGCGCAATATGCCGCAATTCCACGCGCGCGGAATCGCACATCGCACACGCGTAGCGCAGTACGTTGCGCAACTGGCGAATGTTGCCCGGCCATGCGAAGGCCATGAGGCGTTCGGCAAGGCGCGGGTCGAGCGTGAGAACGTGGCCGGCCATTTGCGCTTCTTCTTCGAACACGGCCGCGATCACGTCGCCGATATCCGCGCGCTCGCGCAGCGGCGGCATTGGCAAGCTGGCGCCGCTCAACCGGTAGTAGAGATCCTCGCGGAACGATCCTTCGGCTACCATCTGCGCGAGATCACGGTGCGTGGCGCAGATCACGTCGATATCGACACGCACGGGCGCATCGCCACCGAGCGGCACGACTTCGCCTTCCGCCAGCACGCGCAGCAGCCGCGTTTGCAGATTGAGCGGCATATCGCCTATTTCGTCGAGAAACAGCGTGCCGGTATGCGCCTGTGCGATCTTGCCGCGAGCCCCGCGACTGCGTGCGCCGGTAAAAGCGCCGGGCGCATAGCCGAACAGTTCGCTCTCGATCAGCGATTCGGGAATCGCGCCGCAATTCACCGCAATAAATGGCCGTGTACGCCTCGCGCCGGAATCGTGCACTGCGTGCGCGAAGACTTCCTTGCCGACGCCGGTCTCGCCGAGGATCAGTATCGGCAGCCGTTTGCCGATAATGCGCAGCGCCACAGACGCGTTGTGCGCGATGCGTGAGTCGGCGCTTTTCAGAAAGCGGCTCAAGGCGCCGACATGCAGACCGTCCTGAGTCTCGTTGTGCGATTGCGGGCCGGCACCGGCCGCCGTGCGGTTTGCTGCGCGTGAAATGCGTTTGAGCGGCGCACGAATGCGCGCATACAAAGTGGCACCCGTCGCGCGCAGGCGCAAGCAGACAATCGCATCGGTACGCGCGACGTCGTGCAGATGCACGTCGGCCGTGTCGAAGATATCGTCGATGTGGCGCGGACCGTTCAACGCGGGAATGCATTCGCGCGCCTTGCGATTGGCGGCGACCAGATTGCCGCATTCGTCGAACGCGATCAGTACCTCGGGTTGCGCTTCGACGAAGTTACGGCTCGAATGGCCGAACAGAATCCAATGCTGCGCGGTTTGATTGAGGAAATAGCCGTCTTCGATCAGGCCGGCGCTCTGGCGCACCAGTTGAAACACGAGCCGCTGACTGTCGCGGTTATCCGGCGAGCGCACGGCGGAGGCGTCGAGCACGCCGATCATTTCGCCGGTCGGCGCGAAAATCGGTGCGGCGCTGCAGGTCAAGGTCGTGAAGGCGGCGCGGAAGTGATCGGTCTTGTGCACAGTGATCGGCGCGAGGTCGGTCAGCACGTTTGCCACGCCACATGTGCCTTCTTCCCGTTCCGACCAGCATGAGCCGATATACAGCCCCGCATGCTTGAAATCGCCGCGGCGTTCGCGTTCGATCCGGTAATCGATCGTCACGCCGTGTGCGTCCGTGAGCATCACGCAATAGTCGGCGACGCGAATCATGTCGTGCAGGCGGGTCAGGCACTGGCCCGACGCACGCAGGAAAGCTTCCTCCTTGCCCTGCACTTCGCGCAATTCAGCAGACGTAAGAACGCGTGGGCCGATCACCGCGCCGGGATCGAGCCGGTATTGTTCGAACGAGCGCTGCCACGACGATACGAGGCGCGTGGAATCGGCGGGCGCCGGAAGCCGTCCTTCAATGGCGCCTCTCACGCGTTCAATGTGCTGGTTTTGCGAAACGTAGGGCATGGTCGGCTCCAGTCGAGCGACACACAGTGAGGTCAGGCTGTTCTTGTAGCACATCCCGTTGGATCAATCACATTGCAATGCAGCACGCGAGACGCGTGAGACGTTTGTCTCATCACCGGTTGAGACGTCATCTCACATCGCTTCGATGCAGGCGGCGCGTGGGTTTGCACGATGCCTTCCGAAGTCGATGCGTGACGCCGAACGTCCCATACCGTGCGCTTGAGACGCGCTGCCCATTGCAGCGCACGGGGTAAGCGGCGTGCACGGCAACGCTCTTTACGCGAAAAACCCTTTAAACAAGGTACTTTCGCGTTGTCCTGCGTTTGCCTCGTGAAATTGGCATACCCCTTGCAGTGTCCTGCTCATGACAAAAGCGCCGTCGCCCGAACACGGCGCGCCCGATATGAGGCCGCGCAAGACGCGGACAGGAGACAAGCCAGGTGCCATCGCCCATCACCGTCGGCGTGATTGCGAACCCCGCGTCGGGTCGCGACATTCGCCGTCTCACCAGTTACGCGTCCGTGTTTCCGACTGCCGAGAAGGCCAACATGGTCGTACGCTTGTTGGCGGGACTGGGCGTGCTCGGCGTGGATCGCGTGCTGACCTTGCGCGACCGGACCGGCGTCGCCGCACTGCTGCTGCGTGCACTCGATACCCATGCAGCGGTCGCCTCGCAGCAACGCTGGCCCACGGTCGATTTCATCGATCAACCGATCACCGATAGCGCCGCCGATACGCATGCGGGTGTCGCCGCGATGCTGCAGGCCGGCGTCGAACTGATCGCGGTACTGGGCGGCGACGGCACGCATCGCGCGGTCGCCGCTCATTGCGGCAGGGTGCCGTTGCTGACTTTGTCGACCGGCACCAATAACGCGTTTCCCGATCTGCGCGAGGCGACCGTCGCAGGCCTCGCGGGTGCGCTGGCCGCGTCTGGCGCCGTGCCGCCAGACGTGGCGTTCACGCGTAACAAGCGCCTTGTGGTGCGCTGTATCGCCGGTCCGAACCGGGGCCGCGAAGAGATCGCGCTGGTGGACGTTTGCGTGAGCCGGCAGCGCTTCGTCGGCGCCCGCGCCGTATCCGACCCGGCCGATATCGACACGCTCTTTCTCACCTTCGCGTTGCCCGACGGCATCGGCCTGTCGTCGATCGGCGGCGCGTGGGCACCCGTGGAGCGCACGGCCTCGCACGGACTGCATCTGCGCTTCGCACGACCCGGCGAATCCGGTGTTCCGCTCGTCGCGCCGATTGCGCCGGGCCGCGTCGAGCGGGTCTTGATGCGTACCTGCGAGCGTTTCGAAGTCGGCGGCTGGACACCGCTCGATGCCGAACACGGCACGCTGGCCTTCGACGGCGAGCGCGAAATAGAACTGGAGCGCGGCGACCAGTACGAAATCTCGCTGGATTGGGACGGACCGCTCACCGTCGACGTCGAACGCACGCTGCGCTATTCGGCGTCGCGGCAACTGGTTCGTGAAGTGGCAAATGTAGTTGCGCATCAAACGTAGGTTGTAGGCAAGCAGTGTATTTATTCCAAGGAGACACACCATGTCGGTTTCAACAGAGTTGAGCAAGGACGAACTGCTGAAGGCGTATCGCATGATGCGCACGATCCGTGAGTTCGAGGAGCGCCTGCACGTCGAATTCGCGACCGGCGAAATACCCGGCTTCGTGCACCTGTATGCGGGCGAGGAAGCGTCGGCGGTCGGCACGATGCTGCATCTGAACGACGCGGACTACGTGGCGACCACGCACCGCGGCCACGGCCACTGCATCGCCAAAGGCGTCGACGTGCGCGGCATGATGGCCGAAATCTACGGCCGCAAGACCGGCGTCTGCCACGGCAAGGGCGGCTCGATGCATATCGCCGACCTGTCGAAGGGCATGCTCGGCGCGAACGGCATTGTCGGCGCGGGTGGTCCGCTGATTTGCGGCGCGGCGTTGGCGGCGAAGTACAAGAAGTCGGGTGGCGTGGGCGTGTGTTTCTTCGGCGACGGAGCCTCGAATCAGGGCGTGATTTTCGAATCGATGAACCTGGCTTCGGTGTGGCGGCTGCCTGCGATTTTCGTGGCGGAGAACAACGGCTACGCCGAAGCGACTTCTTCGACGTGGTCCGTCGCGACCGACAACATCGCGGATCGCGCGAGCGGCTTCGGCATGCCGGGTGTGATCGTGGACGGTTTCGATTTCTTCGCGGTGCACGAAGCGCTCGGCGAGGCGATCGAGCGGGCGCGTCACGGCGGCGGACCGACGCTCGTCGAAGTGAAATTCTCGCGCTATTTCGGCCACTTCGAAGGCGATGCGCAAACCTATCGTGCACCGGGAGAAGTGCAGAAGCTGCGCGACGAGAAAGATTGCCTGAAGCGTTTCGAAGAGCGCGTGGTGCGGGCGGGCATGCTCAGCGCGGATCAATTGCGCGGCGTGGATGCGGAAGTGAAGACCTTGATCGACACCGCCGTGACCGAAGCCAAGGCCGCTCCGCTGCCGACTGCCGAAGACCTGCTGAGCGACGTCTACGTGTCCTATCCGTAACGCGCGCGCCGCAGACCTGAACGATTCGCAAACTTGCAGGGACCGAAGTCAGCGCGAGGCGCTCACGCCGGTCAACAGGAGACAGACATGGCACGCAAGATCACATTTTCTCAGGCAATCAACGAAGCACTGAGTCAGGAAATGGCCCGCGATGAAACCGTCATCGTAATGGGCGAGGACAACGCGGGCGGCGCAGGCTCCCCAGGCGAGCAGGACGCGTGGGGCGGCGTACTCGGCGTCACGAAGGGCCTGTTTCACAAGTATCCGGGCCGCGTGCTCGATACGCCGCTCTCCGAGGGTGGTTATATCGGCGCGGCGGTGGGCGCGGCCGCGTGCGGCATGCGGCCGGTGGCGGAGTTGATGTTCATCGACTTCATGGGCGTGTGCTTCGACCAGATATTCAATCAGGCCGCCAAGTTCCGCTATATGTTCGGCGGCAAGGCGGTGACGCCAGTCGTGATTCGCGCCATGCAGGGCGCCGGCTTGCGCGCGGCCGCACAGCACTCGCAGATGCTGACCTCGCTGTTTACTCACATACCGGGCCTGAAAGTGGTGTGCCCCTCCACACCGTACGACGCGAAAGGCCTGTTGATCCAGGCGATCCGCGACAACGACCCGGTGATTTTTTGCGAACACAAGCTGCTCTACAGCCGCGAAGGCGACGTGCCCGAAGAGTCGTATGCGATTCCGTTCGGCGAGGCGAACGTCGTGCGTGACGGCGACGACGCCACGATCGTCACGTACGGCCGCATGGTGCATTACGCCACGGAAGCCGCGGAAAAGCTCGCGAAAGACGGTATCGAAGTCGAGGTGATCGATCTGCGCACCACGTCGCCGCTCGACGAAGACACCATTCTCGAAAGCGCCAACCGCACGGGCCGTGTCGTGGTAGTGGACGAAGCGAATCCACGCTGCTCGATGGCCACGGACATCTCGGCGCTGATCGCCCAACGCGCATTTCACTCGCTGAAGGCGCCGATCGAAATGGTGACCGCGCCGCATACGCCCACGCCGTTTGCCGGCGTGCTCGAAGACATGTACATCCCTTCGGCCCGGCAGATTGCCGACGCCGTGTTGAAAGTGAGAGGTTGAGCGATGCCGATTCATATGATCACGATGCCCAAGTGGGGCCTTTCGATGGAGCAGGGGCAGGTCAACGGCTGGCTCAAGGCGATCGGCGACAAGGTTGCCAAAGGCGAGGAAATAGTCGACGTGGAGACGGATAAGATCTCGTCCGGCGTGGAGTGCGCATTCGACGGCATCTTGCGCCGGCAGATCGCGCAGGAGGGTGACACGCTGCCGATCGGCGCATTGCTCGCTGTGGTGGCCGACCCGGAAACCGCCGACGCGGAGATCGATGCAGCGGTCGGAGCGTTTCAGCGTGACTTTGTTCCGGCCACTACCGACGCTGGCGAAACCGGACTGCAGCCGGAGAAAGCCCAGATCGGCGGGCGGACCGTACGCTACCTGAAACTGGGCGACGGCGGCACGCCCGCGGTGCTGATTCACGGCTTTGGCGGCGACCTCAACAACTGGCTCTTCAATCATGCCGATCTCGCCGCTCATCGCACGGTGTGGGCGCTGGATTTGCCTGGCCACGGCGAATCGGGCAAAGCCGTCGAGACCGGCGGCGTGGAAGAATTGGCCGACAGCGTGATCGCGTTCATGGACGACCGCGGCATCGGCAACGCGCATCTGATCGGTCATTCGATGGGCGCACTGGTCGCCATGACAGTGGCCGAGAAGGCGCCCGAGCGCGTTGCTTCGCTTTCGCTGATCGCGGGCGCGGGGCTCGGCAATGAAATCAATGGCGAGTACATCAGCGGGTTCACGGAGGGCAGCAATCGCAACGCGCTCAAGCCGCAACTGGCAAAGCTGTTTGCCGACCCTACGCTGGTGACGCGCCAACTCGTGGAGGACATCGTCAAATACAAGCGGCTCGAAGGCGTGCAGGACACGTTACGCAAGATTGCCGCGTCTGCTTTCGATGGTGACGTGCAGCGCGTGGGCTATCGCGACCGGCTTGCGGAGTTGGTTCCGCGCGCGTTGGTGATCTGGGGAGCCCAGGATCAGATCATTCCCGCTTCTCACGCGCGGGGACTCCAGGGCGATATCCGCGTTCATGTGCTCGAAGGGAAAGGGCATATGGTGCAGATGGAGGCGGCCTCGGAGGTGAACCGCCTGCTCAACGACTTCCTGGGGTGTTGACATGGAAGCCGCCCTGCATGGCGATAGCGTCACGGCACTTGGCCAGCACGGCAAGCGCAGTGGCGACAAACTCGCGCGGATTCCGGTGAAGATCGTGCCGCTCGCCGGCGGCGAGGCCTTGCCGAAACCGCCCTGGCTGCGCGCGAGGCCGATGATGAGCGAGACGGTCGCCGGCATGGCGGCGGTCCTGCGCGAGCATCGGCTGCATTCGGTTTGCGAGGAGGCGATGTGCCCGAACATCGGCGAATGTTTTGCACAGCGCACCGCCACGTTCATGATCATGGGCGGCATCTGCACGCGGCGCTGTGCCTTCTGCGACGTCGCGCACGGGCGGCCGGAGCCGCTGGACGACGGCGAGCCGCGCAGGCTCGCCGCAGCGGTGGCGGCGCTCGGTCTGCGTTATGTCGTCGTGACGTCGGTGGATCGTGACGATTTGCGCGACGGCGGCGCCGCGCATTTTGCCCGTTGTGTCGCGCTACTGCGCGAGCGCGTGCCGGGCATCCGGGTCGAAGTGCTGGCGCCAGATTTTCGCGGACGTGTAGAGCGGGCAGTGTGCGAACTCTCGCAGGCATGGCCCGATGTGTTCAATCACAACATCGAGACGGTGCCTTCACTCTATCGGGCCGCGCGTGCCGGCGCGGACTATCGCGGCTCGCTCGACTTGCTGGCGCGCGTCAAGCAGGAGAACGGCAATGTGTTGACGAAGTCGGGGCTGATGGTCGGACTCGGCGAATCGGACCAGGAACTGCTCGACACCATGCGCGATTTACGCGCGCATCAAGTCGATATCCTGACTATCGGCCAATACCTTGCGCCCTCGCGCTTTCATATGCCGGTGCGCCGATATGTCGAGCCGGGGCAGTTCGCTTCCTGGCGCGACGAGGGTTTGCAAATGGGCTTTCGCGAGGTGGTTGCGGGACCGCTGGTGCGCTCGTCGTATCACGCGGATCATGCCGCCGACGTGGTAACGGCCACAGGCCAGGAGCGGTGATAGCGGTGAAGCCCGTTGCCATCTACGGATTTTCCCGGCGCGTCATGATGTCGATATTGCTGTGGGTGGTTCGTCGTAGGAGTATGTCCAACTCCTTTAGTGAAAGGCGAACACACCATGACTACCGGAACCGTCAATCTTCATCGTGTCTTGCGCGCCGTTCCCGAACGCGTGTACCGGGCATTCGCCGAACCCGATGCGCTGGCAAAGTGGCTTCCTCCTTACGGATTTACCTGTCAGGTGCATCAGATGGATGCGCGGGTGGGCGGCACCTTCAGGATGTCGTTCCGCAACTTCGGCACTGGCAACGGTCACTCGTTCGGCGGCGAGTACCTCGCACTGGTGCCGTTCCAGACGATCCGCTATACGGACCGGTTCGACGATCCAAACCTGCCCTGCGTGATGACCACCACCATTTCACTGCGGCAGGTGTCCTGCGGAACCGGGCTCACCATCGTGCAGGAGGGTGTGCCCAAGGTCATCCCTGTCGAGATGTGCTACCTCGGCTGGCAGGAGTCGCTGGTTCAACTGGCAAAGCTGGTGGAGCCTGAGATTCCTGATTGAGGGCGCTGGCGCAGACGTGCGCGCAGCGAGCAACCAGGGGGCGCCTCGGTACGCGCAAGGGACATGCCGCGCCGAAGGCCTCCATTGCCAACCGGATCGCGCGCACTAGCGCCGGGCATGCGAGCCGCCCTCGCAGTACTACCGCCCCCCGCCATCGCATCAGGGATCGCCAAAGATCCGTTCACACAGTTCACCCTCAGGCACGACGCATGCGGAGTCCGAAGCGCAGGTGTCTCTCATTGCGTTCCTGCGCGCGTATTACGCCAGGGCAATCGCTCTGAGACCAGGGTTGGCGACATTCCGCACATGCGTTCGTCATCGCCCGCACGATCGTTTCCAATCAAGCGTCCGCCGGAAGACGCTCCTTTGCCACTTAAGGTGAAGAGCGCCGGCGGTTCCACCATCATGTTTTGGAGAAATGCGATGTTTGTGCACAATAAACGGCTTCAGTACACCGTCCGCGTAGCCGCACCCAACCCCGGCCTTGCGAATCTGCTTCTTGAACAGTTCGGCGGCCCGCAGGGCGAACTGGCCGCAGCGTGTCGATATTTCACACAGGCGGTAAGCGAGGACGACCCGGGTCGGCGCGACATGCTGTTCGATATCGCGACGGAAGAACTCAGTCACCTGGAGATCGTCGGTTCGATCGTCGCGATGCTCAACAAAGGCGCAAAGGGCCGGCTTGCAGAAGGCGTCGAGCAGGAAGCGGAGCTTTACCGCTCACTCACCGGAGGCGGCAACGACTCGCATACCACCGCGCTGCTCTACGGTGGCGGCCCGGCGTTGACCAACTCCGCAGGCGTGCCGTGGACAGCCGCGTACATCGACACGATCGGCGAGCCGACTGCGGATCTGCGATCCAATATCGCCGCGGAAGCGCGAGCAAAAATCGTCTACGAACGACTGATCAACGTGACCGATGATCCGGGCATCAAGGAAGCGCTCGGGTTTCTGATGACCCGCGAAATCGCGCACCAGAAGTCGTTCGAGAAGGCATTGCATTCGATCCAGCCGAACTTCCCGCAAGGCAAATTGCCGGGCGTGCCGGAATTCACGAACGTCTACTACAACATGTCCGATGGCGACGATGCGCCGCGCGGTCCGTGGAATGAAGGGCCGGGCTGGGACTTCGTCGAGAACCCTGAGCCGGCGGTCGACGGTGGCGATGGTCTCGCCAGCGTTCAGGTGTCTGAAGAGGAAGTTGAAGTGTTGAGCGCAATGGCGGCGCGCACGGCTTCTGCAACCGGAATCGACCCCGTCACCGGTGCCGACCTCGGCGCCGGGCAAGATGTCGCGGTAACGAAATAAAGCCCTGCAGCAATGACGGTTGTCAGTTCAATGCCGGCGACGGCGCAACCTGTTCGGTCTTCAGCGTAGCGCGAGAAGCACGAGCAGGTTGCCTTCGAAACGCCGCATTGTGGCGCTGTGCGCGCCTCACACAACGGAGCCTCTATGTACCCCGATACCACGAACCAGTTCTCCCCGCGTCAAAATGAAATGACTATCGACGCAGCTTTTGCCTGCACGAACGAGATATTCGCAGGCATCGAGAAAGTTGCAAAACTAAATGTCCAGACCATCAAAACCTCGCTATTGGAGCAGCAGGCGCTGGCCGATGCGGCACTTTCTGCCCAATCGGTGAGCGAAGTGCTCGATCTTCAATCGCAACAGTTACCGGCCGCGGTAACGAAGACCTTTGCATACTGGCGGCACATGGAAGACATTGCCGCTCAGACGCGAAACGACCTCGCTTCGGCGGTGCAGGAGCATTTCGGAAGTTCGCTTCAGACGTTCGCGAAGATGTTCGACTTCGCCTCTATCGGACTCGACGCTCAGGACATGCTCGGCAAGTCGAGCCAGTTCGTCATGGCGCAATCCGCGGACGCCTCTGCGGAACGGGTGGCGATCGTGGACAGTTCGGGCAAGGTGCTTTCTTCGGAAGGCGTTCGGAGCGACCTGCATTAGCCGGGGACTGGTGGCCGCAGGCGGGCGTTGCGTCCTTATCTGGTAGCAGTTCCAAGCCATCGTGCGAACTGTGCGAGAAAACGTATGAACTCCAATTTTGAAGACCGGGAACGCGGGGATGATCCCAGCGCAAGCCAGAGCGGCCGCCTGCAGAACGGGGCGCCTATTCGGGTGCTCGTCGTCGACGATTCGCGCCCGTCGGCAGACGCTCTTAGTGCATATCTGCAAGCCGGCGGAATGAGCGTGCGAACCGTCTATCACGGCTCGGATGCCCTGAAAGAAGCGCGGGCGTGGATACCGGACTGCATTGTTCTGGATGTCGCCATGCCGGGTCTATCCGGCATCGGCGTGGCGGCGGCGCTCCGGAGAATCGAGGCGACCGGTAAAATTCCTCTTCTGGCATACACCGCATTCGATACTACCGATTACCTCAGGGAAATGAAGGAAGCTGGTTTCGACGCCGTCTGCCGCAAGCCTGCCGAGCTGACCCAGCTCGAAGGCACGATCTTCAGATTGCTCGGGCATAAAACAGTGGATGACCGTCAGGCTGTGTCATCCACTACCGCGCTTGCGCGCGCCGAGCCGGGGGCGGACACGATCGAATGACAGAAGAGCAACGCGATAAGCACGAGCACGGCCAGTCTCGCCGTGACGAACCGTGTACGGGTTTTCATAGCGCTCTGCACTTGAGGCGACCAGGACAAAATTGTTTTACTACGGAGCGGCGGATCAACCTCCTTCTATTTGCACGGCTGCAGACTCACTTATCGAACGTAATTCCGCGTCTATGTAGTTCCCGAATGCTGCTGTCGAGGTGCGCGCGAGCGCTTTCCTTGTCGCCAAGACGCATTTGCTCGTACGCGCGCTGTGCGACATCGTGAGGCACGGGCTTGAGTGCCCGATTGGAACTCATCGCCTTGAGTTGAACCTCTGCAGCGCGTTCCAGGTAGTACAGGTCGTCCCACGCTTCCGCGATGCTTGCGCCCGCCACCATCACGCCGTGATTCTTCAGGAAGAGGATGTCCGCATCGCCCATTGCCGCGGCGATGCGGTCTCCTTCCGACTCGTCCAGTGCCAAACCGTTGTAATGCTCATCGACGGCCGTGCGGCCGTAAAACTTCAACGCCGTCTGCCCAAGCCACAGCAGCGGTGGCCCTTCCAGCAGGCAAAGCGCTGTCGCGTTCGGCATGTGCGTGTGAAACGCCGCTTTCACGCGCGGCATCAACCGGTGCAATCGCGCATGGATATAAAACGCGGTCGCTTCCGGTTTCCCTTCACCGTCGACTACATGTCCGTCGACATCGCAAACCAGAAGCCGCGACGCGGTGATTTCGCCGAACGCGTAGCCATACGGATTCACAAAGAACAGATCGTCGCGGCCAGGGACTACGGCCGAGAAGTGATTGCAAATCCCTTCCTCCAGGCCATGCTGTGCCGCGAGTTGAAAACACGCGGCCAGTTCGATACGAGCCTCCATGACGGCGTCTGAGTCGAGTCGCACGTCGCGTGACGGCACCGGGGAGCCGACGGATAAAAGTGTATGCGCCATGATCTTTGCCTCTGAAATTTACCAGCCAAGAGAAGTGAACAGCGGCGGCACCCGGTCGAGTGTCGCGAGCGTTGCGTCGGGCGTGTAATCGGGCAGCAAGGTGCGGCCCGTTCCGCGATCGATCCAGACGCAGCGAAAACCGATATCGCGCGCGGCGGCGTGATCCAGATGCGGACTCGCGCAAATATGCACGACGTCGTCCTTCGTTACGCCGAGTTGCTCATGAGCATAGTCGAATAGTCTTCGCGCCGGTTTGTACGCGCCTGCCTGCTGCGCGGTTATCACGCGGTCGATATAGCCGCCAAGCTGCGCGACGTTGCCTGAGATGATGTCGTCGTCGGTATTCGACACGATACAGAGGCGATAGCCTTCTTCCTTCAGCCGCCGCAACGTGGAGACCACCTCGGGAAACGGCGGCATCGCGGAGATGCCATCAGTCAGCACGCGGATGTCGTCCTGATCGCTGTGCAAACCGAGTTCTTCGAGCGCAAGACGCAAACCGTCGCCGGCCACCTTGTGAAACGAGCGATGCGGAGGTGTCTGCTCCAGCGCATGTTCGTGCCGGTCATAGACCTCGATGAGTTTTGCCGGATCGACGTCATTGCCGTGTTTCGTCCGGAGAATCTCGTCGACGGCCGCCCGCAGGCCTTCATCCCATTGAATCAGCGTGCCGTAGCAGTCGAAAGTGAGCCACAGTGGGCGACTTGTGTTGTGAAGTGACATGATTTGCTCGCAAAAAAGACGGGTTCGGGTGTGCATCTGTGTGCAGCTTAGGCACATTGGACGTTATTTGAAAATTAAATTAAACTATAAAAGTCAGTTGCATTTCGAATAACGAAGCGAGCCGATCATGCTTGATCTCGAACTGTTGAACACCCTGATTTGCGTCGTCGACGAGGGTAGTTTCACGCGCGCGGGCGAGCGTGTGCACCGAACACAATCCACGGTGAGCCAGCAGGTGCGCAAACTGGAAGAACTGGTCGGCCGGACTCTGCTGCTGCGCGATCGCACCGGCAATCAGGTCACGGCGACCGAGCATGGCGAGTTGCTCGCCCAATACGCGCGCCGGCTGCTGGCGTTGGCACAGGAAGCACAGGACGCACTGGTCAGCGACGTGGAACTGACGCCGGTTCGTATCGGCGTGCCGGAAGATTTCGACGCGCGGCGCATGTCGGCAATGCTGTCAGGTTTCGTCAAGGCAAAACCCGGCGTGCGGCTGGAGACGGTTGCAGGAATGAGTGTCGATCTGCAACGCAAGCTGGCGACGGGCGAGATCGAGATCGCGTTGGTCAAGCGCGAACCGGGCAGTGGCGAGTGCCTCGCATCCTGGCCGGAATCGCTGGTTTGGGTGCGGGGTGGGAATGTCGAATTGCCGGAAGAGTCGGCGGATGAACCTATTCCGCTAGCGCTGTTTCCTCACGGCTGCGTGTACCGGCAACGCGCGATTCGCAGCCTCGACAAGGCGCAGCGGCGCTGGCGCATCGCGTTTGGAAGCCAAAGTCTCACTGGCATTCAGGCGGCGGTTTCGTCGGGGCTAGGGATTTCGGTGTTGCCCACGTCGGCGGTGCTTCCTGAGCATCGCCTGTGCGCGGGCTTGCCACAGTTGCCGCCCACGGAGCTTGCTCTGGTGACATCTGGTGGCGTGCTCAATGCGCTTCAGTTGGCGTTGGTCGAATTCCTGAGGGCGGAGATCAAGGTTTAAGACCCCGGTCGACGCGGTCGCACGTAGCCGTGCCGGGCAGAGGGAAGGATTGGTCGAACCGGATTCGTTTTTGGCCGGATTTCCGATCACCGGCAGCAGTACTTTGCGGGCCGCCCGGATTTCGCGTCGCTCAACCCTGTGGCGCTGTCGTATGTTTAACCCGAAGCGCAGTGAGAATACCTCTGAGAATATCAATGGGCGGCGGCGGACATCCCGGGATCGTCACGTCGACCGGAAGGAGTGTCGAGAGCGGCCCGCAGACGGCATAGCTATCCCTGAACATACCGCCCGTACACGCACACTCGCCGGCGGCGACCACCAGTTTGGGATGAGGCGTCGCCTCGTAGGCCTGCCACACGGCTTCCCTCATGTTCAGCGTCAACGGGCCGGTAACGAGCAGCATGTCCGCATGCCGGGGGCTCGCGACGATCCGGATGCCTAATCCCTCGATGTTGTAATAGGGATTGCTGAGCGCGTTGATTTCCAGCTCGCAGCCGTTGCAGGAGCCTGCGTCGATCTCGCGGATGCACAGGGCCCGCCCGAGCACATCGAGGATGTCCTGCTGGATCTGCCGGCTCTCGGTATGCCACGCGTCGTCGGCTTGCGGCACCCGTTCGTCGGGCGTGCCGGTTCGCGCGATCTGTTTGAGAAGTTGCCACATTACAGGTCGTGTCCCGCGTAGTTCAGATTGAACGACTTGTTGATCAGCGGAAAATCGGGAACGATATTGCCGATGATCGCGTGTTCCAGCGCGGGCCAGTTCTGCCATGACGGGTCATGGCAGTGGCAGCGGGAAAGGGTGCCGTCGGCGCCGGTCTGGAGGGCGACGAATACGTCGCCGCGCCAGCCTTCGATCCAGCCTACGCCGCGCGCCGGCGACTCGCGCTGTTCGAGCGCCGCGATGACGTCCCCTTCAGGCAGACCGGCAAGCAAGGTCAGGATCAGCTGGATCGACTCATAGATTTCACCGAAGCGGACCGCGACGCGGGCTGCCACGTCACCGCGCCCGTCGCTGACCATCTGCACCGGCACCTCGTGATAGGGCGCGTAGGGATGATCGACACGTACGTCGCTTTTCCGGCCGCTTGCCCGCCCCACGAGTCCGCACACGCTGAAGTGCTCCGCCACATCCGCGGAGAGAATCCCCGAGCCCGCGAAGCGATCCTGCAGTCCTGACTGATCCTCATAGATGCGCTGCATCACGCGAACCTCCGTGTCGATCCGCTCACACTGAGTCTGCATCGCCGTGATGAAACGCACGTCGATGTCCGTCGACACCCCGCCGGGGACGATCCGGTCCATCAGATAGCGATGCCCGAAAGCCTCGTCGTTCACGCGCAACCAGTCTTCCTTCAGCCGGGAGAACTGCGCGAGGCCGTATGCGAACCCGGCGTCGTTTCCGAGCGCGCCGAGGTCGCCGAGATGGTTGGCAATGCGCTCACGCTCGAGCATCAGCGCACGCAACCACTGTGCGCGCGGCGGAATCCGTCCATCCAGCGCGCGTTCCACGGCCATGCAATAAGCCCACGAGAAAGCGACAGTCGTGTCTCCTGCGATTCGTCCCGCCAGCCGATGACCCATAAGCAAAGGCGTCCGTTCGAACAGTTTTTCGATGCCACGATGGGCATAGCCGAGTCGTTCTTCAAGCCGCAGTACCTTTTCGCCGACCACCGAGAAGCGGAAGTGCCCGGGCTCGATCACGCCGGCGTGGATCGGCCCCACGGCGATTTCGTGGACACCGTCGCCATCCACGCGAACAAAGGGATAGTCCTCCTCTCCAGAGTGGAACCGTTCGGTGCCCGAGGACAGTTTTTGCAGCGGATGGTAGTCGCGCGGCCAGTTGCCGTGATTCAGCCACGGCCGACTATCCGCGGCGCCAATCGCGCGGAGCCCGAGCAGATCGAAGACAGCGCGTTGCATGCGCGCCGCGCAGGGAAATACCGCCGACAGATCCGGATATCCTTCCCCGGCCACCGGCGACTCAAGCCAGAGAATGCCGTCTTCCAGCGCGTAAGCGGCGGAGATCGCAAACGTGCCGGTTGCCTCTTCGTTGCCCCACAGAGAGATCAGCCGTCCGCCGTTTTCACGCGCGGTCCTGGCCGTTCTCATCCATGTGTCGGGATCGACTCGCGCCAGAAATGCGGACGACCTGCCGGCGAATGCCGACAGGCGTATCTGGTTGGGAAGCCCGAATGCCTCGATGCGCATGCGTTACCCCGCGATCATGGCCGCCGCTTGCCGATACCACGTCGCAAGATACGGAGGAATATAGAGCCCCAGCATCAGGCCGATGCCGAGATGGACGAACACCGGCAGCAGCGCCGGCGAATGTTCGAGAGGCTTGACGCTCGTATCGCCGAACACCATGCCCTGCACGCGCGCGAAAATCGCCGCGAACGCCACGGCAAGGGCGAGTAGCAGAAAGGGTGTGGCCCACGGGAGTTTGCGCATCGCGGTGGTCAGGATCAGGAACTCGCTTGCGAAGACGCCGAATGGCGGCATGCCGAGGATCGCGAGCGTCCCGAGCATCATCCCCCATCCAACGGTCGGGCTGACGCGCAACAAGCCGCGAATGTCGTCGATTGCCTGGGTGCCGGCCTTCTGGGCCGCATGCCCGACGGTGAAGAAGATCGCCGACTTCACCAGCGAATGCACTGTCATGTGCAGCAGGCCTGCGAAGGTCGCAATGGGGCCGCCGAGCCCGAAGGCGAATGTCATCAGGCCCATATGCTCGATCGACGAATACGAAAAGAGCCGCTTGACGTCTTTTTGCCGGAACAGCGAAAAGGTCGCGACCAGCACCGAGACGAGCCCGAAGCCGATCAGCAGGTTGCCCGGCAGGCCGTTGTGGAGCGCGCCGTCGGCCAGCACCTTGCAACGCAGCACCGCATAGAGCGCGACGTTGAGCAGCAGGCCGGACAGCACCGCCGAAATCGGCGTGGGGCCTTCGGCGTGCGCATCGGGCAGCCAGTTGTGCATGGGCACCAGGCCGACCTTGGTGCCATAGCCGATCAGCAGGAACACGAATGCGAGTGAAATGATGGTCGGGTCGAGACTTCCTTTGACCGCGTTCAGGCTGGTCCAGAGCAGCGCTTCGTCGCCGCCGAGCTGCCGGCTCGCCGCAAGATAGAGCAGGATCGTGCCGAACAGCGCCTGTGCGATGCCCACGCCGCACAGAATGAAGTACTTCCACGCGGCTTCCAGGCTGGCCGCGGTGCGATATACGCTGACGAGCAGCACGGTGGCGAGCGTGGCGGCTTCCATCGCGACCCACAGAATGCCCATGTTGTTGGTGAGCAGCGCGAGCAGCATCGCAAAGATGAACAGCTGGTACATGCTGTGGTAGAGGCGCATGCGCGGGCCGGTCATCCTGCCGCGGTCCCGCTCGATGCGCATGTACGGCTTTGAAAAGATCGACGTGGTCCAGCCGACAAAGGCGGTCAGCGCGACCAGAAATACGTTGAGCGGATCGACGAAGAAGAGCTTGCCGAGCGCGAATGCAGGTCCGTGCGCCACGGTTTGCACGGCGAGCAGCGCGGCGGCAGCAAAGGTCAGGAAACTGAACCCGACATTGAGTTCCGCCGCCACGTGGTGTTGTCCCACGAGCGCCAGACTTGCGCCCGCGAAGAGCGGGATGGCGAAAACCAGCAGCAGTACCCAGGCTTCAGTCATCTTTGAGTTTTTCAAGGTGATGAATGTCCAGACTGTCGAACTGCTCGCGAATCTGAAACATGAACACGCCGAGAATCAGAATGCCGACCAGCACATCGAGCCCGATGCCGAGTTCGACGATCATCGGCATACCGTTCGTCGCCGCAGCAGCGGCGAAAAACAGGCCGTTTTCCATCGAGAGGAAACCGATTACCTGGGGAATTGCCTTGGCCCGCGTGATCATCATCATGAACGACAGCAGCACGCAGGCGAGCGCAATGCCGAGCGTGCCGCGCGCGACCGATGACGCAAGCAGACTGATCGGCGAGGCAACGTTGAACGCGATGATCACGAGCACGATGCCCACCAGCAGTGTGGCGGGAATGTTGAGGAGCGGTTCGACATCCGTCCTGACATTGAGCCGCTGCACGAGCTTGTAGAGAATCCAGGGAATCAGGCCGACCTTGAGCACGAGGGTCAAGAGCGCGGAAATGTAGAGGTGCGAGTCGGCGGTCACGTAACCGAGCACCAGGTTGGCGGATACGAGCGTCAGGCCCTGCAGCGTGTAGAGGTGGATCAGCGACAGGATCCGGCGCTGGCTGAGCATCGCAAACGACAGTAGCAGCAGGATGGCGGCCAGAAAGTTGATGATCTGCGTGGCGAATCCGTGCATTCATGCCCCCAGCAGAAAATGAACGAGCATTCCGATGACGGCCAGCAGGAAGGCCGTGGCGAGAAACTCGGGGACGCGGAAAATGCGCATCTTCGCGTTGCTCGTCTCGACTATCGCGAGTGCCGCGCCGCCCACCAGAAGTTTGACGAAGAGCGCGGGGATCGCGAACAGCAGCGCCGTCGGATTGCCGGCCTCGGCAATCCCCCACGGAATGAACAGCGCAACGCCGATGCACGAGTACGCGAACAGCTTGAGACTCGCGGCCCATTCCATCAGGGCGAGATGGCGGCCCGAATATTCGAGGATCAACGCCTCGTGGATCATCGTGAGTTCGAGATGGGTGGTTGGGTTATCGACGGGCAGACGCGCATTTTCGGCGAGCGACACCATCGTGAACGCAATGCCCGCGAAGGCAAGACTCGGATAGATGGCCAGTTCGCGGTGACTGAGCGTGGCGACGATGCTGGTCAGCAAGGTGGACTGCGTGATCAGCGATGCCGAGAACAGGACCATCAGCAAGGCGGGTTCCGCGAGGAACCCCACCAGCATTTCGCGGCGCGCGCCGAGCGTGCCGAACGCGGTGCCGATATCCATCGCGGCCAGCGAAAGCGTCACACGGGCCAGCGCGAACAGGCCGACCAGCGCGATTGCGTCCGCGGCAGGCGAGAGCGGCAGGTCGGTGGAGAGCGTCGGCACGATCGCGCAGGCGAGCGTCATGCATGCCCAGACCACATAAGGCGCACCGCGGAATATCGGGCTTGCGTGGCTGGCGACCACGGACTCCTTGTTGAACAGCTTGTGGAGCATCCGGTACGGCTGCCAGATGCTCGGCGCGCGGCGGTTTTGCAAGCGGGCGCGGCATATGTTGACCCAGCCCGTGAGCAGCGGAGCGGCCGCCAGCGCGAGCAGGATTTCGAGCCCCTGCGAGATCAGTCCGGAGAGCGTGATCATCGTCTCACCAGCATCAGCAGCACGATCAGCACAATGAAGCTATGCATCAGATACATGGCAATGCGGCCGGTCTGAAGCCGCCCGGCCAATGCCGCGATGCGCATGATCAGCCGTTCCAGTGGCGCATAGATCAGGGTCCACGCGCGATCCGTCACGGTGACGCTGTACACGGGGTGTTGGTCGAACGGCGAAGGCAGACGGCGCTCGATTTTGAATAGCGGCGTGAAGATTTCGCGGATGGGTTGCCCGAACCCTTCGGCGGTGTCCTGCATGCGCGCGGTGACGAACGGATAGCCGCAGGCCCACGGCGCCGCGCGCCTCAGGCGCCCGTGGTAGAGACGGCGGACCAGTAACCAGGCGAGCCCGCAGCACGCGCAGAAGAACAGCAGAAAAACCGCCGGCATATAGCTGGCCCGGTCTACGCTGGTGGGCGCAAGCAGCAGCCAGCCATTGCGCGCGACGGCCTCGCCGATGCCGGTTCCCACCAGCATTCGGGTCACGTGGTCCAGCACGGCCACGAACTGCACCGGCAGCAGCCCGAGCAACACGCATATCGCCGCCAGCCAGACGAAGCCGACGCGCTCCCAACGGCTCGCGTCGCGCGCTTGCGCCAGCTTCGGCTCCCTCGGTTGACCCAGAAAGACGATGCCGAAGAACTTGACCATCGTATAGCCCGCCAGCGCGGCTACCAGCGCGATCAACGCCGCGACCAGCGGTACCACCATATTCAGGAACGGGTTCGGCAAGCCCGGCGTGAACAGAAAGCTCTGCAGCAACAGCCATTCGGAGACGAAGCCGCTCAACGGCGGCAGTCCGGCGCTCGCAAACGCGCCCACGAGCGCCGCCCATGCAGTCCACGGCATGACGCGGATCAATCCGCCCAAACGGCCGAGATTACGTTCGCCGGTGGCATGAAGCACGGAACCCGTGCCGAGAAACAGCAGGCTTTTGAACGTCGCGTGGCTTGCGATCTGGTAGAACAGCGCCGTCAGCGAGAGCGCGGCGAGCGTGTTCATGCCGTACGCGCGAAACAGGATCGCGAGTCCCATGCTGACGAACATCAGGCCGATGTTGTCGATCGACGAATACGCGAGCAGCCGTTTCATGTCTGTCTGGATCGCGCTGAACACGACGCCGAACAGGGCGGTGAAAAGTCCGAGCGCCAGCACGAAGACTCCCCACCACCACAACTGGACATGCAGCAGATCGAACACCGTGCGCAGAATGCCGTAGAGACCCGCCTTCAGGATAAAGCCGCTCATGAGAGCGGACACCGGTGACGGCGCGGCCGGATGGGCCTCGGGCAGCCACACATGCAAGGGGAACACCCCCGCCTTTGCGCCGAAGCCGAATAGCGCCAGCAGGAATGCCGCGGATGCCCAGAATACGTCGAGATGCTGTTGGCGCATGTTGGCAAACGTATAGTCGCCGGTATTGGCTTGCAGCAAGCCGAAACACAACAGGAGCGCGAGCGCGCCGACATGGGAGATCAGGAAGTAGAGGTAAGCGGCTCGACGGATCTCCGCGATGCGGTGATTGGTCATGACAAGGAAAACTGCCGACACGGTCATCGTTTCCCACGCGACCATGAAGCTGTACGCGTCGTCTGCCAGTAACAGCGTCGCCATGCTCGCGAGACACACGTGATATTCGAAGCAGAGTAATCCCGGCGGCGTGCCTTCGCCCTTGCGGAAATAACCGGCGGAGAACGCGCTCACGCCCGTGCTCACCACGCCGAGCACAGCGAGGAAATACGCCGACAGGCCATCCAGCCGGAGATGAAAGGGGAGATCGGGCAGTCCGAGCGGCAGGATGATTTCCTGAGGACCGGCGAAAACACCGGTCAGACCCAGCCCGAACAGAGCCAGGCCAAACATTGCGCCGATCGGAAACAGCCCGTGCGCTACCACGCGCGTCCGTCGCAGGCTGGCGAGTCCCAGCACGCTGACGACCAGCCAGCCTGCGATGACCAGCAGCACGTAGTGGATGACCAGCAGGTGTTCCATCGCCGTTGTCTCCGGTGCTGTCAGATGTCGTGTTCGACGGCAGGCTCGCCGGATGAAGGGTATCCCGAAACGGAGTCCTTCCGGTGATGATGTTCCATTCTTTTGACGTGGCGGCACAGGTCGAGACCCGGCGATGTCGTCAACGCCTTCGCGCGGGTATGGAGGCCGCCGGCAATGACGCCTCCGCCCGGACCCACGATCAGGATGTCTCGTGGGGCGTGCTGGAAGAGCCCGAAGGCCCTCATGGCCCGCGTGTACGGGAGGTCGAGTTCGAACGGGGCGCGCTTGCGCACCGAGCTTTGGATGTCGAATGGACCGATGCGCAGCGACCGTGTGCGCATCCCGTCGTTTACCACGGGCACGGGACTTCCGGGCGGCCCTTTCAACAGTTCCGCTAACGCCTGCCTGAAATGATGGTGATTGGCCGACAAATCAATCGTCTCCGGAAACTGCCGAGGCCGGGTGTGCGAGTTGCTGAACCTGCCAGGCCGGAAGGTGCATCGAGTTACCAGTTTATGATAATGGCGTTATCATCCTAGCAGCTTTATCGAGATGGTTCCACCGATGCTGCTCCGGCGACATTTGCGGAAAAACGGCGCCGCGTCCTGCCGGGGCATGGACAACGCGAGCCTCACATAACGCATGGAATTTCAGAAACAGCTTGCCGCACCGGCTCCTGCATGCACCGGTGCGACACGGCGCATGCAAACACAGGAGTCGATACCTGATGCCAGCAGACTATTTCCGGACCCTCACGGGGAAGGACCGGACTGTCAGGGGCGACCGGCAGCTCGGTTTTTCGCTTGCGTTCGTGGCCGGCGCGACGAATGCCGGCGGTTTTCTCGCGGTGAAGCAATACACGTCGCATATGAGCGGTGTGGTATCCGCGATTGCCGACCAGGCTGCGCTGGGCGACTTTTCATTGGTCCTGGCAGGCGCCGGGTCGCTGATCTCGTTCCTGTTGGGCGCCGCCTGTTCGGCGGTGCTCGTCAACTGGGGGCGGCGCAGGCGGCTGAATAGTCAGTACGCGTTGCCGCTACTGATCGAAGCCAGTCTGCTCCTGTGTTTCGGCTTGCTCGGCAGCCACCTCGCCCTGTGGGAAACGCTGTTTGTGCCGGCAACGGTCGTACTCCTTTGCTTCATCATGGGTTTGCAAAACGCCATGATCACCAAGCTGTCCGGCGCGGAAATCCGTACCACCCACATGACCGGCATCGTGACCGATATCGGCATCGAGCTCGGCAAGCTCTTCTACTGGAATTCCTCGCGCGATGACATCGCCGCGCCCGGCGTGCTGGCGAATCGTGCGAAGCTGAAAGTACACGGGACGATGCTGGCTCTGTTCCTTATTGGTGGGCTCACGGGCGCGGTGGGCTTCAGGCATGTCGGGTACGCGGCGACGACTCCGCTCGCGGCACTATTGATCGCCCTGGCGATCGTGCCGCTAATCGACGATCTGCGCGGACGGACCTACCGGCTCGACCGCTAGAGCAGTAGCGGGCTGCGGCTTTTTGACGCTCCCGCTCGCCGCGCCCGAAGCCACCGTCGGGGTGGTAACGGTCTACCTGACCGTGATACACATATTATGATAATAGGATCATCATTAGAGTACGCTACAATGATAATGAATGTTCTTGACCAGCGCCTTTCATGTTTCCGAACCTGAATGCCGGGATCGTGCGAGACGGGGCGCTGCGTTGGAGGGGAGATTGACGTGATTGACACCAGTATTTCGCTTTTGTCCCATGACTACACGCACCGGTTCTTGCGAGACCTGATGGGCCGTCACGGGCTGATTGTCATCGGTGTGGGCCGGGCGGGCGAGCGGGGATTCCAGATGCTGTACCGGTTCTCCGACATCTGCGACAGCCTGGAAGATTGCGGGATCAATGTCATCTTCGTCTATCAGAAGGAATCGGCGCGTCATGTTCACGACACAACCTCGCTTTTCGGGGCGCGATACAGGCAGCGGCCGTGTCTGTTTCTGGACGACGACGGGAAGTTCTTTCGTACTCCGCTGCGCCCAAAGTCGCTTCGCGCGGTTCATCTGGATCGGGATATGAAGCGACTCGGCACGGTCGACATTACTGTGCGGGATGACGAATGGGATCCGCAGTTACGCGCTTTCCTTGCACAGAGGGCCGCAAGCTCCATGCATTGAATGCTGCGGCCGTGTCCGGGCGTAGTGTGCCGGCTGTGACGATTTACGTGCAAAGGGGAGCGGGTTGGTCGAGGCATCGATTCAGATAAATGGCCGGTGGGGGCTGAACGGGCACGAATCGGCGAGGCTCGCGGTGAGTGCTGCGCGGTTCGCCAGCGATATCGTCTGCATGGCGAACGGCCGGTCCGTTAACGCCAAGGACGTCATGTCCATCATGTCCCTTCGGGTGAAGCGGGGCACGCTCGTACGCATCCTGATCACGGGGCCCGACGAAATCGCCGCGCTGGAGGCTCTGTCCGCGGTTCTGCATGCGCAGGCGTCCTCCTGATCCGGCGCAGGCAGGCATTTCACTTTGCTTCCACTCGCCAACCGATCACGCCACGACTCGCAGCCGATCATGCTCAAGATAGGAAAGAGAAATCCGAACCGGCCATTGGTCGTTGAAAACGACCAGGTTGTGTCGTTGTACTTTGATGCGCGTGGCGTGCAGAGCACGATGTTGCGGCACGATCCCTATGCTCTCGCATTGGGCTATACGCGGACCATGATGGGATTCCTTTTGCTGAAGCCCACGCCCAGCAGAATTTCCATGATCGGTCTGGGCGGCGGTTCGCTGGCGAAATACTGTTATCGCCATTTGCCGGACACTGCCATCACCGCGATCGAAATCAATCCCGATGTCGTCGCGCTGCGTGACCGGTTTCACGTGCCGCGCGACGACGGGCGTTTCACAGTGGTCTGCGCAGATGGTGCGCAGTACGTCGCCGTGCCGGGTCACCGGCCCGACGTGCTGCTGGTCGACGGCTTCAATGCCGACGGCCTGCCGGCCAGGTTGGGCAGTAGCGCGTTTTATGACGCCTGTCGCCGCAGATTGAGCGACGATGGCGTGCTGGTGGCCAATCTGGTGACTGACGAACCCGACTTCCACCGCTACCTCCGCTCGCTCTGGGAGGCCTTTGCCGGCGCGGTTGCTCTGGCGCCCTCGGAAGGGAGTGAGCACAACGTCACTGTTTTTGCGTGGAAAGGAGCGGGCGGACTTCCGTCATTCACAGCGATGCTCGATCGGGCGCGTGCGCTTCAGGCGCGGCACGCGTTGAATCTTCACGCCACGGCCACGCGCATTGAATACGGCAAAAAATTCAACTGGAGCCGATATGAACGGACAGCTTGAGTGAAGTTGTCCGCTAGCTGCGGACGGTTTCATCTCTGCGGCCCGGACCGTTCGCGCGGGTGTGCTCTCGCGGAAGGAAGGCGCTGGCAGGACGCGGCAACGAGGGCGGCGCCTTGATGGCGCGAAGATGACTCGCGTGCCGCCATGTATTATAATCAAATTAACATATCTGGACTCTGCCCGTCATGGAAACGAAAAGCGCTCGGCTCACGATTTTAATCGATCCCGTGAAGAAGGAAGCGTTCGAGAAACTGTGCGCAGCGCAGGATCTGACGCCCTCGCAGGTGGTTCGGCAATTGATCCGCGATTACCTTGAGCAGCACGGTGTTAGCTACAAGACAAAGAGCGCCATTGGTGCGCGTCCGCGCCGCAAAACTGCTTGAATTAGGGCAGTTTTCAAGTCCCTACCCCGATCCTTGAGAGTCGCTGCGTCGTTGCACGCGGGTGGCGGTCGCGCAATCGCTGTCAGCATTCGCCCGGCTCCGGACTCCGTTCGGATCTCCAATTCATGGCGAGACTCGTGCCTTGCTTCAGTCGACGCGCGGTCGCGAGCAGGTTCAGCGGATGTATCGTCGAAAGGGTGCGCGCACGTGCGAGTAACGCATCCCGGGACGGAAGCTTCGGCGCCCCCTTCCATGCAAACATCGTGTAGTTGCAACTATCCTCTGCCATAAAAATGGAGAGCGAGTCAGCGAACGCCGAACGCGCTTCTTCCAGATAATAGGGAATGAGAGGATCGTCCTCGACGAAATTGGCGACGAGCACTCCATCGTCCGCGAGCCGCGAGTGGCATGCCGAGTAAAACGCAGCGTTACCCAACTGCGCGGGCATGCCGTGTGCCAGAAAGCCATCCACCAGAATCACGTCAGGGCGTGCGGCGCCGCCCTTGACGTATTCCGCCCCGTCCGCACAGATCACCTCGAGCCGCTCGTCGTCCGGGGGGATATGGAATGTGTCGCGCAGCGCGATGACCGCGGGGTCGATTTCGATGGCCACTATCCGTGTGTCCGGAAGATGCCGGTAACAGAACTTGGCCAGCGACCCTCCACCCAGACCGATCATGGAAATTCTGCTGGGCGTGGGCTTCAGCAAAAGGAATCCCATCATTGTCCGGGTATAGCCGAGCACGAGTTTGTGCGGATCGCGCCGGGACATGAAGCTCTGTGTGGCCAGCAGGTCGAAGTGCAGCGACAGCGCATTGGCCGTTTCCAGCACGACGGGCTTACCGTCTGCTGGCGGCCCTGCCAGAAACTTCATATAGGCGTTGAAGGAAGCGTGCGAGTGATTCATGCAGTTGCCTTGGCGGCGTGTATGTCTGGCTCTTCAGCCTCGTGATAATCGAGAGCGCCTTCGCTGCGCTTCCGCTCGGCCGGCGGTCGAGTCACACGGCTAACCGGATTTGCAGACTATGATAATGATATTATCACGTCAGTCATTTCGGCCGCCACTGTGTGACGGGTCATGGGCAAGAGACTTTGGCATCTGAGCGGATCCAGTCGATCCGGACGCGCGGCGCGTGCCCTTGACATTGCATTCCCACCGAAAATTTGCGGGACACGGGCTGTGTGCCGATCCGGACGTGATACTCAAAGGAGCGACGGCGTGACGAAGAGGGCGGTGAAAAGGCAGGCATTGGACGTGGCAGCAGGCGATCTCAACATGCAGGATGGACACGCCGGCATAACCGTTGCGGGTCAGGCAGCTGCAATCACGACACAACCGGCAAACGTCTCGAAGCAGGACGTGGCGCCGCACGCCGGGGCCGCGAACGGAACGGTCCTGCCGCGGGCAGCGTCACGTCGGACGAAAGCGAATACACGTGTGCATGCGGCGATCGCCTCGCTGCCGGACGAATCCAGCGGAGAAAATGAAAGCGGCCGCGCAGACCTGAGGGCGCTCATCAAGCTCGGAACCGAACGCGGTTTCGTCATTCGTGGAGAAATTAGCGATTGTTTGCCTGAGCGCCTCGCCCAACCGGACGCGATCGAGAACGTGATCAGAGCGTTCAGTGAAATGGGCATTGCCGTGTTCGAGCAGGCGCCGGACGCGGAGTCGATGATCCTGCACGATCGTGCTGCGGTTTCTGCCGACGACCAGATCGAGGAAGAGGCCGTAACGGCTATCTCGAGCGTGGACGCGGAGTTCGGCCGCACTACCGACCCTGTGCGCATGTATATGCGTGAAATGGGCACCACGGAACTCCTCACCCGTCAGGGCGAGATTGCCTTGGCGCGACGAATCGAAGAGGGTCGCAACGGCATGATCCGGGCCATCTCTTCGTGTCCGGCAACGATAGCGGAGATCCTGGCGATCGCTGACGGCGTCGCCTGCGGCGAAACGGCCATCGATGAGCTCGTCGACGGTCTGATCGATCCGGCTGCAACCGGCACGGACGGCATGACCGCGGTGCCGGAAGACTCACTCGACACCGCCTCTGTGTTCGACGACGACCAGGGCGACGAAGACGATGACGACACTGAAACCGAACCCGCCGATCAGTACATCGAGACGCTGAAACACGACGCGCTCGCGAAATTTGCGAAAGTGGCTGACTGGTTCGGTCAATTGCGGGACGCCTATGAAACGCAAGGCTACGGTTGCGCACGCTATCGCGCCGCACAGGCAGCGATCGAGGCTGAACTGATGACGATCCGTTTCACCGCGCGCACGATCGACCGTTTGTGCGGCGCACTGCGGCTATCCGCCGACGAGGTCCGAACCATCGAGCGCGAAATCGCGCGGATCGTAGTAGAGCGATGCGGCGTGCCGCGCGACACGTTTGTCGCGCATTTCCGCGGCAACGAGACCCACCTTGCATGGGCGCGGCAACTGGTTGCGGCGGGGCAACCGTTCAGCAGCGTGCTGGAACGAAACCTCCCGGCAATCGACCTGGAGCAGGAAAAGCTGCTTGCCCTGCAACAGCGGGTCGTGCTGCCGCTCGACGAGTTCCGCGAGGTCTGTCGCGCGCTGAGCGCAAGCGAGGCGAAAACTCTGCGCGCGAAAGGCGAAATGATCGAGGCGAATCTGCGGCTGGTGATCTCCATTGCCAAGCGCTATACGAATCGCGGACTGCTGTTTCTCGATCTGATCCAGGAAGGCAATATCGGGCTGATGCGCGCCGTGGACAAATTTGAATACCGTCGCGGGTATAAGTTCTCCACGTATGCGACCTGGTGGATCCGGCAGGCCGTCAGCCGGTCGATCGCCGATCAGGCGCGCACCATCCGGGTTCCCGTTCACATGATCGAGTCGCTCAACAAGCTCAAGCGGATTTCGCGCCAGATCCTGCAGGAGACGGGAAGTGAACCCGACGCCGCTCTCCTCGCGCAGCGAATGGAAATGCAGGAGCAGAAGGTTCGGGCGATGCTGCGAATCGTCAGGGAGCCGGTTTCTCTGGATGCGTCCGTCGGCGAAAACGACGACACGTCGATAGGCGACCTGATCGAAGACTCCACCGCCATCTTGCCCGACGACGCGGCGCTCCACGCCAGCATGCGCGACGCCATCAGCGAGGCGCTCATGACGCTGACGCCGCGCGAAGCCAAGATTTTGCGCCTGCGTTTCGGCATTGAGAGCGGCAGGGATCACACATTGGAAGAACTCGGAGAACAGTTCGAGTTGACCCGCGAGCGGATCCGTCAGATTGAAGTAAAGGCGCTGCGCAAGCTGCGGCACCCCGCCCGATCCGAACGCCTGAAGTCGTTTCTGGATGAAGGCTAGACGACACCGGCGGCATGACGAAACCGTGCGCCGGCATCCAGACCCATTGCCGCACGGCCAATGCGTGAGCAGAAATACCATGAGCACCGACAAAATCAACCTCGACATCCACAAGATTCTCACGCTACTGCCGCATCGCTATCCGATTCTGCTCGTGGATCGGGTGCTCGAACTCGAGCCGCACAAGCGCATCAAGGCGCTGAAGAACGTATCGATCAACGAGCCGTACTTCATGGGGCACTTCCCGAGCCGTCCCGTGATGCCGGGCGTGCTGATCCTCGAAGCGCTCGCGCAGGCCGCGGCGCTGCTGACGTTCTCTGAAGAACCGCATGATCCCGTCAACACGCTGTACCTGTTCGTCGGCATCGACAATGCGCGCTTCAAACGCGTGGTCGAGCCGGGCGATCAGCTGATCCTGAACGCAACGTTCGAGCGGCATATGCGCGGCATCTGGAAGTTCAAGGCCTGCGCGGAAGTGGATGGTGCGGTTGCGGCGTCGGCCGATCTGATCTGCACAGTCCGGAGCACGGATGCGGATGCGCGCTAGTACGGCGCGACACCGCCGCGCTTCTTACGCTCAGTGCGTTGCTGCGTTCCGGTCGAGGCGCCGAGCCGTGGCGCCGCGAAGCAGGCTAATTCTTCGCGGCGCGAGCCGTTGGCCCACGTCTTCCACTCGGGCGGCCGGGTAGCCGGTTCGATATATGTTGCATTGCAACATGATGCGGCCTATGCTGGGCTCGCGGATTGGACGTCCCGCGCTTGAACCCTTTTTGTTTTTTCGGCAGCGACGTCGATCCATGTGATGTTCGATTCATTTCGCGCGGGCTTTCGCCTGCGGTAAGGCAATTTGCCACGTCAACAGTCATCAGGGAGCATTTCAATGACGCTGTCTACATTCCATTCTCCCCTTGCAGAGCTGTCCGCTACCTGGTTGCAGGCCGTCACGGAGGCCGGCGAGATGTTTGCCGCTACTGCGCAGGTGGTGGGGCATCGCACGACACGCATGGCGCTTGCGGGCCCTATTCCGAGTGAGCGCGATCGGAGCGAATTCAGTCTGATGGGCCGAGAGAAGAAAGAGGCGGCATCGGAATCGCTTCAGGCTCTTGGACTCGGCTTTTTGAATCTTGCTATGGCGGTAGCCGTTGATACAGGCAACCACGTGTGGGCTACGTCTGCCGCTGCCGTCGCGCTCGCGTCCAGCCAATCGCCGTCACAGTGGCTTGAGCGCCAGACAGCCCTGAACGGACTCGCGGCTAACGCGCCGGCCAACCCATTGCGCCTCGCAAACATGGCCGCCCGCGTGATGCAGAAGAGTCTTACCCCTATTCACCATCGTGCAACCGCCAACGCGAAGCGTCTGGGTGCACTTTGAGCGCCGTGGCGCCCTTCTCACGGCGTCCGGTGAAAGCTGTCCGGCGGGAAAAACCCGCCGAAGCGACTCATGTCGTATCGAACCTCGACGGCGTGTCGGAAACGATGTTGTGGACCTTGTATGACCGGGCGTGCGAGTCAGCGCGGGCGGATGGCGTTTTGACAGACCCGGAAAGCGTTCGGATATGCAAGGCGATCGACTATGACTTTGCCGGCCGGTTCGGTACTCCGGACGGCTCGTTCGCCGTGCGGGCGGCCGAAATCGATCATCTGATCATGCGCTGGCTTGAGGGCCATCCCGACGGCGTGATCGTTTCGCTAGGTGAAGGCCTGGAAACACAGGCGCGCCGTGTCGATAATGGCCGGATGCAATGGCTCACGGTCGATCTTCCGGCAGCCATCGAGTTTCGCGAGAATTTTCTGAAGCCCTCGAAACGCCTTCACCACATCGCGGCGAATGCGCTCGACCTCGCGTGGGCCGATGAAATAGAGCCGACCGCCGACGTGTTCATAGTGGCACAAGGGCTGTTCATGTATCTCCAGCCTACGGCCGTAAAGCGCCTCTTTGCGGACCTGGCCGCCCGCTTTCCGAAAGCGGAACTCGTTTTCGACGTGATCCCGCAATGGTTTTCTTCGCTAACGATGTGGGGCGTCATGAAGACTCCTTGCTACCTCCTGCCTCCCATGCCGTGGGGTATTGACGCCGACCATATCGGCGCCTGTCTAGGCGAATGGTCTTCGGGCATTGAAGCGATCAAATTGCTCGAATACCGGGCACCGCGTGGCTGGCCGAAAGTAATGGAAGATCTGCTTTGCGTGAACCCGGCGAACAAAAGGTATCTTCCGTGTCTCGTGCATGTCACGTTTGCGTGAAAGAAACGGGCATCGCCCACCATTCCTCGTGGCGGATGATTCAGGCAAGGGCCGTTTTTCGCGCAAAGCTCCATCTGCTTCATGCACCCGTCTTTCCGGCGATTCGTAATCCTTGAATCGCGCCCGAGGTGCATCAATACGTGACCGTCACAGTCAATATGTCGCTGTACGATCCAACACTCGCTGTTGCCTGACCGGAGGAAATACGCCCATACACAGTGGATGCCTGGGCGGCTCCTCCAGACGTCGCAACGACGTTTCCGGAAAGTAAACTGGTGCCCGAGCTTCCATCGCCCCAGATCGTCGTTCGGGTGTTGTCGACATAAACGTTGTAGTTAAGCGTCTGACTGCCTGACACCAGTTTCCTGGCCAGATAGGCTCCGCTCCCCGTAGAAGCACCGATCGTGTACGTCACGGTTGCGGAACCGGTGCAAGTCACACTCACTGAACCCGTACCGTCAGCGTTGGCATTCGCGAGCGGATTGTAATTTCCAAACGCCACTCCGCTCGCTGAAACCGTGCAGGTGGGGTCTGCGTTGGCGCTCGCGCAGGCAGATATCGCCAATGTCAGTACTGCAATCTTGAGCATTTTCATTTCATTCGCCGCAAACAAAAGGACCAACCGTCGGGAGCACGATGGGTGAAGCAGGCGCCAGTGCCTTTGCCGTGCAACGCTTCGCGCCCCAGGTCGCGGTCACACTGGCTGGTAGCACAATATCTGGCATAAACACCTCGCCATTGCGAGCGACTTGCTGGCTTGCCTGACCCTCGGCGCCAACAACTGCGCCCGCAGGGATTGGCTGATTGTGTTCGTCAACCAGGATAATCGTTGCGCCTGTCACTTTCTTCGCCTCAAACCTGATCAGGTATCCGCCCTTCTGCGGCGGAGTCACTATCCGTTCCGAGAGATCGAGCGCCACGTCCAGCGGAATTGCTGCGTCGTCAAGGCGAATACGGTTCTCTTCATAGGCAACCAGGTTGGGAAGCATGGCAATGCCGCTGCCGTCCGTGTGACCAATCACCCGGTTATTCGAATAGACGTCGACGGTTTGCCTGAGCGGAACTTCGGCCATTGCGAAACTGCCATCGATCCACCGTGTGGGCCGCACAATGCCTCCGAGCATCGCAATTCCGCCTGTCGCTTCAGCCTGCTCGTTGAACTGGCCGGCGATATGGTTGGCACCAAGCTCGATTTGCCCGAGCTTGCTCAGATAGGACACGCCGACATCCTGCGAATCGTCGTTGATGAAAGTGGTACGTGCACGATATCCCCAGCCGCCCTCGAGATCTGGTGCCCGGAAAACCTCAAGGTTTGCCGTCGTATCATGAGCACCGAAATTAATCTGACTGGTTGCGACCGATTGATGCCCGTACGGAATAACCCACAGCGCGCCGGCTGTCAGCGTCCGTATACTCGACAACGCCTTGCTGACGCTCAGCGACAGGCTGCCGTAACGGCGCATGTCGAATGTCAGGCCAGTCGCTACCGCCTCGATGTTCGGCAAATCACGATTTGCATCGTTCAGATAGCTAAGAGAAAAGGAGATGCGGGGGCCGAGCGAAATGCTTCCCTGTGCCAGGAATTCATGCGAAGCGGGGCGATTATTGCTACCGTATCCGAGTTGCCAGTAATTCCTGGTGGTGACCGTGTCGCTGACAGAAATGCCAAAGCCGGGTGACTGATGTGATAACTGCACCTGGACCAGAGCACCCGAACCATACTGCGACATGCTGCCGGCCACGCTGGCAGTCAGAACCACGAAATTGAATAGAGGAATAGTCGATCCAACACCCACGTCCTGATTCCGGGCGGTGGCTTCGGCATGTGTTTCGGCAGTCACATATCTGAACCCATAGCGATAGGTGCCGGAAACGAAGCCGTCCGCATAGCGGCTGCTCGCAAGACCGTAGTTTTCGCGCTGCAAACCCGCCTCGAACGATCCTGCATGGGTGCCCTCCCGCAACATAAGCGGGCTGTTTATAAACGGCTGGGAGATGACCTGCTGCCGTCCAAGCGCATCCTCGACGACCATCTGCACATTGCCTTGCCCTGTGAAAACAGGGACATTGCTCAGCGCGAAAGGCCCGCTATTCACATTGGTCGACGCGCGCAGCACGCTGTCGACGTAGATGTTCACGGTTGACGGCGCTTGCGCAACACCAGAAAGCGTTGGCAACGGTGTCGGGATGACATCGGGCCGAATCGAAAAGTTGGTGTTGTACTGTATTCCGCCGAAGTAAACCTGATTTGACCAGTTGCTCGAAACCGTCGTGGAATCGCCCAGTGTCAGCGTGGCAATCGAATCGGGAAAATCTCTGACATATCTCGTATCCAGCCGGTAAAGAGAATTGATCCCGGCCGTCTGCCGATAAATCTCCCGATATTGGAACTCTCCACCGGCGAGGCCAAACACATTTGCGTCGAGGAGCGCACCAAAATTACGATAAACGGCGGATCTACTGTAAGTCAGATCGTAATTCAGATACCCGCCGACGGCCGGCGCCTGTACATTACGACGCGGCTGTCCACCTATGCTGGCAGTGCTCCCGTTGAACGCCGAGCCGCTCGCCACGATGCGAAGGGTCTGGGTCGCATCGTCAAACGCCACGTGCGTATCGGGCAGATTGTCGATGCGGCAGTATTCATTCCCGCTAATGTGCAGAACCTCGGCGTTGGTCATGCTCAAGCGGACTACGGGGAGCAGTTGGCTGGCAATAAAGATCTTGCCGTCGCCGGTCCTGAGCACACTTGCGAAGTCTGCAACCTCGTTGCCGTTGACCGTGACAGCGACAACCTCAGGCGTAATGACCGGCGCGCTGGTTTGCGCATGGAGGTCCGACATCATCACCGAAAGCAGTAGGCCGCATGCGAGTCCGCTATTCAGACTCCGCATCGAGTACTTCTTCACTTTGCCCAACTGGCGTAAGTATTTTCAGTGTGATACGACCAAGGCTGCCGTTGGTCACGAGCGGCCACTCTTTCCGTTGTTGCGGCAGAATGTACGCCGGGTCGTTGTTGGTGATTCTTGACGTGCCCTTGTCGTCGACAATGGCGAATCCGTTTATCTTTATGTGCGTGTCGCCGCTATTGTCTGCGACCAGAACATATTGCGAGCCCTTGCTGAGCAGATGCCAGCGCACATGCACATTTTTTTGCAGCGGATTGATGAATACCGGAATGCTGACTCGCAGCACCGTTCGCAAACCAAGTTTTTCACTGCTCGCTGTTTCATCGGGTATTTCGTCCACTATCAAACGATAGCTTTGCTCTTTCGCCGTTTGCGTCACTGAGCGTAGGCCGAACCGCAGGAACTGCTGCTGTCCGGGCTTGATGGTGAATATGGGGGGATTGAGAATGACCTCGTCCGTATTGACCTGAGTCTCGACGTGCCCATCGGTACTCCACTTCACCGCGTGCACCTGCAGGCGAAGATCGCTTTCGCCCTGGTTGGTCAAACGCAGAATCGACATCGGCTTGCTCGAAGTGAGATCAAATGTGATCGGGCTGGCGATGAAAGAACTCGCCGACGCATCCAGCGCCGGGTAGACGCAGGCCAGCAGAAATACGATGGCCCGCGTTGCCCACCTGGTGTTGCATAGCATGGGCGCCAACCTTCTATTAGAAGGTAATGGTGGCTGTCACCGTATCGCTGTACGTATCGACGTGGAGAAGGCTTTGACCCGCCGGAATTTCCGTATATACGGTCAGGACGTGCTGGACACCATCTTCGATTGCGGCAAGTTCAGCGGCTGCCGTATAGCCCCAAGGCGTCGTATAGGTGGGCTCCTGGTACAGGTTGTAAGCCAGAAGGTCGGTGGTATTGGTCGCACCAGCGAGATGCCGGAGCGGCACAGCGGATGTGCCCGTTTCATGATTGCCGCCGTCGAGCGCAATGAGTGCGCCTGTGCCGCCGTTGGTGCAGGTGTACGTGACGGACGCGGTGGCGTCTCTCACCGGGGCCGTTGCATTCGCGGTGACCGGGTCATATGTGTTGGTGAATCCCGTGGCGCCGAGCGTGCAACTTGCGACAATGGTCGCGGTGTTCGTCAAGGTGGCCGTGGCGTTGCCGGCCGCCATCGCGCTTGCTGAACCGACCATAGCCGCTGCGAAAACGAGCGTTTTGAGTTTGAATGTGTTCATGCTTTTAATCCTGCTGGGTTATAAAAAGATTCTGTCACCGGATCGAACGCCACGGCCATTCTGATACGCATCGGGCATCCGAGAAAAAACGTATTTACTTTGATAATTTCAACGTTGTCATCATTCGCCAGACGCGACTCTCTCTGGATTGCCGATTGCGGATGCCGTCGGTTAGAACGGAATTTCCGGTCCTCCTGTTTTTTACGGCGAGTACGAAAATTAATGCAAAGACGAGCACCGCGGATCGACCGGAATCGAACCCAAGGCCATTGGCGCCAAGGCCATTGGCGGACCGGGGAGTTATTACCGATTAATTTATTCTTCAGTTATTAGTATTCGGCTGAATGGAGATTAGTCTTATTTGTAACCGGCTGTTAGTTAATATTTGGTCACAAGTCTGTTTGACTGGTGGCTTTCAGAGTAGAAAGCTTGCTGTGCCTGC
This sequence comes from Paraburkholderia sp. USG1, assembly GCF_031570135.1. Classification (NCBI taxonomy): domain Bacteria; kingdom Pseudomonadati; phylum Pseudomonadota; class Betaproteobacteria; order Burkholderiales; family Burkholderiaceae; genus Paraburkholderia; species Paraburkholderia sp. USG1. Next base: position 39,855 of record NZ_JAMWXW010000035.1, on the reverse strand, counting down.
CTCGGCGCTCCGCCCCGAATTATGAAAATAGTTTTTTGAGCACGAAAATAGTGTTGCTTTTTCGTCTGACCAAAAGTTTTTACGAAAAATGGCAAAAAACCTATGCAATTTCCGGCTCCTGCCGCGGGTCGAGAGTTCGGCGTGAACCGCTCACGATTTTTCATGGTGACAACCCCATGCCGGGGCCAGGCATTGACAAATCTGTTTTTGCTTACGATATGAAAGCAAGGCCGGAAATACTTTGCTGCGCTGTTAGTTAAATTTCAGTTTGATGAAAATGTTGATTTTCGCTGTTCGAAATATTCCATGAAAGTAACTGTAATGAAAGTTCCCCTTCACGGGAGATAAATACATCGACTCGATAATCCCCTGTCGCCTGCCTACAAGAGGCGCAAGAAAGCAGTACAACAACCTACAGGGGCATCCCACAATGTCGGTCAATTCAATAAGACGTACTACTCCGCTTCTAACCTCGATCGCAGCGGCATGCGTGCTGGCCGCCTGCGGCGGCAATAGCGACAACTCGCCGTCCGCGAGCACCACGCCGCCGGCTCCGACGACCGTCTCGGGCGTCGTTGCCGCCGCTGGCTTCGTGCCGGGCAGCACGAGCGGCGACCCGACCGTTCATGCAGGCTATTACGTCGGCGCCACGGTGTGCATCGACGCGAACAGCAACGGCAAGTGCGATGCTTCGGAAGTCAGCGCGACGACGGACAGCAAAGGTCACTTCACGCTGCAGTCCAACGCCACGGGACAGCTGATTGCCGACGTGAGCACCAAGGCCACCAACACGGCGACCGGCGCGGCCGTCGCCAGCCACATGATCCTGCGCGCCTCGGCTGCGCAGATCGCCGATCAGGGCTCGACGAACATCGTGATCAGCCCGATGTCGAGCGAAGTCCAGCGTCTGGTCGAAGCGAACGGCACGACGTACGCAGCCGAGAAAGCCAACCTGGTCACGCGCCTGAGCGCGCCGGCTCTGGGCGCGTCGTCGGTGACGGTGGCCGCTGCGGACGTGCTTGGCGACGCCAGCAAACTCTCGGGCGCCGAGCAGCAAGCCGTGCTGTTCGAGGAAAACCAGCTCACGAACCGCTATACGTACGCGACGACCAAGCTCGACCGCGGCGATCTGTACCCGGACAACCTCGCCGTGCCGGGCGGCGACCCGTCGCTGGTCGGCGCCGCAGGCGTGAGCGCCGCAACCGCCGTGAAGTCGACCGTGCAGCAGGCTCCCATCACGTTCGCGCAGGCACAACAAGCCGCGTTCAACGTCGAAGGCATTCCGCGCTACGACAACGTCTTCGTCATCATGCTCGAGAACCACAGTGTGGCTCCGGTTCCGGGTACGCCTGGGATTCTCGGTTCGGCGAGTGCTCCGTTCATTAACCAGTTCCTGACCTCCAACAACCAGTTTACGACCTATTATTCGACGGGTAATCCGAGCGAACCGAACTACACCGCGCTCGGCGCCGGCGACGACTGGGGTATCACGGACGACAACTGGTGGGGCTGCGGCGCGGGCACGAGCGGCGGCAACGCACCGACGGACGTGGCGTTCGCCGGCGGCAACGCTTCGGACGGCCAGCCGCTGGTTGCGACCGGCGTGCTGCCTCCGCAGGACGGCACCCATCTGTCGGGCTTCACGAACGCCACCTGCACGACAACGGGTTCCATCGCCAATCACAACATCAAGAGCCAGCCGAGCCTGTTTACTCTGCTGTCACAGACCGGCATGACCTGGCGCACTTACAGCGAATCGATGAACCCAGGGCAGGATCCGCGTGCGGACAGCATCGCGGACACGGCGGTCAACGCCGCATACGCCGGCCCCGGCGCCAACGGTACTGCTTTCACCATCCCGAACGGTCTCTACAAGACCAAGCACCACCCGGGCATGGCCTACCAGGACGTGCGTAATCTGCCGGAGTTCCATGCCGACAACCGTACCATCTTCGGTACGCAATACAACGCCACGGCTCTCGCGCAATCGAAGGCCTATCCGATCCCGACTGGTTACAACTTTGACCAGTTCAGCACCGACCTCACGAACGGCGACGTGGGCAACATAAACTTCATCATGCCCGACCAGTGCGACGACATGCACGGTGTCGGCTCTGATCCTTCCTGTGGCAGCGGCTCCGCGCAGATCGTCCAGCGTGGCGACGACTACGTGCGTCAGGTGGTCACGAAGATCGAGGCTTCGCCGTTGTGGGCCAACAAGCAACGCAAGGTGGCCATCGTCGTGATGTTCGACGAAGGCGAGGGTAGCTCCACCTCGTGCTGCGGCTGGAACCCGGTAACGTCGAACGACGGCCAGGCACCGCTCACGTTCGCGAACGGCAAGTTCACGCCGACGCCGACGACGCTGTACAACGGCGGCAACCACGGTCACGGCAACTCGATCTTCGGTGTGGCGACGAACCAGGCGAACCCGAACGTCGTCGACAGCGACGCGTACAGCCACTTCTCGCTGGTGCGCACGCTGCAGGACATGTTCCAGATCGGCGACCCGGAGCAGCCGCAAACGTACCTCGCCCGTGCGAAGTACACCGAGTCGTTCATCGCGAGCAACATCCTGAACCTGCCGGAACTCGCAGGCAGCGCGGATACGCACCTCGACTCCGTGCGGCCGATGAACCATGCCTATATCACGCCGGCAACCTACACGCAGAAGCTGAACCCGGTCGACGTGACGGGTACGTCGCTGGCTTCGCGTCAACCTGGTCCGGACGCAAGCCAGACCAACGTGTGGGCGCTCGCCAAGTAAGCACGCGGCTTGCGGGAGGCGGTGGATCGCCTCCCGCATCGGCAAGTGCGTGAATCGCTCCCTGCCGGGCCGTGTTTTTCGCGGCCCGGCATTTTCCGTTCTGTCCGTCCCATTGCCAGGGGGCCCTTCGGCCCTGCCAGGACCGCCCGGCAATCGGACTCAGGCAAAAAACTCAATATGCGAAAAATCTCCCTGGGCGTGATCTGCGCGCTCTCATTGATATTGACCGCCTGCGGCGGCGGTGGTGGCAGCGACAGCAGCAGCGCCGGCACCGACCCGGGCCAGCCTGCGTCGGGCGGCGTGGCGCCTCCGGCCAAGGTCACGCTCAGCGCGGCGGCACAAGTCGGTCAGCAATTGTTCTTCGACCAGAATCTGTCGGGCGGCAAGAACATGTCCTGCGCGACCTGCCATAGCCCTCAATATGCGTACGGACCGCCCAACAGCCTGTCCGTGCAGCTCGGCTCCGATCCGTCGGTGGCAGGGCAGCGCGCCGTGCCTTCGCTGCGCTACAAGTCCATGACGCCGCCGTACAACGATGTCGCCGACAACCCGGACGGCATCACGCAGAACGCACCAGGCGGCGGTTTCATGCTGGACGGCCGCGCTACGACGCTCGCCACCCAGACGGCCTTGCCGCTGCTCAATCCGCTCGAAATGAACAACGCGTCGCCGGGCGCCGTGGTGCAGACCGTGAAGAGCGCGTCCTACGCGGCGCTGTTCCAGCAGGCGTTCGGCGCGAACGTGTTCTCGGACGCGAACGCCACGTTCACTGACGTCGGTCTCGCCCTGCAGGCCTACCAGCAGGAAGACCCGAGCTTCCAGCCGTACGCGAGCAAGTTCGACCTGTATCTCTCCAACAAGGTGGGCGGCACGCTGACACCGGCGGAACTGCGCGGCCTCCAATTGTTTAACGACACCGATGGCGGCGCGGGATGCGTTGCCTGCCACTATGCCGGTGCGAACTTCAACGGCTCGGTCGCGCTCATGACCGATTTCACCTATCAGGCGATCGGCGTGCCGCGCAACGACAAGCAGATCTGGGACAACCCCGACCCGATCCCGAGCAATGCCGACGCGTCGTATTACGACATGGGCTTGTGCGGTCCGCTGAACAACATCCACACGCCCGGCACGGCCAGCAGCGGTGCCGGCCCGGATCAGTTCACCGGCGTCAATGTCCCGGACCCGTATTGCGGCCGCTTCAAGGTGCCGACGCTGCGCAATGTCGCGACGCGCACCGCGTTCTTCCACAATGGCGTGTTCCACTCGCTCGTGCAGGTGCTGAATTTCTACAACACGCGCGATACCAACCCGGAGTACTGGTATCCGAGCACCGGCGGCGATCCTAACAACGTGACGCAAAACCCGTCCTACGCGCTGTTCCCGACCGCTGCGTCGGGTGCGACGGCCAAGCTCTTCAACGATCTGCCCGTGGCCTACCAGGGCAATATCGACGAAGAACTGCCAATGGGCAAGGGCCAGACCGACGCCGGCGGCACGACCGCGGCAGACGGTGCGCTGCCGCGCCCGATTCACTCCACGCCGCAGTTGACTCAGCAGAACATTGCGGACCTGGTCTGCTTTCTGAACACGCTCACCGACGGCTATCAACCGCCCGCCACGCCGCCCACCAGCGGCTCCTGCGTGAACTGATGAAAAATTGATGAGACTCGCGCGCGACCGGCCCGAAGGGCTGGCCGCGCGCTCCGTCCTGTTCGTACCTTAGCAACTCAACCTGAGCAACAAACACCATGACGCGACGTTTCACCCTCGCCCGCTTCGCTTGCAGCACACTCTCCCTGATCGCGCTGACTCTGTTCGCCGGCTGCCATGACAAAACGCAGGACGTCAGTCAGGAGAACTTCACGGCTACGGTCAATGATTTCCTCGCCCAGCGCGGTCACTTGTGCCTCGCCAAATACGACTGGCCGATCTATGCAACGACGGAAGACCAGGCCGCCGGTACTCGCGACGCGGTCCAGATGCCGGTACTCGAGAAACTCGGTCTCGTGACGGGCAAGGACGTGGTGGTAGAACGCACTGACAGCGCCGGCAAGAAGATCACCGCGAACGCTCGCCAGTATCAATTGACGGCCGAAGGGCAGAAGTACTATCTGCACATTCCGGAAGTGGTCGCGACCGCCAACTCGCGCGTCACGCATCCGGCCGATTTCTGCGCGGCCACGCTTACGCTCGACAAGGTAGTGGGTTGGGAGCGGCCGACGCAGGTGGAAGGTAAAACCGCGACTTCGGTTATCTATACGTACAAGATCGATCCGGCGCCGTGGGCCAAAGATGCCGACGTACAGCGCGTATTTCCGATGATCAAGCGCGTGATCGAAGGCGCGGGCACGATGCAGTTGCGCGAAGGCGTGCATCTGACGTCGAACGGCTGGGTCGCCGACGAGGTCTTCCAGCGCTGAGCTGAAACCCGTCCGGCGGGGCGCGAGCCTGGCCGCCCGCCGGACGATTGCAGCTGATCCGTTATACCTGAGCGCGCGGCACGAAGCGGCGCGTACGGATCCATTTGGTGGCCACCCACTTCTCGCCCACCCGCAACGGTGTGCTCGTATGCAGGGAGCTTGGATCGGCAAGCCCGAACCGGTTGCCGTATTCGAAGTAGAGCGCCTGGCCGCGCCGCGGCACCACCGACCATCCGGTCTGCGGGAACATGGTTTCGCCGCCGCCTTCCACATCGTTCAGATACATCAGCAGCGTGCCCACGCGTTGCCCGCTGCGCGCGATCGACTCCTGATTCGCCGGGTTACCCGCGATCAGATAGTCGACGTGCGGCGTCGATTCGGCGCCCACTTCGTAATGCAGTAGTTGCAGGCCTTCGCCGTTCTCGACAGGCAGACCCGTTAGCTCGGCAATCCGTGCTTCCAGGCGCGCGATCAGCGGTGTCTCGCCCAGACGAAAAAACATTCCGTCGCTGCTGCGGTGGCCAGCCACGACGTTACGGCCGGTCACGGGATCGACCACGGTCGAACGGCTCAGTCGCGGCCGCGCAAGCGAGATCAATTGTTCGCATTCGTTCGCACTCAGAAAATCGTCGAGCAGTATCGCGGCCGGCCGCTGCATGCGCGAAATCACGCGAGTCTTGCGCTCGCCGAGCCGGATCAGGGGGCCGTCCGGCACGCGCAGCGGCTCCGGTTCGTAAGCGACCGGCGCAGCGCCTATTTCGAGCGTCTCGCCGGGCAACGGTGTGCCGTACAGGAAAGACGAAGCGACCGCGTTGACCATCGCCGACGCGAGTTCGACTGCATTTTTTCGATCGACCAGCTCGCGCACAATCGCCTGTGGGGCGACGCCGCGTGTGAGATTCTGAGCGATCCAGTCGCGTACTTCGGCGGGAAAACTAACGGTTATGGACATCGGGGTGTCGAGCTATGGGCTGGAAGGGAGTATCGCAGGTGGTCTTATTGCGGACGGCGGTTGGGACCGGGAACAGCCGGGCGCAGGGCGCCTGCTTCGTGGAAGTCGTGATGGCGATCTATCGGCCCTGGTTGCCGCGGCACTCAAAATGTTGCGAGCCCGACTGAATGATGTCGGCTTGCAGCACATCCGGCTGCAATTTCTCGAGTCATCCAGGCGAGCCCGAACCGACATTTTTCCACGTAACTATGGCGCACGGGTGACGGAAAAAAATTAAGCGCGCGCAAGCGCAATCGCGTCGCGTTTCCAGAGCCCGACTTTGCGGGTGGATAAACGGTATATACTGTTTATATCGTTTGTAACTCTGGAGATTTTCTATGACCGCACCGAGCATCAAAAAACCATCCAAGAAGACATTTCATTTCCCTAAAGGCGCGGCCGCCGCCAATCCCGCGGATGAGAGCGAGGCAGTCGGGGCCGACGCGACTGTAGCCACGAAGAAAGGAAATACGACGGCCAAAAAGGCGGCAAAGCGGCGTGCGTCGGCGACCGTCGAAGCTACGCCTGTCAAAGCCGCAGTGGAAGCGAAAGCCAAACGCATCAAGAAGGAAAAGGTGGTGCGAGACAGCTTCACCATGCCGAAGTCCGACTACGACAAAATTGCTGCGTTGAAGCAGAAGTGTCTCGCAGCGGGAGTATCGGTGAAGCGAAGCGAAATTCTGCGCGCGGGTTTGTTTCTGCTCGAATCGGCAACGCCGAAGCGGCTGCTGGAAGCTGTATCCGCCGTAGAGCAGGTGAAGACCGGCCGCCCCGCCAAATCGTAGGTTTTTTTCGTTAAGTGCGGATGACGAAGCCGTTAGCCGGCCGCCTCGCCGGATAGCGGCTTTCGAACGTCTGATGCATTCGCTTCAGGAGCGAGAGGTATTTTTGGCCCTGAGGCGTGAGCACGATTTCCGCCGCTATCGCGTTCGCTTCGTCCCAAAGTCGTTCGAATTTGTCGCGGGCAACGGTGCCTGGCAGCCCGGACGCAATCAGTTCCGCAAAATCCCGGTCGATTGCTTCGGGCGAACGGACAGACTTGGCGGCATGGTCGGACATCTCGTGAGCACTCCAGGGAAGTGATGACCGCGTACCCAATCGGCCAGTCCGCAACAGCGGATCTCCGGATAGGTACTGCCGGAGCCTGCTCGCCGCAACAACACAGTGCATTCTGCGGCGCCGTGTGGAAGTTCCGCGCAGAGGCTTTCTCTCGCTCGTGATCGAGCAAGGGATCTTGATGCATTGTTGAGGAGCACGGCTAAAAGGTCAACGCCACTTCTTCGCTCGCTGCCCCGCCTTGTATCGACGACAGGTCGCTGAACGCTTATCCGGGCGCTGGCGCGCTCCGGTCGCTCGTTGATGTATCTCAACTGGAGCGGCCACTCCGGCAGCTATCCTGATTTGAGCGGGGCTTCGGGATGAAGCGACGGAGGGCATGATGAACTGCGAGTATCAACATGAACCGAACCGGCATCGACGGTGGATCCGGTCGTTTCAGTTCGTTGCCTTGAGCGGATTGCTTGCAGCCGCCGTCACGTGGGCGGGTTCCGTCTACGACCATCCGCTGGACGCGGCAATCATGGCCGGCATGGCGGCGCCCGAGTGCGCCGGGGTGCGCAAAATCACGGCCGGGTCGCTGCTACCGGCGAGACAGCCGGATGACGATATCTGCCGATCCTTCTTCCTCTATCGAACGACGTTTCCCGACGCGACGGACAACGAGCGCGCTTACGTTACATCCATTGCGCAGGATCGGACCGATGAATTCAGGCAACTGATCGGTTACGCGTCCCTGTTGTCGCTCGCGGCGGTCGGTGTGGCGCTTGCGTTAGCGTTGGCGTTTCGTTCCTTGCACGGCCGGTATCGGCATTCTGAGCGGCGCTAGAACGATGGAATACGAACGTCAGGATCTCTTGCAACGCGGATCGCGTATCACATGGACGAGGCACGAAAAGCGTGCCATCCCACCCACTTAAGGCGGCGAATCATGGAAACGAACTACCCTGAACGGCATCATGAATTGCAAACGGTACTCGGCAAGATGCGGCGCGAGATTGCCGGTCCGATGAGCGGCTTCGAGCATCTTCACAAGGAAGCTGTTTCAGGCGGTGAACTGTCGGGCAAGCACAAGGAACTGATCGCGCTCGCGATCGCCATTGCGCTGCGTTGCGACGACTGCCTCGCCTGGCACGTACACGATGCGATGCGGGCGGGCGCTTCGCGGCAGGAAATTCTCGAAACGGTGAGCGTCGCCGTCATGATGGGTGGAGGGCCCGCCGTGGTGTACGCATGCCACGTATTCGACGCGATCGAGCAGTTCGAAGGCCGTGACGGCGGTTTGCCATCGGCGTCCGGATTTCTGTCTGCGGGTGTCGGTCGCGGGGCTGCCTGACGGCGAAGTCAGTCGTCATTCACGCGGATGACCATGGAAAACGAAAGGAGAGCGCAATGAAAACGGACACGCAGTTGCAGGAGGAAGTTGCGGACGAATTGGCATGGGATCCGGCAGTGTCCTTGACGGACATCGAGGTCGAGGTGAAAGACCGGGTGGTCACGCTGTCCGGCCATCCGGCCAGTTATGCGGAAAAGCTGGCTGCCGAGAAGGCGGCGAAGCGGGTGGCGGGCGTGAAGTCGGTAGTCGTCAAGATGGATATCCGCTTGCCGCACAGCGATGTCAGAACGGACGAGGACATTGCGAACGCTGTCCGGTCGATCCTGAAGTGGACCGTTGGAGTGTCGGACGTCAACGTTCAGGTGGAAGTCGACAATGGCTGGGTGACGTTGCGAGGCAGGCTTGAGCGAGCCTATCAGCGTCATCTCGCAGCGCGCATGATCAACCCCATGCGCGGTGTGACGGGACTGTCGAATCTCATCGAAGTGCATGAGAGCCCGGCAGGGGACGATATCGGCGACAGCATTCGCAAAGCCCTCGTGCGTCATGTCGAGCGCGAAGCGGATCACATTGGCGTCAGCGTGCGTGACGGCACGGTAACGCTGACCGGAAAGGTCGGCTCTTATGCCGAGCGGTCGATCGTGCGCGGAGCCGCTTGGGGGGCGCCCGGCGTGCACGCGGTCAACGACGATCTGACCATCGGATAGCCATACGCCTGTTGCGAGTACGGGCGCCTCGCGGAGAAGACGTTCCGTCGATTGGCCCGCAATGGCGGTACTTTTGCCGTAGCGTGGTGTCCTGGTGTTGCGTAGCTCACGCCATATATTTGCCGCCGTTGATCGAAAGCGTGGCTCCGTTGATGAACGCCGCCTCATCGGCAACAAGGAAGACGACGCCGCGCGCAATTTCATCCGTGGTGGCCAGTCTTCCCGCCGGTACGCCGCTGACGATCGTTTTCAGAATCTCATCCGGCACACCGCGCACCATGCCCGTATCCGTATAACCCGGGGCGATCACGTTGGCCGTAATGCCCCGGGATGCGCCTTCGAGCGCAAGCGCCTTGGTGAAACCGATAAGGCCCGCCTTTGCGGCTGAATAGTTCGTCTGGCCAAATTGCCCGGAAAGCGCGTTAACCGAACTGATATTCACGATCCGTCCGAAGCGGCGCTCGCGCATGCTTTCTATGACAGCCCGGCACGTATTGAAACAGCCGCCCAGATCCACGTCGATGACACTGCGCCATTGCTCCAGCGTCATTTTGTGTAATGTGCTGTCACGGGTGATGCCGGCGTTGTTCACGAGAATATCGATCGGCTCCGATTGTGCGACGATCTTGCCAATTGCTTGCTGGGTGGCATCGAAGTCGGCCACGTTCCAACTGAAGATGGGAATGCCAGTTTCTTTGTGGAATGCGTCCGCCTCGGCATCGTTACCGAAATAGTTGGCAATCACCGAATAGCCGCCGCTTTGCAACTGTTTCGCCGTTGCCGCACCGATTCCACTTACTCCGCCAGTAATCAATGCTGTTCTTGTCATTGCATGCTCCTTTTGGAAAGCTTAAAAACCTTGTATCTATCGAGTGCCATGTGAGAGCCCATGATCTGGATGGGTCCGGTCGGCTCATGCCGTAATATGGAAGCCCGCGTCCGCATAGATGGTGGATCCCGTCAGCGTCATGCCGGCCTCGCTCGCGAGCACGGTTGCAATCCGGCCAATTTCCTCGATCGTGACAAGATGCTTCGCGGGCGTATGCGAGCGGACGTCGTCGAGCAGTGCGTCGAAATGGTCGATGCCCGAGGCGGCGCGTGTTTTGACCGCGCCCGCCGAAATCGCATGGACATGAACGCGACGTGCCGCCAGATCGACGGCAAGATAACGCACGCTCGATTCGAGCGCGGCTTTGACGGGCCCCATCACGTTGTAGTGATCGACCGCGCGTTCGGCGCCCAGAAAGCTCACGGTCATCAGGCTGCCGCCGTCGGGCATCAACGGCAGCGCAAGCCTTGTCATACGGATGAACGAATGGCACGACACATCCATCGCGAGCGCGAAACCCTCGGCTGAGCAGTCGACGAGGCTCGCATGCAAGTCGTCGGCGGGTGCGAAGGCGATCGAGTGAAGCACGAAGTCGAGCCGCCCCCACTCTTTCGTGACCCGTTCGAAGACCGCTTCCAGTTGGCCCGGAACGCGCACATCACACGGCATGACAAGAGGTGACTGAAGCGCCTCGGCAACCGGACGGACGAACGGTTCGGCCTTGTCGTTCAGGTAGGTGACGGCCAGCTCCGCGCCGGCGGCGCGAAACAGCGTCGCGCAGCCGGTGGCGATGCTGTGTTCGTTCGCAATGCCAACCACCAGCCCGCGCTTGCCTGTCAGATCGATGATGGAATTCATGATTTCAATGCCTCGTTGTGCAATACGGCAATAGCCTCGTTGGCGATGATCTGCTCTTCATCGGTCGGCAGGACGAGCACCGTTATCTGGCTGCGCACGCTGCTGATTACGCGCGCATTGCTGTCGTTCGCGTCGCGATCGAGTTCGACACCCAGCCACGCGAGGCGCTCGCATACGGCAAGGCGCACGGAGGGTTGATGCTCGCCGATTCCGGCTGTGAAGACGAGGCTATCCAGACCACCCAGCGTGGCGGCGAGCCGCGCGGCCTCGCCTGCAATACGGAAAGCGAAGAGTTCCAGCGCTTCGCGGGCTTCCGGCCGGTGGCTCGCCTCCAGTTCCCGGCTGTCCGCGCTGATGCCGGAGACACCGAGCAGGCCGGACTTTTCATACAGCATATGCTCGACTTCCTTGACGTTCAGACCTTGCTGTTCGAGCAGATGCAGCACGACGCCGGCGTCGAGCGCGCCGCATCGCGTGGCCATGGGAATGCCGTCGAGTGTCGAGAAACCCATGCTCGAGTCGCGACTCGCGCCGTCCTCGAATGCACACAGGCTTGCGCCGCTACCCAGGTGGGCTGCGATGACCTTGCCGCTTGCGAGTTGCGGAAACTGCAGTTCGAGCTGGCCGTGAATGAACTGATAGGACAGCCCATGAAAGCCGTAACGCTTGATGCCCTTGTCGAAGAGTCCGCGTGGAATCGCGAAGCGTTGGACGAGAGCGGCCTGCGTGCGGTGAAAAGCCGTGTCGAACGACGCGGCCTGCAACAGATGAGGCCGCAGATGCCGGATCGCGCGGATCAGCCGCACGCTCTGGGGCTGATGCAGCGGCGCAAGCGGGACGAGTTCGGTAATAGCCGCAAGCGTTTCGTCGGTGACGGCGACGGGGCCGGCGAAGCGATCGCCGCCATGCACGACGCGATGACCGACCGACACGAGATCGTCGAGCGAAAAATGCGTGGCGAACCAGCCCAGCGTTTCGTCGAGCACATCGTGCAGATCTTCGGTGACGGCAGACTGAAGTGAGATGTCTAGAGTTTCGCCGCCGTTCACGAGGTGCAACTGCAAGGGCTGATGCCGGAAATCGATCATGCCCTGGCCGATTCTCGTGGCTTCACCGGCAACGACACGGAATAGCCCGATCTTGACCGTCGAAGAGCCGGGGTTGAAGGTGAGGAGAAGCGGGGCGTTCATGATTGAAGCAGATCGCCCATGCTGCTTTCGGCGACGAGCCTGGCAAGCGCGACCGATGCGAGGCGTACCCGCAGGCTGTCGGCGCGGCTCGTCAGGATGATCGGCAGCCGCGCGCCGACAATGAGACCCGCGGCGTCGGCGCCGGCAAAATACACCAGTTGCTTCGCCAGCATGTTGCCGGCTTCCAGATCCGGAACGAGCAGGATGTCCGCCTGACCGGCCACCGGCGAGTGGACGCCCTTGGTCGTTGCCGCGGCGAGGCTGATCGCGTTGTCAAAGGCGAGCGGGCCGTCGACGAGAGCACCGGTTATCTGGCCGCGTGAGGCCATCACGGTGAGCGCAGCCGCGTCGAGTGTGGTCGGCATGGCCGGATTGACGGTTTCAACAGCCGCGAGTACGGCGAGCAGCGGCTGCTCGACGCCTAGAACATGCAGCAGGTCGATCGCGTTCTGGCAGATGTCGCGCTTCTGCGCGAGGGTCGGCGAGATATTGACCGCCGCGTCGGTGACGATCAGCGGTTTGGAGTAAGCGGGCACGTCCATCGCATAAACATGGCTGATCCGCCGGCCTGTTCTCAGGCCCGATCCGGAAGCGACGACCGCAGAGAGCAGTTCGTCGGTATGCAGCGTGCCCTTCATCAGCGCGGCGACCTTGCCGGCCGCGCCGAGTTCGACGGCGCGCGCGGCCGCCGCGTGGCTGTGCGCGACCGCCTCGATTGTGATGCCCGCGAGGCTCACCTGAGCGGCTTCGGCGGCGGCGCGGATTTTCGCTTCGGGCCCGACGAGTATCGGATCGAGCAGTCCTTCGTCGCGTGCCTCGAAGACTGCCTGAATGACATCCGGTGAACAGGGATGCACGACGGCCGTGCGCAGTGCGGTATGGGTGCGCGCTTCGCGGATGAACGCCTCGTAACGGTCATGCCGGCGCACGGTAACTTCAGGCTGAAGTGTGGGATGCCAGACAATCGGTGCAGATGGTGCGATCACCGTGGCCGTGCCGAGCAGGACGACGTCGCCCTTCTGGTTCGTGCAGCGCGTGTCGAGCAGAACGATCCGCTTGTCGGGGCGCTTTTCCTTCACGGTTACCGTGGCGGTGATCGTGTCGCCCGGTGTGACCGGGCGGCGGAACTGCAGATTCTGATCCAGATAGATCGTGCCGGGGCCAGGCAGCCTGGTGCCGAGCAGGGCGGAGATCAGGGCGCCGGTCCACATGCCGTGAACGACGATATGGCCGAACATGTCGTTCGAGGCGAAGGTTGCGTCGGTGTGGGCGGGATTGACGTCGCCGGAAACGGCGGCGAACAGATCGATGTCGAGCTGCCCCGCTGTCCGCACGAGCGATGCGGATTCACCGATCGCCAGTTCGTCGAAGGTACGATTGTGCAATAGAAGATCGTTCACGATTCCCCCTAGTGCTGGAAAATGTAGGTGCCTGGGGCGTCCGGAAGCTTGTCGGCGCTCCGGTCGGTGCCGATGGCCGGTGGTGCGACGAGTTCCGAGCTTGACCTGGCTTTGAGCCAGTCGGACCAGACGGGCCACCACGAGCCTTCCTGCTGCGTGGCAGCGGCCGTCCATTCATCGGGGCTCACGCGCAGATCGTCGGCGGTGGTTTCCTTGATTCTGAATTGCCGGTGCGGATGGCCCGGCTCGCTGACGATCCCCGCGTTGTGACCGCCGCTCGTCAGTACGAACGTGACTTCCGTGTCGGACAGATCGTGAATCTTGTAGACCGAACGCCACGGCGCGATGTGATCGCGCTCGGTGCCCACCACGAACATCGGCACCCGGATGTTGTGAATCGAAACCGGCCGCCCGTTCACCTGATACCGGCTGGACGCGAGGTCGTTGTCGAGGAACAGTTGACGCAGATATTCCGAGTGCATGCGGTACGGCATGCGAGTGGCGTCCGCGTTCCACGCCATCAGATCGATCATCGGCGCGCGCTCGCCCAGCAGGTAGTCATGCACGATGCGCGACCAGATGAGATCGTTCGATTGCAGAAGCTGGAACGCGCCGGCCATCTGATGCGCGCCGAGATAGCCCTGCGACCACATCATGCTTTCGAGGAAATACACCTCGCTGTCGTCGATGAAGAGCTCCAGTTCGCCAGGCTCGGTGAAATCCGTTTGCGCCGCGAACAGCGTGACCGATGCCAGCCGGTTATCGCCCGAGCCTGCCATTGCTGCCGCCGCGATCGACAGCAGCGTGCCGCCGAGGCAATAGCCGGTTGCGTGGATCTTGTGGTCCGGGACGATCTTCGAGACGGTGTCGAGCGCGGCCATCACGCCCAGTTGCCGGTAATCTTCAAGACTGAGGTCGCGGTCGTCGGCGTCGACGTTGCGCCACGAGACGCAGAACACGGTGTGCCCCTGTCCGACCAGATAGCGGATCAGCGAGTTATGCGGCGACAGATCCAGGATGTAGTACTTCATGATCCACGCGGGGACGATCAGCACCGGCTCGGCAACCACCTCGTCGGTCGTGGGGCTGTATTGGATCAGTTCGATCAGATGATTGCGAAAGACAACCTTGCCCGGCGTCGCGGCGAGATTGACGCCCACCTTGAACTGTTCGAGGCCCGCGGGGGGCGTCCCGCTCTGCTGGCGCATCGCGTCTTCAAGCGCGTTGCGTGCGCCCTGAACCAGGCTCATGCCGGCTGTCGACATGGCGCGCTGCGACACCTCCGGGTTGGTGAGCAGAAAATTGGTAGGCGCCAGCATATCGAGCAACTGGCGCGCGACGAACGACACGACGTCTTCATGATGACGGGTAGTGCCGGGCACTTCGCGCGTGGCCGTATTCCACCATTGCTCGGCGAGCAGAAATGTCTGCTGCCACAGCCGGTATGGTTCGGTCTGCCACACGTCGGCACGAAAGCGGTCGTCTTTCGAGGACGGCTCTGCCAGCACCGGGGCGTAAATGCCGGAGGAAACATGGGTGAGATAGTCGGCGATACGCCTCGTGTTCAATGCGCAAAGCGACGCGAGTTCCAGTTGCTTGCCGGGCGCCGCCGCAAGATGGATAAACCAGTCGGAGAGTGCTGCGCCGAGCGAGGCGGGCGACAGACCCGCCGTCAACCGCGCGATCATGGCTTCCTTGGCATGGTCCAGTTCACGGAACGGCGCGGCAGAATCGGAGACGGCAGAACTGTCCGGCGCTGCATGATGTTCTGCGCGAGGTTCTGCGCGAGCCGGCTTGGAGCGAGTGTCCATCTGAGTTCCTTTTGATTGTCCTGCGCGCGCGGCAGTATGGCCGAACGAACTGGCGACAGCAGGACAGCTAGTACGGAAGAAGGGCGGCAAAACGAGAACTGCCTGTGACAGTAGACGTTCCCCGGCACGCCGACATTGCGGGCGCCTATGGAAGCGTGCTCTTATGCTCCATGATTGTGCGCCGCAACAAGATCGTGAGTGTTGACTGTAGCGTTGCCCTGGACGCCGCTGTTGATCTGGGTCAAGAGACGATCGGGCGGCTTTTTTCCCGCGCAAGGTGCAGGTGAACGATAGTTTTTATATGAGACCTGCTGCCTTGATTCCGTCATATTTGCGCTATGCGGAAGGCGTCGCGAGCGGCAATTTAACGCGCTCGGCGAGCGCGGGTACGTTCCTTACGAACTCTCTCTGGCTAGCTGACGGAATTCGCGTCGGGCACCAAGGTGGGCCCAGCGGCAGAAGGTGTGGAAACGGCGTTATTGGGCGGCAGAGGGCGAGGCATTCGCATCGAGTCGGTGGCGACAAAGGTGAGGGTAGCCTCCGTTACCTTGACGACGTCGGCCGCCATGCCCATGCGTTGAGCGAAGACTTCCACGTTGACGGTGATCGACGTACGTCCCTCGCGGACGATATCCGCATAGAAGCTCAGCAGATCGCCGATAAAAACGGGCTGCCTGAACGTGAACGAATTGACCGCGATGGTGACGACGCGGCCATTCGCGCGCCGGCTGGCGGGAATCGATCCGGCGATATCGACATGCGACATGATCCAGCCGCCGAACACATCGCCGTGTACGTTGGCGCTCGACGGTTGGGGCACGACGCGCAGCACGGGCATCGCGTCGGCGGGAAGGCGTTCGGAGGATGAGGATGCGGGCATGGCGGTCTCGTGTCGTAAGTAAGCCGGGAGCGGCACGACAGCGCCCGGCTTCCCGGCAGATATCGGGTTCAGCGGACCACGCGCGTGAGCCAGTGCGCGTAGCGGTCCGATTTGCCGGCAACCGCGGCGAAGAACGTTTCCTGCAGCGACGCCGTGATAGGCCCACGCTCGCCGTTGCCGATCACGCGATCGTCGAGTTCGCGAATGGGCGTGACCTCGGCTGCCGTGCCCGTGAAAAAAGCTTCGTCGGCGCAATACATTTCATCGCGCGTAATGCGTTTTTCGACGACATGAAGGCCCTGATCCCGCGCGATTTCAATCACCGACGCGCGCGTGATGCCGTCGAGGCAGGAGGCCAGGTCCGGCGTATACAACGCGCCGTTGCGCACGATGAAAACGTTTTCCCCCGCGCCCTCGGACACATAGCCTTCCGTGTCGAGCAGCAAGGCCTCGTCGTAACCGTTACGGGTGACTTCGCGATTGGCCAGAATCGAATTGATGTAGTAGCCGCTTGCCTTGGCGCGAACCAGCGACACATTCACATGATGACGCGATAGCGAAGACGTCTTGACACGAATTCCGCGCGCGAGTCCCTCCTCGCCGAGATAGCTGCCCCAAGGCCACGCGGCAATGCCGACGTGAACCGTGTTGCCGCGCGCACCGAGGCCCATCTGTTCGCTGCCGAGCCACACGAGAGGACGCAGATAGCACGCTGTCAGCTGATTGCGGCGCACCACTTCCAGCTGCGCGTCGCGAATCGTCTCCACGCTGAAGGGCACGGTCATTTCGAAGATTTTCGCGGAATTGAAGAGTCTTTTCGTATGGTCGTCGAGCCGGAAAATCGCCGGACCCGCAGCAGTCCCGTATGCCCTGACGCCTTCGAATACGGCCATGCCATAGTGGAGCGAATGAGTCAGAAAGTGGAGTTGCGCATCGCGCCACTGCACCAGTTCGCCATCCAGCCAGATCACGCCATCGCGGTCATGCATTGTCGAGTTCATAACGATTTTTCGAAAGGTTGAGAAGATGAAACGGGCGGCGTGCCGGCCGCATCGGCGCGGTATTCGGCAAGCCAGCGTTCGCGCTTCGTTGCCGCGGCGAGCACGTTGCGCTCCTTGACGTGACCGAAACCGCGAATCTCGTCCGGCAGATTGGCGAGTTTCATTGCCGCATCGAAACGGGCGGTGTCGAGCGTTGCGCAGAATTCGTCGACCAGTGCGAAGTACTGCTCGATCAGATCACGTTCATTGCGCCGCTCTTGCGTCTTGCCGAATACGTCGAATGCCGTGCCGCGCAGGAATCTGAATTTTTCGAGTGCGCGGAACATCGTGAGCGTCCATTGCCCGAATCTTTGTTTTTTCAGGTGGCCGTGTTCGTCGCGTTTGGTGAGCAATGGCGGCGCGAGATGGAACGCAAGCTTGTAATCGCGACCCGGCTCGCCTTCGAACTGGGCACGCAGTTTGTCCATATAGGCCGGGTCCGCATAGAGACGGGCCACTTCGTACTCGTCCTTATAGGTCATCAGTTTCGCCAGATTGCGCGCGACCACCGGCGTGAGGCGAGGCTTCGACCCGGACACCACGGCCGCTTCCTTCGCGCGCAGCCGTTCTACGGCTTCGACATAGCGCGCTGCATAACGCGGGTTCTGATAGACGCTCAGCCGCTCGACATTGCGCTCGATCAACCGGTCCAACGATTCGGGCATCTGCACGACAATGGCCTGCTGCTTGCCGGCCAGCGGCGTGAAAGCATCCGCGGCGGTTTCACCGTGCTGCGCGACGTAGCGGCCCCATTCGAACGCCAGACGATTTTTTTCCACGGCGACGCCATTCAGTTCGATCGCGCGATCGAGACTTTCGTAGCTGAGCGGCAGCCAGCCGCGTTGCCACGCAAAGCCGAGCAACAGCGGATTGGCATAGAGCGTGTCGCCTAACAGCGCGAGCGCAAGACGATTGGCGTCGATAAAGTCGCAGTCGTCGCCGATGCTTGCGTGCAGATCCTGTTGTGTCTGATCGGCCGGAAAACTCCAATGCGGATCCCGCACGAACTGTGCGGTCGGCGTGGCGCCGCTGTTGATCGCCGCTTTCGTTACGCCGCGTTGCGTGCGTGCCAGCACTTCAGCGGAAGCGGAGACGATCGCATCGCAGCCGAGAATCAGGCGCGCTTCACCGGCCGCGATCCGCGTTGCGTGCAGTTGGTCGGGTGCTGCGGCGATCTGCACATGGCTGAGCACAGCGCCGCCTTTCTGCGCGAGCCCAGCCATATCGAGCACGGTGACGCCCTTGCTTTCGAGGTGAGCCGCCATGCCAAGCAAGCCGCCGATCGTCACGACGCCGGTTCCACCCACGCCCGTCACCAGCACGCCATACGGTTTGGATAGCGAAGCAATCGTAGGTCTGGGCAGCGCGGCGAAATCGGGCAACGCGGCTGCGGTCGCATGTTTAACGGGTTTTTTCACCTGCGCGCCTTCAGCCGTGACGAAACTCGGACAGAAGCCGTTCACGCACGAAAAATCTTTATTGCACGACGACTGGTTGATCTTTCGCTTGCTCCCGAGCAACGTTTGCAACGGCTCGACCGACAGGCAGTTCGATTCCACCGAACAGTCGCCGCAACCTTCGCACACCGCGTCGTTGATAAAAGCGCGTTTCGCCGGATCGGGATAGGTGCCGCGTTTGCGGCGCCGCCGTTTTTCGGTCGCACAGGTCTGGTCGTAGATCAGAATCGATGTACCCGCCACTTCGCGCAACTCGCGCTGCAAGCGGTCGAGTTCGTCGCGGTGATACACCTTCACGCCTTCTGGAAGGCGAACGTTCGCGTCGTATTTCTCCGGCTCGTCCGTCACGATCAGCACGTGTTTCGCGCCTTCGGCAACGACCTGAAACGCGATCTGCGGCACGGTGAGCACGCCATCCACCGGCTGGCCGCCGGTCATCGCGACCGCGTCGTTGTAGAGCACCTTGTAGGTGACGTTCGCGCCGGCCGCAATCGAAGCGCGAATCGCGAGCAGACCCGAATGAAAATAGGTGCCGTCGCCCAGATTGACGAACACGTGACGCTCATTCGTGAAATGCATCTGGCCGGTCCACGCAACGCCTTCGCCGCCCATCTGGCTGAAGGTCTCCGTGTTGCGGTCCATCCACATCGACATGTAGTGGCAGCCAATGCCGGCCAGTGCGCGTGAACCATCCGGCACGCGTGTCGACGTGTTGTGCGGGCAGCCCGAGCAGAACCAAGGTTGCCGTTCCGTCACGAAACGCAGCGTGGCCGCCTCGCGCTCCTTGGCCTCGATCACGGCAACGCGCGCATCGATTCGCGCCCGCAAATCGGCAGGCAGATCGGCTTTGGCGAGGCGCCGGGCGATCGCTTTCGCAATCAGGGCGGGCGACAGTTCGTAGTGCGCGGGCAGCAGGGTCTGTCCACGCGGCACCGACCATTCGCCGCCTTCGTCGTCGCGCTGGTCGAATTTGCCGAACACCTTTGGGCGCACGTCGTCGCGCCAGTTGTAGAGCTCCTCTTTGAGCGCATATTCGAGAATCTGGCGTTTCTCTTCGACCACCAGAATCTCGTCGAGCCCGGTTGCGAAGTCGCGCGCGTTCTGCGCGTCGAGCGGCCATACGCAACCCACTTTCAGCACGCGTATGCCAATGCGTGCGCAGGTTTCGTCGTCGAGCGAGAGGTCGGCGAGCGCCTGGCGCACGTCGAGATACGCCTTGCCGGCGGTCATGATCCCAAGGCGTGGATTGGGACTGTCGATCACCACGCGGTTCAGCTTGTTCGCGCGAATATAGGCGAGCGCCGCATACCACTTGTAGTTGAGCAGACGCGCTTCCTGCGCGAGCGGCGGATCGGGCCAGCGGATATTCAGGCCGCCTTCGGGCATCTCGAAGTCATCCGGCAGGACGATCTGCAAGCGGTCCGGGTCGATCTCGATCGACGCGCTCGATTCGACCACGTCCGTCACGCACTTCATCGCGACCCACAGACCCGCGTAGCGGCTCATGGCCCAGCCGTGCAGACCGTAGTCGAGATACTCCTGCACGCTTGCCGGATACAGCACCGGGATGCCGCTTGCCACGAACATGTGCTCCGATTGATGCGCGACCGACGACGACTTCGCCGCATGGTCGTCGCCCGCCAGCACCAGCACGCCGCCGTTCGGATCGGTGCCGGCCGAATTCGCGTGCTTGAAGACGTCGCCGGTGCGATCCACACCCGGCCCCTTGCCGTACCACATGCCGAATACACCGTCGACCTTCGCGCCCGGCCAGAGGTTGAGCTGCTGCGTGCCCCACACGGCAGTCGCCGCGAGATCCTCATTAACCCCCGGCTGGAATACCACGTCGTGTTCCTTCAGATGCTTCTTCGCTTTCCATAGACCCTGATCGAGCGCGCCGAGCGGCGAGCCGCGATAGCCCGACACATAGCCCGCGGTGTCGAGACCGGCGCGGCGGTCGCGCGCTTTCTGCAGCATAGGCAGCCGCACCAGCGCCTGAGTGCCGCTCATATAGACGCGGCCCTTTTCGAGCGCGTATTTGTCGTCGAGCGATACGTCGGCAAGCGCGTCACGTAGTGGCGGCATTAGCGGGGCGTTCATGGGGAAGTCTCCGGCGGCTTTATTGGAAGCGGAGTATAGGAAGCAGAATTTCCAACGTAAAATCACGAATACCGAATCCTGCTATTTGAAAAACACATGTCAAAAGACGTTACCCTGCGGCAGATGCGTTACTTCGTGGCTGCAGCCCAGAGCGGGCAGTTTTCGATGGCGGCGACGGCCGAGCACGTGTCGCAATCGGCGATCACCAATGCCGTGCTTGCATTGGAGGAAACCCTGGGTACGCGGCTCTTCGAGCGCCTGCCTCAAGGCGTCACGTTGACGCCAGACGGGCACGATTTTCTGAGCCACGCGAGACACATACTCGATTCGGTGCGCGACGCGGTTTACAAGGCGCCGTTCCGCTCGCACGATCTCAAAGGTACCGTGCGCATTGCTGCGTCGTATACCGTGTTGGGTTATTTCCTGCCGGAGTTGATGGCGCGGTTTCGCGCGACGTACCCCGACGTCGTGATCGATCTGCACGACCTTGACCGTGAATCGATCGAACAGGCCGTGCTCACCGGCGAGGTTGA
This sequence comes from Paraburkholderia sp. USG1, assembly GCF_031570135.1. Taxonomy (NCBI): domain Bacteria; kingdom Pseudomonadati; phylum Pseudomonadota; class Betaproteobacteria; order Burkholderiales; family Burkholderiaceae; genus Paraburkholderia; species Paraburkholderia sp. USG1. Next base: position 18,477 of record NZ_JAMWXW010000035.1, on the reverse strand, counting down.
TCTCGGCATTGTTCTGCTATCGAATGTCGAAAATATCCGGCGTTTCCGTCACCATGTGCTGATCCGCTCGCGCCGACAGTTGTGGACCTCGCCCACCCATCCGCTCGCGCAACTCAATGCGCCTTCGCTCGCGGATATCGCGAGTTATCCGTACATTCTGATCACGGTAGACGAAGGCGAGCAATCCACGCTGCGCTACTGGAAGCAGAATGATGTCGAGCCGAATATCGCGTTTCGCACGAGTTCAATGGAGGCGCTGCGCGGTCTGGTCGCGCATGGCTTCGGCGTGACGATTCTGTCCGACATGGTGTTTCGCCCGTGGTCGCTGGAAGGCAAGCGGATCGACGCGCGACCCATTCTCAACGCGATTCCGCAGATGGATGCGGGCATGTTATGGCGTAAAGGCACGACGCTGGATACGCCGGCAGTGGCGTTTCAGCAGTTCCTCATTCATGCATGCGGGAGTTGAAAGCGGGACGTGATCTGTATGAAAAAAACTGCAGGGCGTTGCCCGAATTGATATTGGCGATCCTGTCATATCTGTTTTTCGCATACCCTGGCGGTTGTTTTTCCTCTGCACTGACAGCGGCCGACTCGCACCGCAAGCCCGAGCCGACATGGGGCAGAGCCGGGACGCACTATAATCGGCTCGATGCATCGATTCATTGAGAACCGATCGACGACTTCCGCCTTCCGTCATGCCCAAACAGAGAGCCAGCAAACCCGTTCAGCCTGCATTGCGCAGCCGAAAATCCCCGCAGGGCTCGCCCACCGTGCAGGACGTCGCGCGCCTCGCGAAGGTGTCGGTCGGCTCGGTGTCGCGGGTGCTCAACGGCCGCGAGAATGTGGCGCCGGCCATTCAGGAGGCGGTGCGCGCCGCGGTGGCGGAGTTGAATTTCGTGCCGAACGTGGTGGCGCGCAGCATGCGCAAGGGCAGCTCCAGCGCGATTGGCTGCCTGATTTCCGACATCACCCAGCACACCGCCGCGCAGATGGTAAGCGCGGCCGAAGAGCGCCTGCGGGCAAGGGGTTTCGAGATTCTGATCGCCAATTCCCATTACGACCTCGAGCGTGAGCGGGCCATTCTGTCGAGCCTCAAGCAGCGCCGCATCGACGGATTCATCGGTGCGATTTCCGACGACGAGACGCCTTCCTATTTCAACTTCCTGCACACCCTGAATATGCCCGTCGTGCTGTGGGAGCGCGACGCCCAGGGCGAATTTAATTCGGTGCTGACCGATCACGCCGACGGCTGCCGTCAGGCCGTGCGCTATCTCGCGTCGCTCGGCCATCGCTCCATTGCGCTCGTGGCCGGCCACGAAAACACGTGGGTGGGCCGCGAGATGGTGCGCGGCTATCAGGCCGCGTGCGAGGCCGCCGGCATCGCGCTCGATCCTGCGCTCGTGCTGCGTACCAGCGCATTTAACAAAGACGTCTGCCGCGCGCTGCTCACCGGTCCCGGGCGGCCTACCGCCATCATTGCCACGCTGAACGACGTGGCGGTCGTGCTCGAAGTGGTGCGGGAAACCGGGCTGTCGATTCCGGCCGACCTGTCGGTGATTTCCATCGGCGAGCACGAGTATTCGGGCATCGCGTCGCCGGCGTTGACCGTGGTGACGCAAAACCCGCGCGACGTGGGCCGCGAAGCCGCGGACATGATGTTGCAACTGATCGAGGGTTCCGCGCCGTCCGGCATTCGCCGCTCGAAACATCCAATGCGGATGATCGTGCGCGAGTCGTGCGGCGCGCCTCCCAGCCTGGCACGCCGCAAAAAGCGCTAGCCGGATTCGATTCCCAGGGTTTGTCCGACCGCAAAGTTGCTTGACAGCGGATTTTTCGTCGCTGACATTGCGTACACACCGAAAATGAATCGATTCACCAAATTCGAGGCGGGATATGGGCGACAGAAAAATCGGGTTACAGTCGAGGCAGGACAACAGCGAGGAAGGCGGCCGTGCAGGCCGTCGACGGTTTATGAAAACGGCAGGCGTGCTGGCCGGCGCGGTGGCGACCGGACTCGGTCTTGATGGCTGCGGAGACGGCGGGATCAGCGCCGCGTCTGCGCAGAGCGTGGGTGCGCAGATTCCGGCGATCGTGCCGGCGCAAACCGCGCTGGTGGTCATGCATTATCAGACCGACATTCTGGGGCTCTTTCCGTCTGTCGCGCCTACGCTGCTCGCCAACACGCGCAAGTTGTGCGATGCCGCGCGGGCCAAAGGCGTCAGCGTCTACTTCGCGAAGATCCAGTTCAGCCCGGGTTATCCGGAAGTCAGCCCGTTGAACAAGAACGGGCAAGGACTCAAACAACTCGGCCTTTTTATCAACGACAAAATCGCGCCGGAACTCGGCCAGCAGGCCAACGAACCGCTCATCGTCGGACATCGTGCCAGCGTGTTTTTCGGCACCGATCTGCAGGCGCGGCTTTCCGCGCAGGGTATCGATACGCTGATCATGGCCGGCATTGCGTCGACCGGCGTCGTGCTCTCGTCTGTCGGGTATGCGAGCGACGCGGACTTCCGCTTGTACACCGTCAAGGATTGCTGTTACGACCCGGACCAGGTCGTGCACGATCATCTTTTCTCCACCGCATTCGATTCGCGCACCACGGTGCTGTCGCTCGCCGACGCCTCGTTGCTGCTTGCCTAGGGCCGCTGCAAAGCGCGCTGAGCGCCCCAGTCAGGGTTTCCGATATTTTTGAAAAGTTGACTCGCCGCGCCAACCTCACTATTGTCTGTGAATCGATTCACTAAAATGTATTGAACGGCGCGGCATTGAAAAAGCAGAGGATTTCATGACTTTCAGCAACAGGCGACGACAACTCCTTCGCGCGGGCGCCGCGGGCATCGCGGGGCTTTCGCTGCCGCTCGCATTCGAAGGCCGCGTTTTCGCGGCGCAGGCAGGGGTGTTGTCGGTCGCCATTCCGAGCAATCCGCAAACGCTCGATCCGATCAACCAGCCGAATCACGACGTAATGGCGATCAACCAGCTGATCTTCGAGAATCTGGTCGGCGTCGACGCGCGCGGTCAGCGGGTGCCGCAACTGGCGCGCGCCTGGACGATTTCGCCGGACAAACTGACGTACACATTCGATCTGCAGCGCGGCGTGAACTTTCAGAACGGCCAGCCTTTCACGTCCGCTGACGTGAAATACAGCTTCGACTACGTGCTGAATCCCGCGAACAAGGCGTTCCGCCGGCCGTTCTGGACCGTGATCGATTCGGTCAGCACGCCGGATGCGAATACCGCCGTGATCCGCCTCAAGCGCCCTTACCGGCCGTTGCTCGACTACATGTCGAAGTACATGGGTATTTTTCCGGTAGGCAGCCGCGAGCAGCACCCAGCCGACTACTTCAAGCAGACGCCGATCGGTGTCGGCACCGGCCCGGCAATTTTCGTGCAGTCCAAGGCGAACGACTTTGTCGAATTGAAGCGCAATCCGGCTTACTGGGGCAAGGGCGAGCCGCATTGGGACAAGGTGGTGTTCCGCATCATTCCGGAAGAATCGTCGCGGCTTGCGTCGCTGATGTCGGACCAGACGCAGATCATCAGCGCGCCGCCGGCCCAGACGTTCGCGCAGATCCGCACGTCGGCGGGCCTCGCGGGCGATAGCCGTCCATCGCCGACCAGCCCGCTGATGATATGCCTGAACAACCGCAAGGCGCCATTCGACGACCCGGCGTTTCGCCGTGCCGTTTCGCTCGTGCTGGATCGGGGCAAGATTTGCCGCGATCTGTGCTATGGCGCGGTGAAGGCGAGCAGCATGCCGTTTGCGCCGGAGTCGCCGTGGTACGACGCAAGCTCGGCTGGAAGCCTGGCGTTCAATCTGGATCAGGCGCGAGCGGCGTTGAAAAGCTCGAAGTACGCGAGCGGCGCGTCGTTCGATCTGCTGTACGTGCAGCCTGCGTATCTGATCGATACATCATCCACGGCGCTGTTCATTCAGGCGCAACTGGCGTCGCTGGGCGTGCGCGTCAATCTGCGTCCGCTCGATTTCGGGCAGATGATTTCGCAGGTGCTGGTCGGCAACCACGCTGCGGCATTGACCGGTTTCATCGCGCCGCCGGAGCCGACGTATCTGCTCAATGCGCTGTTCCGGCCAACGGAAAGTCTCTGGAAAGCGAGCGGCTATGAGAGTGCAGAATTGCTGAAGCTGATCGACGACAGCTATCTGGTCGACGATCCTGCCGCGCTGAAGCCGATTCTCGCGAAGCTTCAGCAGGTGCTGGCGCGCGACTGTCCGGCGGTCTGGATCGGCGCGCTGGAAGTGCAGAACTTGTGGCGCAGCAATGTGAAGGATTTTCAGGTGAACGCCGGCTTCTCGCTGAAGCTCGACAACGTCTATCTCGCGAAGGCATGAGGTCGATATGAAAGCCGTTTCGAGGCTGTTTTCGTCTGTGCTGGTGCTGCTGGTGGTGAGCGCGTTGCTGTTCGCAATGTGTCGCGCGACACCCGTGTCGCCCGCGCGTCTGACGTTGGGCAGCGACGCAAGCATCGAACAGATCGCCGCGTTCAATCATCAATATGGACTCGACCGGACTGTCGTCGCGCAATACGGCACGTGGCTGAACGGCGCGCTCGCGCTCGATTTCGGCAAGTCCTACGTGACCGGCAACCCGATCGGCCCACAGATTGCCGATACGTTGCCGAATACCGTCGAACTCGTCACGCTGTCGTTCGTCTTCACGATCTTCGTGTCGATCGTGCTCGGCACCGTGGCGGCGCTGAAAGAGAACAGCGGAACGGACCATCTGCTGCGAGCCGTGGCGATTGTCGGTTTATCCGTGCCGTCGTTCTGGCTGGGGTTGCTGCTGATCCGCTATGTCGCCTTGAAGACCGGTTGGTTTCCTGTGGGCGGCCTCACGCCCTGGTCGGACGGCCCGGCGGCTCATCTGCTCGCGCTGGTGTTGCCCGTGCTGACGATGTCGGTGTACTACATCTCCGTGCTGAGCCGTCTGGTGCGGGCGAACATGGTCGATGCGCTCTCGCAGGATTATGTGCGAACCGCCAGAGCGCTCGGTTTGTCGCCGTCGCGTATTCGCCTCTATGCACTGAAGAACGCGTTGCCGTCGCTCGTGAGCACGGCGGCGATGAGTTACGGCTACATGTTCGGCTGGGCGTTGATCGTGGAGCAGATCTTCAATCTGCCAGGCGTCTCGCGCGCTTTGCTCACGGCGATCTTCCAGCGCGACTATCCGACGGTGCAGGCCATCGTGCTCGTGATCACGACGATCTTCATCGCGTCGAACACGTGCGCCGACGTACTGCATGGCTATCTCGACCCGAAGGCGAACAGAACATGATGGCTGATTCATCCCTACCCAACGTGCAACGCAAGCCGCATGTGCTCGGCGCATGGCTCGCATCGGCCGGCCAGCTGCTGCGTGCGCTGATGCATGAGCCGGCCGGTGCGATCGGTCTCGCCACGATCGTGCTACTGGGCGTGATTGCCTTGTGCGCGCCGTGGCTGCCGTTGAAGGATCCGCTGCAGCTCTATATCGAACATCGTCTGGAAGCGCCGAGCGCGGCGTTCTGGCTCGGCACCGACCAGGTGGGCCGCGACATTCTGAGCCGCACGATCTGGGGCGCTCGCGCGTCGTTGTCCATTGGACTGTGCGCGGTCGCGATCGGCCTCGTGCTCGGCACGGGCATCGGTCTCGTGGCAGGCTATAAGGCCGGCTCGTGGCTCGACGAAACGCTGATGAAAGTGATGGAAGTGCTCGCGTCGATTCCGCTGTTGATCTGGGCGATCGCGCTCGTCGGTATTACCGGCACTGATACGCTGCATATCGGCGTGCTCGCCATTTCGAATGAAACCAAGCTCGTGCTGCTGATCGGCGTGCTGTACGCGCCGGGTCTTGCGCGGCTCACCCATAGTCTCGCGAAGGCCGAGTCGCAGGCGGAGTATGTCGCCGCACGGATTCTGCAGGGTGCAAGCGGGGCGCGCATCATGTTCTCCGATGTTCTACCCAATATCATCTCGCCGGTGCTGATCCAGGCGTCGCTGCTGCTCGGTGTGACGATCATCGTGGAGGCATCGCTCAGTTTTATCGGACTCGGGGTGCAACCGCCAACGCCAAGTTGGGGCGCGATGCTCTCTGACGCGCGCGCACTGATTTTCACCGACAACTGGTGGGTCTCGGTGTTCCCCGGCGCGGCGGTGTTCGTTAGCGTGCTCGCCTTCAATCTGTTCGGCGATTCGATGCGCACCATTCTCGATCCCCGGCGGCGCAGTGCGCATGCGGCGAATGTGCCGGGAGCGTCGCTATGAACGAAGCGCTACTGTCGATTGAAAACCTGCGCGTCACGTTCGGCGCGGGCAAGACCCAGACCGAAGTGTTGCATGGACTCGATTTGCAGGTGGGACGCGGCGAAGCGGTCGGCCTCGTCGGCGAATCGGGTTCGGGCAAGAGCGTGGCTTCGCTGGCCGTGCTCGGCTTGCTCGGCAACGCGGGGCGTATCAGCGGCGGCCGGATCGTGCTCGACGGCGAAGACCTGGGCCGCGCTTCGGAGGCTCGCATGCGGGCATTGCGCGGGCGGCGCGTCTCCATGATCTTTCAGGATCCGGCGACGGCACTCAACCCCGCCTTCACGATCGGCGCGCAACTCGCCGACGTGATCCGTGCCCACCGTCCGCTGCGCGGCCGCGCGATCCGCGACGAAGTGCATTCCGTGCTGGCGCGCGTCGGTTTCAAAGACCCGCGTACCACGGAGCGCGCGTATCCGCACGAACTGAGCGGCGGCATGAAGCAACGCGCGATGATTGCCGCCGCGATTGTCTGTGAACCGGCGCTGCTGCTCGCGGACGAACCCACTACCGCGCTGGACGTGACCGTGCAGGCGCAGATCGTCGAGTTGCTGAGAACGCTGGTGGACGAAATGGATCTCGGCCTCGTGTTCATCACGCACAACCTGGACCTGATGGCGGAATTGTGTTCGCGCGCCGTCGTGCTGAAACAGGGGCATGTGGTCGAAGCCGGTCCGGTGCAGGACATCTTTCTGCGGCCTTCGCACGACTACACGCGGCACCTGATCGCGAGCATTCCGCGTTTGCCGGTGGCGCGTGATATGGGCCGCCATCAACCTGAGGAGCCGCGCAATGTCCGTTAATGTGCCGAACGCCACCCCGGCTGCGCAGCCGATCTTCGCGCTGCAGGAGGTCGGCAAGTCCTATGCGTTGGCGCGTTCTCCGCTCGAACGCATGTTCAACCGGCGCCGCTTTCATGCGGTGTCGGACGTGAGTCTCGAGGTGGCGAAGGGCGACGCGCTGGCTATCGTCGGCGAAAGCGGCAGTGGCAAATCGACTGTCGCGCGCATGATGGTCGGCCTCACCGCGCCGACCACCGGCTCGATCTGTTTCCGAGGTGACGCGTTGAACACCATGACACGCACGCAGAACGCGACGTTTCGTCAGCGTGTGCAGATGGTGTTCCAAAGCACGACGAACTCGCTGAACCCGCGCAAGACGATTGCCACCACGCTTGCGGAAGCAATCGGCAACGACGGTGTGCCGGTGCGTCAATTACTCGACATGGTGAGGCTGCCGGCATTCGTGCTGGCGCGCTATCCGCATCAGCTGTCGGGCGGTCAGCGGCAGCGCGTGGGTATCGCACGGGCGCTCGCGCGCCGTCCGGAACTGGTCGTTGCCGATGAACCGACTTCCGCGCTCGACGTATCCATTCAGGCGGAGATCATCAAACTGTTGCGCGATCTTCATCAGAGCGCCGGTGTGTCGCTGGTCGTGATCAGTCACGATCTGGCGCTGGTCGGCGAACTGTGCGAGCGCGTGGTGGTGATGCGGGAAGGGCGCGTCGTGGAAGCAGGAGCCGTGGATCAGGTGTTGTTCGAGCCACGCGAGCGCTACACGACGGAGTTGCTGGCGGCGATCCCGAAGGGGATCGGCCGGCACCCCATAGGGGTGGGACCAGAGTAAGCGCCAAAGCACTAACTCTGGTCGACACAGGAGAGGCGGTCCGAGCAGTAAAGAAGAAGATCCGGGTCAAGCAGTGAGCCGACCCACCTGGGATATTTTTTTAAACCTATGGTGAATCGATTCATTTGCTATCATCAATCGATCGCTAGCCGACCGGGGTGTCGCGATTCCTTGTTTGGAGAAGAGCGGTGAAGGAAAAGTTATTCATCATGGCGGCTCTGATGGGCGGGAGCGGTCTCGTTCATGCGCAGAGTTCGGTCACGCTTTACGGGATCATCAACGAGGCCATCACCTACTCGTCGAACCAGGGCGGCCACAGCGCGGTGCAGTTGACCGGCAACGGCGAGTACGGCAGCCGCTGGGGACTGCGAGGCGCCGAAGACCTCGGCGGCGGCACCAAGGCGATCTTCACGCTGGAGAACGGCTTCAATCCGGTCAGCGGCGCGCTCGGTCAGAACAACCGCATGTTCGGCCGCCAGGCTTTCGTGGGTTTTTCGAATCCGAAGTACGGCACGCTGACGTTTGGCCGCCAGTACGACGCGATCGTCGGCACCTTGCAGACCATGACGTCCAACGGTGCGTGGGGCGGCGTGATGTTTTCGCATCCGTACGACAACGACAACACCGACGACTATTTGCGCGTCAACAACTCCATCAAATACGTCTCGCCGAATCTGAAGGGCTTCACCGGCACGGCAATGTACGCGTTCAGCAACGCGCCCGGCGCGTTCGCCAACAATCGCATGTGGTCGGTAGGCGGCATCTATTCGCAGGGTGCTTTTTCGATTGCGGCGGCGTATTCGCTCTACGACGAACCGGGCGTGAACACCACGGCGAACGTGAACACCAATGGCGCGATCACCTGTTGCGATGCGCCGATCACGTCGAAGCGCGAGCAGATTGCGGGTATCGGCGCGTCGTATGTGTTCGGACCGGCCAAGCTGAGCCTGATGTACAGCAACGCGATCTACAACAACGTGGGCACGACCCTGACGAGCGGCATCAACTATCGCTTCAACAACTATGAAGCGAATGCGCGCTTCACGCTCGACCCGACGCTGTTCTTCGGCATGGCCTACACGTACACGAGCGACGACATCACCGGCGGTCCGGGCGGTCCCACGCAGGTGCACTGGCATCAGGTCAATCTGCTGGTCGACAAGTTCCTCTCCAAGCGCACCTCCATCTATACCGAGGTGATCTATCTGCGCGCGGCCGGCGGCGGCTTTTCCCGACCAACGGGCGGACCGTTGCCGGCGACTTCGAACGGCCTGCTGGCCTCGCAGATTCAGACCATGTTGCCTTCTTCAGGCCAGAACCAGGCCGTGGTCAGTGTTGGACTCGTGCACAAGTTCTAGCAGCGCTGCTTTTACCGGCGCAAACCGGCAACGCGTTTGCGCCGAATCGACTAACAAGTAAGGTGTGCAATGACTGAAAGACTTTACCGGGCCGGTGTCGATATCGGCGGAACCTTCACGGATATCGTCGTGATCGGCGATGACGGCGTGATTCATACCAGGAAGGTTTCGTCCACGCCTCAGGACTATGGCATTGCGATCGTTGCGGGCTTGCAGGCATTGCTGGCTTCGCTCGACGCGCAACCGCGCCAGATCACCGAACTGGTTCATGCAACCACCGTCGCCACGAATACCGTGCTCGAAGGCAAAGGCGCGCGCACGGCGCTGATCACCACGCGCGGCTTTCGCGACGTGGTCGAAATTGGCCGCCTGCGCGTGCCGATGCTCTACAACCTCGCGTATCAGAAGCCGGCGCCGCTCGCGAAACGCCGGCACCGTTACGAAGTGGACGAACGGCTGCTCGCCGATGGTTCGGTTGAAACGCCGCTCGACGATGCGCAGGTGCTGGACATCGGGCAACGTATCGCAGACGAGAAAATCGAAGCGGTGGCGATCAGCCTGATTCATGCGTACGCGAATCCCGAACACGAGATCCGTATTCGAGATCTGCTGCGCGGCGTGTTGGGCGACACCGTCTATCTGACCTGCTCGCATGAAATTCTGCCGGAGATCCGCGAATACGAACGCACCAGCACGACCGTCGTCAACGCGTATCTCGGGCCGGTGGTGGTCAGCTATCTGTATTCGCTGATCGACAAGCTGCGCGGCATCGGCATGACCGGCCCCGTGCAGATCATGCATTCGAACGGCGGCGTGATGAGCGCGGCCTCCGTCATGCAGAAGCCGGCTACGATCATCGAGTCCGGTCCGGCGGCCGGTGTGATCGCGGGCGCCTCCGTGGCGGCCGCGTCGGGTTACGCCGATTGCATTACGGTGGACATGGGCGGCACCACGGCGAAGGCAGCCATCATCGAGAAGGGCGAGCCGGCGCGCACCACCGAGTACGAGGTCGGCGCGGGCATCAACGTCAGCAGCAAGCTCGTGAAGGGCGGTGGCCACGCGGTGAAGCTGCCGTTCATCGACGTCTCGGAGATCGGCGCGGGCGGCGGCAGCCTGGTGCGTATCGACGCGGGCGGTCTCGTCAAGGTCGGCCCTGATTCGGCAGGCTCGGTGCCCGGTCCCGTGTGCTACGACGCGGGCGGAACGATTCCGACGCTCACGGACGCCGTGCTGACGCTCGGCTATCTGAACCCGGAGTTCCTTGCCGGCGGCGAGTTGCGCATCAATCAGCAGAAGTCGCTCGACGCCATGCGCACGCAGATCGCCGAGCCTACGCACACGGATCTGTACGAAGCCGCCTATGGCGTTTTCTCGATCGCGGCCTCCACGATGACGCGCGCGGTGAAAGCCGTGTCGACGTATCGCGGCCGCGATCCGCGCGAGTTTGCGTTGTTCGCCTTCGGCGGCAATGGGCCGGTGATCGTTCACGCGATCGCCGAATTGCTCGACATGAAGACGGTGATCGTGCCGCCGAGCCCCGGCGTATTCAGCGCGCTCGGCCTGCTGTTCTCCTCGACACAGCACGAGTTCATGCAAACAATGTTCTGCCGCCTCGATCACTTCGCCGCAGTGGAATTGGGCAACGGGCTCGAAGACCTTGTAGCGCGGGCCACTGCGGATATGGCGGCCGAGGGTAACGCCTTCGACGATATCGCCGTGAGGTGCGCACTGGATTTGCGTTACACGGGGCAAGCATACGAGTTGACTGTGCCGATCGAATGGCGTGCCGGCGAGCCGCTCGACATTGCGCCGATCGCCGCCGCGTTTCATGCGGAACACGAACGCACCTACGGGCATGCGTCCGCGGACGAGGTCATCGAGCTCGTCAATCTGCGCGCGGTCGGTTCGCTGCGCTCGCAGAAAAACCGCGCCTACGACGCGCAACGCGCCGGCGGCAGCCGGGCGAATGCGTCGGGTGCGCGCGTGCCGGTGCGGCGCCGGGCCTATTTCGGCAAGTCCCACGGCTTTATCGACACCCCGGTGATCTCGCGTGCCGATCTGCGCGCCGCGCCAATGAGCGGCCCGTTGATCGTCGAAGAATACGACTCGACTTGCGTGGTGCCGCCGAATGCCGGCGCGCGCGTCGATGCCCACGAGAACATCGTCATCACGTTTCTGGAGCACTCCGTATGACTACCCAACAGGCCGCTTCGGCGGGCACGGATGGCATCACGCTTGAAATCGTCAAGAACGCGCTCGGCTCGATTGCTGACGAAATGGCGCTTGTCGTGCTGCGCACGGCGTATTCGCCGATCGTGCGCGATTCAATGGACTTTTCCACCGCTGTGTTCGACCGCGCCGGCCGCGTGATCGCGCAAGGTCTGACCTTGCCGATTCACCTCGGCGCGTTTCCGGCCGCGATGGATAACGTGGTGCGCCGTTTCGGCACGGCCGGCAAGCCGGGCGACATTTACATCATGAACGATCCCTATACGTCGGGTGGCATGCATCTGCCGGACGTGTATCTGATTCAGCCGGTGTTTTACGCGTCGCGTATCGAAGGCTATGTGGCGACCATCGTCCACCACGCCGATATTGGCGGCATGGCACCGGGCAGCATGGCGATCGGTGCGACCGAAATCTATCAGGAAGGCCTGCGGATTCCCTTAATGAAGCTGTGCGATGCCGGCCATGTCAATGATGCGCTTCTGACGCTGCTGGAGACGAACTCGCGCATGCCGGGCCAGTTGCGCGGCGATCTGCGCGCACAGTTGGCGTCGTGCAAGGCGGGGGAGCGTGGGCTCGTGCAGTTGCTCGACAAATACGGCGCGGACGGTTTCGGCAGCCTTGTCGAAGCGCTGCACGATTACGCGGAGCGTCTGACGCGCCAGGCCATCGGCACGATGCCGAATGGTGAATACCGTTACGAGGATTTCATCGACGGCCTGGGCGATACGCCCGTGCCGATTGCGTTTCGCGTCAAGGTGACGGTAGCGGACGATACGGTCAGCATCGACTGGACCGGGACCGATGCGCAGGTGCAAGGCGCGATCAACGGTCCGTTCGCGACTACGCAATCGGTCGCGTATGCGGCGGTGCGCTGCGCGATTGGCGTGGATGTGCCGAACTGCGAAGGTTTTTCGCGACCCGTGCAGGTCTACGCGGAAAGCGGCTCGATCGTGAATCCGGTCGAACCGGCGGCTTGCGCTGCGCGCGGCATCATTGCTTACCGGATGTTCGACGTATTGCAAGGCGCGTTCGCGCAGATCGTGCCGGACACCATTCCGGCGCTGGGAGAAGGCGGTCCATCGGTCGTGTCGATTTCCGGGCGCCATCTGGATGGCGAGGGCGGCGGCAACTGGCTGATTACCGACGGCGTGCTCGGTAGTTGGGGCGGTGGTCGCAACGACGGCTGCGAAGGGATTGCCAATCCGCTCGGCAATCTGTCGAACCAGCCGGTCGAATTGATCGAGGCACGTCTGCCGCTCAAGATCACCGAGTATGGATTCGTCACCAACTCCGGCGGCGCGGGCCGGCATCGCGGCGGCCTTGCAATGCGCCGCGCTTATGAACTGCGCGGCGACCACGCGTTGCTCGGACTGCGTTCGGACCGTCGCGCGCATCGTCCGTCCGGCTCGCATGGCGGGCTGAGCGGGTCGCCGTCGCTTAATCTGCTGACGCGTGACGGTCAAAGCACGTTGCTGCCGACCATGCCGAGCACAGTGACTGCATTGCGCAAGGGCGATCGCTTCTGCCATATCGCGGCGGGCGGCGCCGGTCATGGCGATCCGTTGACACGTTCGCTGCAGGCCGTGCGTGAGGACGTGCTGGACGAGCGCATCACGGAGCAGTTGGCGCGTGAGGTGTACGGCGTCGTGCTCGAAGGTGCGGCGCGCGAGATAGACGAGCACCGCACCGCCGAGATGCGTACGCGCCTCAAGACGCTTTCCGGGCAGGAGCGCGTCGCGAAGCAGGAGGCGCTGTTCCTGCAATCGACCGGTGCCGATGCTGCGGCTATCGGCGAACTCTGACCACGACAGGGTGCATTGACTATGTCCGTTTCAATCATCGAGCCAGTTCCTGATACTCAACGTGTGCGCTTGCTGCGTCCCAGTTGGGCTGAACTCGACTATGGCGCCATCGCGGCGAATCTGGCGGTCGCGCGTGAACAGGTGGGACACGCCACGAAAATCTACTTCGTTTGCAAGGGCGACGGATTCGGCTTCGGCGCCGCGAAGGTTGCGCGGCTGGCGGCGCAAGCGGGTGTCGACGGCTTTTGCGTCGGCAGTCCGGAAGAGGGCGTCGCGATTCGCCGTGCGGGCATCGATCGCGACATATTGCTGTTTGCCTCGACCCTGCCGGAAGATGCGGCGCAGGTCGCTGCGTTGGGACTGACGGTGACGATCCAGAGTCAGGAAAGCCTGCATGCGTTCATCGACGCAGGTGTGGCGGTCGATGCGTTCCTGGAGATCGATCCGGGCTTTGGGCGCTTCGGCTTTCTGCCGTCGCAATGGCAAGCCGCGTTCGCGGCGCTGCGCGATCAGTCGACCGTGCGGCTCAAAGGCGTGTACACGCATCTGAGCTCGCCGGAGAACGACGACGTGACGCGCCAGCAGGCCGGTGTGTTCGACGCGGCGCTGGCCGACGCGCGCGCCGCGGGCTTCGATAACATAACGACGATGCTGGCAAGCTCGCGGGTCATGCTCGCGCATCCGCATCTGGCATATCAGGCGGTCGATCCCGGGCGGCTTCTATACGGTGCGCTCGACGCGGAATGGATGGTTCGCGCACCGTTGCGGCCCATGTTGCGGGCTGTGCGCGGGCGCATCATTCACGTGCAGGAGCACCCGGCCGGATCCACGCTTGGGATCGGCTATGCGGAGCCGATCCGGCTCGAACGCGGCGTGCGTATCGGTGTCGTGCCGATCGGCTTCTGGGATGGGCTGAATCATGTGCCGCCGCTGGGCCGCGTGCTGGTGCACGGACAGGCGGCGCGCATTCTTGGGCGCCGCTCTTTCCAGCATACCGTGATCGATATCACGGAGATTGCGCAGGCCCGGACCGGAAGCGTCGTGACGTTGCTGGGGCAGGACGGCGACCAGTCGATCACGATCGACGAGATGGCGGAAACGCTGCGGCTGCCGGTCATGGAGCTGGTCCCGCGGCTAGCGAGAAGCCTGCCTCACGTCCAGGTGAACGCGACGGATCTGGTGGGCAGTAACTGACGCCCGTCGCCAGATCCGTCTCATACGGCCTTAGAACATTTTGCGGATGCCGACTGCCGCGCCAACGTTGTTGGTACGGCCAACGGTGTCGACCACGCCGGTAGCCGGGTTGGTCGAGCCGGGGTAGTCGGCGGCAAATGCGCCGTTGCCGCGCGCGAAGTCCACGGTGCCATACACTTCCGTATGCTTGGACAGCGAGTATTCGGCGAGAACGGTGGCGGAGTAGTTGATACCCGAACCGAGTGTGCCGTCGATCCGCTCGGCATTGCGGGCGTGGCCGTAGTAGCCGGCCACGGTGATCAGCAGCGGGGCTGTGGCTTGCCAGTTGCCGCCAATGTAGAGCGTGTCGTCGATACGGTTCGGGCTGCTGCCCGGCAGTTTCGGCGCGCCGGCTTGCTGCATGTTGGCGTCGGTGGTGCCGCTGCGATCCTGCGCGCGCAACCAGCCGGCCAACAGGCGTACGGTAGGCGTGATCTGGTACGCGCCGCTGACGTGCATCAGGTTGATCTTCGCGCCATTGACCAGGCTGCCGTTGGCGGACGTCACGGAGGTTTGCTGGAAGCCGGCGTCGAGCGATGCGGGACCGTGCGTATACGTCACTTCCACGCCATACGTGCTGCCGAGGCCGACTGCGCCCGCCTGATTGCCGAAGCCGTAGATTGCGTCAATGCTCAGGCCGTTGAACGATGCCTTGTATTTGACCGAGTTGTTGATCGTGAGGTACGGACCAATACCATTCCACGCCCAACTGTCTTGCCAGTAGTCGCCAACCGTCAACGGGTCGAACACATCGCCCATTGTGTCGTAGAGCGGCGCATATTGATTACCGAAGGTCAGCGTGCCGTACTTGTCGCTCGACAGGCCCACGTACGCTTGCCGGCTGAACAGCGTGTTGGCCTGATGAAGTTGTCCAGAGTTGAGTTCGAAGCCATTTTCAAGGCGGAAGATCGCGGACAGGCCGCCGCCCAGATCCTCAGTGCCCCTCAGGCCCCAACGGCTATGCGTTTCCGGGCCGACTGTCATGCTGACCAGGTCTTTGCCGTCCGGGCCGGCATTCGTCTGATATCGGAGTGCCGTATCGACGAGACCATACAGCGTGACCGAGCTTTGTGCGAACGCCGGTGACGCGGCAAGGACGAAGAGTGAACCTACGGCACTGGAGATTACGACTTTTTTCATCAGACGGATGTCCTAAGTATGATTGATTATTTGACCGCCTCAAATGCCCTCGAAGACTTGCTGGGTGAGGCTGTGACCGGGAGCATAGTCGGCCGGTTTTTTGCCTCATATCGCAGAATATGGATTGGTTCCTTCCAGAATCAGGAACAATAACGCGACCGCGTATTTCCGATGGAGATGCCTCGACGTGCGGCAAGTCGGCGTGCGGTTCGACGCCGCAGGCGCGGCAAATCGACATTAACCGATCGACGACCGGCCCGCTTTTTCAACTCGTAACGTGTCGCTAAAAAGCGACGATTTGCGACCTGTTCGGCGTGGCGTTGACGTCGCGGTTGCGCGCATTTTTGTTATTGATGGGCGCAAGGCCGTTCGTGGCATAACGGCTCAGTGCGCCCATTGGTTCCGGCAATAGCTGATCGCTCTGCCGAATAGTTAGTCGTAGCGGTAGACGCCCTGACCGACTTTTCGCCCAAGACGGCCAGCCGCCACTAACTCGCGCAGCAACGGGCTCGCTCGATACTTCGAATCACCGAAGTCCTTCAGGAAGACGTCGAGGACCGAAAGGCAAACGTCAAGTCCAATCAGATCCGCGAGTGCCAGAGGACCGATCGGATGATTCGCGCCGAGTCGCATGCCGAGGTCGATCTCCTCTGCTGTAGCAATGCCTTCGGCGAGCACGAAGAACGCTTCGTTGATCATCGGCACCAGAATGCGGTTCACCACGAAGCCCGGCGCGTTCTTCACACTGATCGGCGATTTGTCGAGCTTAACGGTTAGCTCACGCACGGCTTCAATCGTGGCTGTGCTGGTCTGTACGCCGCGAATGATTTCGACGAGCGGCAGGAGCGGCACCGGATTGAAGAAGTGCATGCCGATGAAGCGCGACGCGTCGGTAAGCGACGCTCCGAGCGCGGTGATCGAGATCGACGACGTATTCGACGCGATGATCGCGTCCGGCCGCGCCACCGATTCGATCTGCCGCAGGATGCGGATCTTCAGATCGGTATTTTCCGTAGCGGCTTCAATTACGATGTCGACGGTAGCGAGGCGTTGATAGTCGGTGGACGTCTCGATTCGCGAGAGCGCGGCCTCTTTCACTGCGGCCTCGATCTTTCCCTTGGCTACCAGCCGTTCGAGGCTACCGGTCAACGTGGCTACGCCCTTCGCGAGCGCTGCCTCGGTAACGTCGATCACGACTACCTTCAATCCTGCGACTGCAACGACCTGAGCAATGCCGTTGCCCATCGTGCCCGCACCAATTATCCCAACGGTGTTGATTGTCATGGTTATTCCTTGTCAGTGACGCAACACAATTTCTCTATTGTAGGTTCTCGAATATAGCCGCAATACCCTGGCCGCCTCCGATGCACATCGTAACCAGTGCAAAGCGCCCTTTGATACGCTGCAATTCATATAGCGCCTTGACGGTAATCAGCGCACCCGTCGCTCCGATCGGATGACCGAGCGAAATGCCGGAGCCATTCGGATTGACCTTGTGCGGGTCGAATTCGAGTTCCTGCGCCACCGCGCAGGCTTGCGCAGCAAAGGCCTCGTTCGCCTCGATCACGTCGAGATCGCCGATGCCGAGGCCGGCGCGCTGGAGGGCAAGGCGCGTTGCGGGCACCGGGCCAATGCCCATATAAAGAGGATCGACGCCGGCATGCGCATATGACACGAGCCGGGCCAGCGGTTTCACGCCACTTGCGTCCGCCGTTTCACGCGACATCAGCAGAACAGCGGCCGCCGCGTCGTTGAGGCCGGATGCGTTGCCAGCGGTTACTGTGCCGTTTTCCTTCTGGAAGACGGGCCGCAATCCGGAGAGCTCGGCGGGATCCAGTTGCAGACGCACATGTTCGTCGGTATCGAATACGACGGACCGGCCTTTCACGGTCCGTGTTATCGGCAGGATCTGATCCTTGAAGCGCCCCTCGGCGATTGCATGGGCGGCGCGCCGATGCGACTCGACTGCGAGCGCGTCCTGCTGCTCACGCGTAATGCCGTACTTCTTTGCGACATTCTCCGCGGTAACGCCCATCGGAACCGTGTGGAACGGATCGCTCAACGCCCCAAGCATCATATCGATCAGGCGTGCGTCGCCCATTCGTGCGCCAAAGCGTGCGTCGGGCGTAATGTAGGGCGCACGGCTCATGTTTTCCACGCCACCCCCGATCGCGATATCGGCATCGCCGAGCAGAATCGATTGTGCGGCAGAGACGATGGCCTGCAAGCCTGAGCCGCACAGACGATTGACATTGAACGCCGGTGTCGTTTGGCCGACACCGCCGTTGAGCGCTGCCACGCGCGCCAGGTAAAAGTCTTTGGGTTCAGTCGATATCACATTGCCGAATACGACCTGGCCAACCTTGTCTCCCGCAACGTCGGCGCGCGCCAGCACCTCGCGTACGACAAGCGCTCCGAGTTCGGTAGGCGCAACGTCTTTGAGGCTTCCGCCAAACTTGCCGATCGCGGTACGCACACCGCTGACAACAACAACTTCTCTCTGCACTTGAAACTCCTGGATTCACTTGAACGCGCGCAGCTTGCGCGTGCGGAAGTTACATGTTCGGGTAGTTCGGACCACCGCCGCCCTCAGGCGTGACCCAGACGATGTTCTGCGTCGGATCCTTGATATCGCACGTCTTGCAGTGCACGCAGTTCTGCGCGTTGATCACGAGGCGTTCGGTGTTGTCGTCGTTCTTCACGAATTCGTACACTTGCGCCGGGCAATAACGCGACTCCGGACCCGCATACGTCTGCCAGTTCACATTCACCGGCACTGACGGAT
>NZ_JAMWXW010000034.1:0-98678 GCF_031570135.1 Paraburkholderia sp. USG1 | reverse complement strand
TTTCTATTTCCGGCCGTCGAAGATCTGGGAAATCCTGCGGGAGATGCTGACGAGCTGGGACATGATGAAACGGCGCCTGCGCGAGGGCGTCGAATTCTTCCGTTTCCTGCGCGCCCACGAGGCGTGAGCGCCGCGCATCTGGTCGCCGTCACGCTGGCCTGCGCCAGCGCGGCGGCCGCGGTCCTCGGCATTGGCTACACCGTGCTTGCCGGTGCGCTGATCGGACGGTTCTTCGAGCGGGCGGTGTCCGAGCCGACCGAGTTCGTGCCGGTCACGATCGTCAAACCGCTGCACGGCAACGAGTGGGCGCTGCTCGACAATCTCTCCAGCTTCTGCCGGCAGGACTATCCGGGGCCCGTGCAGTTTCTGTTCGGCGTGCACGATTCGGCCGATCCCGCGCTGCAAACCGTCGACGAACTGCGGCGCCTCTATCCCGACGCGCACATCACCGTGGTGGCCGATGCGCGTCTCTACGGGCCGAACCGCAAGATCAGCAACATCCTCAATATGCTGCCGCAAGCACAGCACGACGTGTTCGTCTTCGCCGACAGCGACGTGAGCGTCGAGCCGGACTATCTGCGCAATGTGATTGGCGAATTGCAGAAACCCGGCGTGGGGCTCGTCACCTGCGCGTATCGCGGACAGCCCGATCCTGGCTTCTGGCCGCGTCTGTCGGCCAAGGCGACCAACTATCAGTTCCTGCCCGGCGTCGTGACCGGTCTCGCGCTTGGGCTCGCGCGCCCGTGCTTCGGCCAGACCATTGCGATGCGGCGCAATACGCTCGAAAAAATCGGCGGCCTGACGCCGTTCGTGCGGCATCTCGCGGAAGACCACGCCATCGGCGAAGCGGTGCGCATGACCGGCGAGAAAGTGGCGATCCCGCCGTTCACGATCTCGCATGCGTGCGTGGAATCGAGTGCGGCGCAACTGATCGCGCATGAGCTGCGCTGGAGCCGCACGATCCGCCGCATCGATCCGCTCGGCCATCTCGGCTCGGCGCTGATTCATCCGTTCGCGTTCGCGCTGCTTGCGCTCGTCTTCTCGGGCGGCGCATGGTGGGCATGGTCGCTCGCGCTGGCCGCCATGTGCGCGCGGCTCGCGTTGAAACTGCTGTCCGATCGTGCGTTGAAGCAGGCGCATCGCGACCTGTGGCTGCTGCCGTTATGGGATATCGTATCGTTTGCGATTTTCGTCGCGAGCTTCTGCTCGTCGCGCGTGATCTGGCGAGGCTTCAGCTTCAAGGTGGACGGCGACGGCCTGTTGTCGGCGGCGCAGGACGAATGACGGACGAAGGGCAGCGTGGATTGGCATGATGGATCGTTTTTTCGAAGCAGCTTCTGAACGCAGGGCAACGCGCCGGAAGCGCGCGCACGAGGTGGGCGCGTGATGAAGCATCTCGGCCGCGTGGCCGCGCTAGCCGGCCTGCTGGCGTCGCTCTGGCTCGTCTGGCACGACAATCCCGGCGCCGTGCTCGGCGCACTGCGCGCGGCCGGCGCGGGACTGCTGCTAGCCGCGCTCGCGCACGTGCTGCCGATGCTCGCCAATGCCTGCGACTGGCGTTCGCTGATTCGCGGCGCGAACCGTCCCGGCATCTTCAACATGCTGCACCTCGCGTGGGTGCGCGAATCGGTCAACAGCATGCTGCCGGTGGCGCGCATCGGCGGCGAAGTGGTGTCGTTCCGCATGCTGCGGCGCTGGGGCGTGCGGCCGTCCACGGCGGTGGGCAGCATCATCGTCGACATGCAGCTTACGGTGATCAGCCAGTTGCTCTTCACGATGGTCGGCATCGGCTTTCTGTTCGCGCATGCGCATTCCGACACGCTCAGGCTTGCCGGGCAACTGGCCTGGGGCGTGGTGGTGCTCACGCCGCTCCTCGTGCTGTTCGCGCTCGTGCAGCACGCGAGTCCGTTCGAACGCATCACGCGCGCACTCAATCATATGACGAGCGGCAAGCTTGCCGCGCTGGTCGGCCAGTCGGCGCAGATCGATCAGGCCATCAAGCTGATCTGGCGGCGGCGTGGCGTGGTGCTGCGCTATCTGTTTTTCTGGCAACCGCTGCAGTGCTTTCTCACGTCGCTGGAAATCTGGCTGGCGCTGTACTTTCTCGGCGTGCACGTCACGCTCGTCGAAGCGGCGGTGATCGAATCGCTGATCCAGGCGATCAGCAGCGCGGCGTTCTTCGTGCCGGGCGGCCTGGGCGTGCAGGAGGGCGGCTTCATTCTGATCGGCGGCGCGCTCGGCCTCGATCCTTCCATCTGTCTCGCGCTGGCCGGTGCGCGCCGGATTCGCGATCTCGTGATATTCGTGCCGGGGCTGATTGCGTGGCAGTTCGCGGAGTCGTCGAATCGGGCGCCGCAGCGAGCGTTCGAGCGCGCGCCTTAGAGACCGAACGGCGCGCGCCGCAGGATCACCAAGGCACAACGGTTCGCAGCACATGGGGCGCGTGGACGCGGGAAAGCGCACCCTCACAAGCGAGATGCGTCGATGCGAGGCCCGCTTCTGCTTTCTCCTCAACTCGCCTGCGTATAAGCGGGAAACGACACCTCGACCGCGAGTCCCCGTTCGCCGATGCCTTTGCCGAGACGCAGGCTCGCGCCGAAATGTTCCGCAATCCGCGCGACGATCGAAAGGCCCAGCCCGCTGCCGGTGGCCTGATTGCCGGTCGCCCGGAAAAAACGATTCGTCAGACGGTCGAGATCGCCTGGCGCGACGCCGGGGCCGTCGTCGCGCACGGTCACCTGTATGCGGTCTTCGGCGTGCTGCACCGCCACTTCGATGCTGCCGCCGGCGCGCCCGTACTTGATCGCGTTATCGAGCAGATTGTCGAGCAGGATGCCGATCAGCACGGGCTCCGCGTTGATCTCGGCGCGCATGTCGCCCGTCAGCGTCACGTGAATGTTTTTCTGCTGTGCGCTGCGCTCGTTGGCGAGCAGCGCGTTCTTTGCGACCACGGCGGGTTTGAGCGGCGCCGCCGTCATCTTTTCGTGCACGTCCAGACGCGCGAGCAGCAGCAACTGCTCCGCGAGGCGCGCGCTGCGATCCACGCCTTGCACCACGCGTTCCATGGCGAGCCGCTGCCGCGCCTTATCCGTTTCGGCCAGGGCCACCTGCGCCTGCACCTTGATCGCGGCAAGCGGCGTTTTCAGTTCATGGGCGGCGTCGGCGGTAAACGCGCGTTCGCGCTCCAGCGAGTGCAGCAAACGCGACAGGAGCAGATTGATCGCATCGACGAGCGGGCGCACCTCGGTCGGCGCGCGGCCGATATCGACCGGCTCCAGCCGGTTCACGTCGCGCGCGCGAATCGCGCCCGACAGCACCCTGAGCGGCGCCAGACTCCAGCCGATGCTGAACCATACCAGCACCGCCAGCACCGGCAGCGCGATCAGCGTGGGGCGGGCGATCCGGCTCGCGACGCCGCTCACCAGGTCGCTGCGCGTGTTGGCCAGTTCGAAGACGCGCACCGTGTGGCCGAGCAGGGTGTCGCGCAAAGTGAACGAGTGATACATCTGGCCGCCGAGCGTGATGTCGCGCGCACCGCTCGCGACCGGCACGGGCAGATCCCATGCGCCGAGTTCGCGCAATTGCGGGCTGCCCGCCAGCACTTCGCCGCTCCGGCCGCGCACCTGGAATAGTGCGTCGCGAGGCAGCGAGTCGTCGTCGTCGTTGTCGTTGGCGCCGGGCTCGCCGTGCCTTTCCTCTTCGCGCACGTCGATGCGCGCGTTGGCGAGCGTGCTCAGATTGCGCTGATCGAGCAGGGCGAGAATCTGCGCGAGTTCGGCGAGCCGCGCATCTTCCCATTCGCCGACTTCGCGCGTGGCCTGACGATAGCTGGACACGAGCGCGATGCCCCACATCAGTACGATGCTGGCGAGCACCAGCAACGCGAGGCGCCGGCGAATCGACGCGCCCATTATTCTTTCTCCATCACGTAACCGATATTGCGCACCGTCTTGATCAGCTTCGCGCCGAGCTTCTTGCGCAGATTGGACACGTGCACTTCGATCGCGTTGCTCTCGATTTCCTCCTGCCAGCCGTACAGGCTCTCTTCGAGACGTGAGCGCGATTGCGGGATCCCCTGATTGGTCAGCAACTGCAGCAGGATCGCCCATTCGCGCGAGGTGAGTGGCACGCGCCTCGTGCCCACTTCGACGGTTTGCGCGGCCGGATTGACCGTCAGGTCCAGATAGCGGATCTGCTCGACGCTGCGGCCTTGCGCACGGCGCAACAAGGCCCGGCAACGGGCGATCAGTTCGGTCAGATCGAAGGGCTTGCCGAGGTAGTCGTCGGCGCCGGCTTCGAGGCCGCCGACACGGTCGAGCACCGTGCTCCGCGCGGTCAGCACCAGCACCGGCACGTCCTTACCCGAATCGCGCAGCCGTTTCAGCAGTTCCATGCCCGATACGCGAGGCAAGCCGAGATCGAGCACCACCAGCGCGTACACGGTGGTGTCGAGCGCGAGTCCGGCCTTATGGCCGTCGCGGGCCCAGTCGACCGTGAAGCCCGCTTGACGCAGCCCCGCTTCGATA
Source organism: Paraburkholderia sp. USG1 (assembly GCF_031570135.1). Taxonomy (NCBI): domain Bacteria; kingdom Pseudomonadati; phylum Pseudomonadota; class Betaproteobacteria; order Burkholderiales; family Burkholderiaceae; genus Paraburkholderia; species Paraburkholderia sp. USG1. Next base: position 94,152 of record NZ_JAMWXW010000034.1, on the reverse strand, counting down.
CCGCAGCCGATCAGATCGTCGTCTTCTACGAGGAGTACGCGCATGAGTCCATTCATTCCATTCGATGTTTTCTTGCATGGCGGCCGGCATGGTCAGACAGGCGCCGAACCGTAACCCGAAGTTTAACCATCCTGTTCATCACCCGCTTTATACGCCTTATTCCTTAAGGTTTCCTTCAGCTTGACTCGCTACTATCGCCCCTCAACAGGTCACTGCCGCGGCGTGATTGCGGCCATGCGGCGGCGGCTCTGTTGCCACGTCATTGCAGTTCAATCGTAAGCACATCGATGAGATGGACGACCGGCGATTTTCCACGCCGGCAAGTTGCGTCAATACATGGCGCCGTGCATTTCGTCGGGCCACGAGACCCAGTCATGAAGCCAGTCACCGTCGACATGCTGCGCGCCCACCTGTTGGTGGCTTCGCTCACGGCCATGGGCACCGAGGTGCTCGTGTGCCTCGGGCTGCTGCTGTTGCCGGTTTCCCAGCACGCCTTCAATTCCACACCGTTCCGCTTGCTGGCCATTGCGGTGATCGTCAGCGGCGTGATCGTGACGCGCCAGTTCGCGCACGCAGCCTTCGAACTCGCGCGCGAGGGGCATTACGCAACGGGCGCAGGCCGGCCCGCGCGGCCTTTCGCGATTGCCTCGAACTGCCCGCGGCGCTGGCTCGTGATTCTTCATCTGCGCCTGACGGGTAGACCGTTCGTGCTGGCTGAGCGCTGACGGAACCGGACAATGGCGGCACACGTACTGACGGCATGCCAGTGGGTTCTTCTAGCCGGCTGCACCGGCGCATCGCTTTACGCAATGCTGGCGGCGGTCGCAATGCCGTTTTATGCCTCGCGCCGCAGCGTTGCGGCCAGTCCCGCTCAAGACGCGTTGCGCGCCTCGTCTGCGCTGTATCCGTTCGCATATGTCGGCGTCAGCGTGCTCAAGCCGCTGTGCGGCGCCGAGCCGCGTCTCTACGAAAATCTGCGAACCTTCTGCGAACAGCGTCATGGATATTTCCAGCTCGTGCTAGGCGTATCGTCGCCCGACGATCCGGCTATTGCCGTGGTGCGCCGTTTGCAGGCGGCCTATCCGACGCACGACATCGAACTCGCGATCGACACGCGCGTGCACGGCAGCAACCTCAAGGTCAGCAACCTGATCAACATGGCGGAGCGGGCCCGCCATGAGGTGATCGTGATTGCCGACAGCGACATCGCCGTCGAAGCCGACTATCTCGACAGCGTGGCCGCGCCGCTCGCGGATCCGCGCGTGGGCGTGGTCACGTGTCTTTACGTGGCGCAAGGCGTCGGCGGCTTCTGGCCGCGCGTGGGCGCGCTCTTCATCAACGAGTGGTTCGCGCCGTCGGTGCGCGTCGCGCATGCGGCCGGCTCGCGCCGCTTCGGCTTCGGTGCGACGCTCGCGTTGCGGCGCGCAACGCTCGAGCGCATCGGCGGTTTCGAGGCGCTGAAAAATTGTCTCGCGGACGATTACTGGCTGGCCGAACACGTACGTGCCCTCGGACTGCGAACCGTGCTGTCGCGCGTGATGGTCGCCACCGATGTGATCGAGCCGACGTTTTACGCCTTGTGGCAGCGCGAAACGCGCTGGCTGCGCACGATCCGCTCGGTGAATCCGCTGGGCTTCGCGTTCCTCTTCATCACGTTCCCCACGCCCTGGCTGTTGACCGGCGCGTGGCTCACCGCAGGCCTCGCAGCGAGCGCATCCGATGCGCTCCACGCGTGGGCCGCGCTCACGAGCGCAACCGGCACGGCGACCGGGTTGGCGGCCCGCCTGCTGATGCATCTGCGTGCCGCGCGCCATGAACGCACTTTCTGGCGTGATCTGCCGCTGGTGCCGTTGCGCGATGCATTGCTGGCGTTGCAATGGCTGGCCGGCGCGTTCGGCTCGCATGTGGTGTGGCGCGGGGCGCGCGTGCCAGTCGGCAGTTCCACGCCGATGGCCGCGCACAAGGGCGCGCTGAACGTAATGGACGTAGTGGAGGCGTCCGATGGCAACTGAGCCACGCGGACTGATCGTCACCGCCGACGATTTCGGCCTGCACGCGCGAGTCAACGAGGCGGTCGAGCGCGCGCATCGCGAAGGCGTGCTGAGCGCCGCGAGTCTGATGGTCGGTGCGCCGGCCGCCGCCGACGCGGTGACACGCGCCCGCGCATTGCCGCAACTGGGGGTTGGCCTGCATCTGGTACTGGCCGACGGCGACGCGACTGCACCGCGCGAGCGCGTTGCCGCCCTGGTCGACGAGCATGGCCGCTTCGGCAGCAACATGGTGTGGGACGGCGCGCGGTTTTTCTGCTTGCCGCATGTGCGCAAGCAGCTTGCGTGTGAGATTCGCGCGCAGTTCGAAGCGTTTGCAAAAACCGGTCTGACGCTCGATCACGTCAACACGCACAAGCATTTTCATTTGCACCCGACGGTGCTCGGACTGATTCTGGAGATTGGCCGCGAGTACGGTATGAAGGCCATGCGCCTGCCGTTCGAAGCGAATGCGCCGCTGTGGTTGCGGCCGTGGATCGCGCAGGTCAAGGCGCGTCTGGATCGCGCCGGCATCGCGCATAACGATTATGCGGTGGGAATCGCCGATAGCGGGCGGATGGATGAAGCGGCGTGGCTTGCGGCGCTCGCCGATCTGCCGCACGGGGTGGGGGAGATTTATTGCCATCCCGCCGTGGCGGGGGAGCGGGCGTTGAGCGACGGCATGCGGGATTACCGGCACGAAGCGGAACTGCAAGCGCTTCTATCGGCCAGGGTCGCGATGGCGATTCGCTTGGCAGGTGTGCGGGTCGGTGGGTTTGGCGACGTGCTGGCTCCCTGAAGAAGATCCCCACCGGCCAAAAACTGCCTGGGTATCCGAATAATATAAAAAGTTTTGGCCCACCTTCTTTGCGATCGCAATCACCCGCCGTTCACGCGGAACGTTCTCTGGAAACAGGCGTTGACCGCGATTCACCCGACGCATCGGCGGATGAGCCCGTCACGGTCGCATCCAGTTCCGATTCGCTCGACACCTGGCGCAATTCGTCGGCGATGATCGACACCAGTGCATCCGCCGCCGCGCTCAACGGGCGCCGCGGATGGCTCACGCACACGATATGCCGCACAATGCGCGGCGCGAGAATCGGATAGGCACGCAAGGTGCCCTGGTGCACCGCGCGCTGCACGGCGATGCGCGGCAGAATGGTCGCAAAGTGCGTGCTTTCCACCAGTTTCACGATCGTGCTCAACACGTCGATCTCGAAGCGCGGCGCGAGCAGCACGTCTTCATGCTGCGCAGCCGTATCGAGCACGCCGCGCAAGCCGTGGCGCTTGGTCGGCAGCACCAGTTCCAGTTCCGGCAGTTGCGCGAGTTCGATTGCATGCGGCAGTTCCGGGCCGTGCGTGGCGCTCGTCACCAGCACCATTTCCTCGTCGAGCAAGGGCTGCGAGTCGAGCGAAAGGCGCGCGCGCGGCTTGTTGATCAGGGCCGCGTCGAGTTGCCCGCCCGCCACCCAGTCGATGAACGTCGCGCTGTAGCCGTCCGCCACGGTCACCTCCACATGGGGATAGCGCGCGTGAAAGCGTGACAGCGCATCGGCCAGCACGCTCTCCGTCACCGAGGCAATGAGCCCGATCGACACATGGCCGGTCACCACCTCGTCGCGCTGCACGAGTTGCTGGCGCGCGTGCGCGAGGTCGCGCATGATCGGCAGAAAGAGCCGGTACATGAGCCGGCCGGCCGCCGTCGGCGCCATGCCGTGGGCGTTGCGCTCGAATAGCTGCTGATGCAGTTCGTCCTCGAGTTTGGCGATCTGCATGCTGAGCGCGGGCTGCACGATGTTCAGGCGTTTCGCTGCCCGCGTGACCGAACCGTCTTCGAAAAGCGCGATGAAATACTGGATTTGCCGGAGGTCCATGTGGGAATGAATAAAACATCAGCAAACGTAATGAGCATGCCGCGCCGTATCAGATGAAGGCCCGAACGGTACGTCACGAACGCTTCGGCGCGGCTCGCCGGTTCGCCGGAAGCACCGCTGCCTCGTGCAATAGCTATTGGTATCCTGCCTACAAAAGGCTGTCATTGGTGCTAACACGCATATCATCAGGAATGATTCGAAGCATCAATAATCAATATTAGAAGTTATAAGCCGATCTCGTTACGCTTTCGTCATCGACTGGCGGTCCGCTCCGGACCTCAAGCCAGGCATTGATGGAGACGTGGATGAACACTCGCGATGCCGCATCGCACGGCACTTTTCACCTGGCGTGGAGCCGCCCGTCCGGCGCGCTCACGCTGCGCGACTGGCTGGCGCATCTGGCGCGCACGGGCCGGGTCGCCACGATCGACCGGCCGGTGGCGCTCGAACACGAACTCGCCGCGATCGCCAAGCGCCTGGACGGCACGCAAGCCGCGTTCTTCACGCAGCCGGGCGGTCACGAGGTGCCGGTGGTCAGCGGGTTCATGTCGCGCCGCGCCTGGATCGCGGAAGCGATGGGCGTAGCCGAGGCCGATCTGCTGGCGCGCTTTCGCGACGCGGCCGGGCGGCCGCTTCCCTCGCAGGAAATCCCGCGTGCCGAGGCGGCCTGCCAGCAGGTCGTGCATACCAGCGGCATCGACCTGCACGCACTGCTGCCGATTCCGACCCATAGCGAGCACGACAACGGCCCGTACCTTACCGCGGGCCTCGTGATTGCACGCAATCCGCGTACCGGCGTGCAGAACGTTTCGATCAACCGTATTCAGGTGCATGGGCCCGATCGCATGGCGATCCTGCTGCTGCCGCGTCACCTGCACGCCTTTCAGAAGACTGCTGAAGAGGCGGGCGAGGCGCTCGACGTCGCGATTGCCATCGGCGTCGATCCGTTGACGATGCTCGCCTCGCAAGCCATTTCCCCGATCGACTCCGACGAGCTGGAAATTGCCGGTGCGCTGCACGGCGCGCCGCTGCCCGTCGTCAGATGCGTGAGCCACGGCGTGAACGTGCCGGCCTTCGCCGAGATCGTGATAGAAGGCCGCATCCTGCCCAACGTGCGTGAACTGGAAGGCCCGTTCGGCGAATTTCCGAAGTACTACAGCGCTCAGGAAGCGCGCGAAGTGATCGAAGTCACGGCGGTGACGCATCGCGAGAAGCCGATCTTTCATACGATCGTGCCGGCGGAAATGGAGCATCTGCTGCTCGGCGCGATTCCGCGCGAGGCGAGCTTGCTCGCGCACCTGCAACGCAGTCATCCGGGTGTGAAGGACGTGCATCTGTCCGTGGGCGGCGTGTGCCGCTACCACCTGTGGGTGCAGTTCGACAAGAAGCGCGAAGGCGAAGCGAAGAACGTGATTCTGTGCGCGTTCGGCGCGCACTACGACATCAAGCAGGTCGTCGTGGTCGATACCGACGTGGACGTACACGATCCGGCTGAAATCGAATGGGCCGTCGCCACGCGCTTTCAGGCCGACCGCGATCTGGTCGTGATCGAAGGCGCGCAAGGCTCGCTGCTCGATCCGTCGACCACCGTCGGCCAGCCGGAAGACGCGCCGCCGCACTTGCAGGGCGTGAGCGCGAAGATGGGCCTCGACGCCACGCGGCCGGTGGTGTACGCGTCGCACGTGTTCACGCGTGTGCGTATTCCGGGGCAGGACACGGTGGATCTGGACGCGCTCGTCGCCGCTGACAACACCGCGTTCGACGCATATCTGGATGACGCTCATGGCTGAGCAGGAGCGCGAGCACAAGCGTGAGCAGACGCGCGAGCGTATCGTGGTGGGCCTTTCCGGCGCGAGCGGCGCGATGATCGGCGTGCGTCTGCTCGCCGCGTTGCGGCGCCTCGGCACGCACGAAACGCACCTGATCGTGTCGGCCTCCGGCGCGCTCACCGCGGCCCAGGAACTCGGCATGACGCGCGGCGACCTGGAGCGCCTCGCCGATGTGGTCTACAACGTGCGCGACATCGGCGCGGCCGTAGCCAGCGGTTCGTTCATCACGGCGGGCATGGTGATCGCGCCGTGCTCGATGAAGACGCTCGCCGGCGTGGCCAACGGTTTCGCCGACAACCTGCTCACGCGTGCTGCGGACGTGATACTCAAGGAGCGCCGCCGGCTCGTGCTGGTCGCGCGCGAAACGCCGCTCAACCTCGCGCATCTGCGCAATATGACGCTCGCCACCGAGATGGGCGCGATCGTCATGCCGCCGGTGCCCGCGTTCTACGCGCACCCCAGGACGATCGAGGATGTGGTCGATCACACCGTGGGGCGCATTCTGGATCTGTTCGGTATCGAGCATCGCGAGATCGCCCGGCGCTGGAGCGGACTCGCCGATGAATTCGGTGAGCGCCGCGCGGGAGTAGATCAATGAATCAACGCGACATGCTCCATGCAGGCGACACCGCGACGCAGGAACGCGACACGGCGTTGGAGAAACGCCTGCAGCGGCACCTCGGCCGCCCGATGCAACGTCTGGAAGATCCCGCCATTCTCACCGGACGCGGCCGCTATGGCGACGATATCGGCGTGCGGCCCGGCACGCTGCACGCCGCGATCCTGCGCTCGCCGCACGCGCACGCGGAGCTGGTGTCGATCGACACGGACGCCGCCGCGAAACTGCCCGGCGTGCGCGCGATCCTGACACGCGACGATCTGCGCGCCTGGTCGCGGCCCTTCGTGGTCGGCGTGAAATCGCCGATGGAACAGTGGGCGCTGGCGATGGACCGCGTGCGCTACGTGGGCGAACCAGTGGCCGTGGTGCTGGCGCAATCGCGCGCCATCGCCGAAGACGCGCTCGATCTGCTCAAGGTGGAGTACGCGACACTCGATCCGGTCACGTCGATCGAACAGGCGGCGAGCGACCAGTCGCCGGTATTGCACGAGAAAGTGGGCAGCAACGTGATCAGCGACCGGCACTTCCGCTACGGCGAGCCGGAAGCCGCGTTCGAGAGGGCGCCGCATCGCGTGAAACTGGTCGCGCATTATCCGCGCAACAGCTGCGCGCCGATCGAATGCGGCGTGGTGATCGCGGAGTATCTGGCGGGCGACGAAGGCTACGACGTCACGTCGAATTTCATGGGCCCGTTCTCGCTGCATGCGGTGATGGCAATGGCGCTGAACGTGCCCGCCAACCGTCTGCGCCACAAGGCGCCGCGCGATTCGGGCGGCAGCTTCGGCGTGAAGCAGGCGGTGTTTCCGTATGTCGTGCTGATGTGCCTCGCGTCCCGCAAGGCGGGCGCGCCGGTGAAATGGGTCGAGGACCGGCTCGAACATCTGAGCGCGGCGACCTCCGCGACCGCGCGCGTCTCGACGCTCGAAGCGGCCGTGGAAAGCGACGGCCGTATTACGGCGCTCGCCTACGATCAACTCGAAGATTGCGGCGGCTACCTGCGCGCGCCGGAACCCGCCACGTTCTATCGCATGCATGGCTGCCTGACCGGCGCGTACGCGATCGACAATCTGCTGGTGCGCAATCGCGTCGTGCTGACCAACAAGACGCCGACGGGTCTGGTACGCGGCTTCGGCGGACCGCAGGTGTATTTCGCGCTCGAACGGTTGATCCAGCGTATCGCGCTCGAATTGAAGCTCGATGTGCTCGACGTGTACCGCCGCAATTTCGTCGCCGCCGATGCATTCCCGTATCGCGCCGCGGCCGGCGCGCTGCTCGACTCCGGCAACTATCAGGAAGCGCTGCGCCGCGCGCTGGCCGAAGGCGGTCATGACGAACTGCTTGCGCGCCGCGAGGCGGCGCGCAAGGAAGGGCGGCTGTACGGCATCGGCTTCGCGGCGATCGTCGAACCGTCCGTATCGAACATGGGCTACATCACGACCGTGATGCCCGCCGACGCGCGCAGGAAAGCCGGACCGAAGAGCGGCGCGATCGCTAGCGCGACGGTGAGCGTCGATCTGCTCGGCGGCGTGGTGGTGACGATTGCGTCGACGCCCGCGGGCCAGGGGCATATGACGGTGTGCGCGCAGGTGGTCGCGGATGTGCTCGGTGTCGCGCCGCAGGACGTGGTCGTCAATGTCGAATTCGATACGCACAAGGACGCGTGGTCGGTGGCGGCGGGCAATTATTCGAGCCGCTTCGCCGGGGCGGTGGCGGGCACGGTGCATCTGGCTGCCGTGCGCGTGCGCGACAAGATCGCGCGCATCGTGTCGAAGCAGTTGGGGTGCGCGCCGGACGACATCCGTTTCGAAGAAGGCCGCATCTATGCAAAGGGCGCCGAGGATCGCGCGCAGCCGTTCGGCCGCGTCGCCGCCAATGCGCCGCATTGGGCACCCGCGCTGTTGCCCGAAGGCGAAGAGCCGGGCCTGCGCGAGACTGTGTTCTGGAATCCGCCGAACATGGCCGCGCCGGACGGGAACGATCGCATCAACACATCGGCGGCTTACGGGTTTGCGTTCGACATGTGCGGGATCGAAGTGGATCGCGCTACCGGCCGCGTGCGGATCGACCGCTACGTGACCGCGCACGACGCCGGCACGCTGCTCAATCCCGCGCTCGCCGACGGCCAGATTCGCGGCGCCTTCGCGCAAGGGCTCGGCGCGGCGTTGATGGAGGAATTCCGCTACGGCGCTGACGGCAGCTTCCAGTCCGGCACGCTCGCCGACTATCTGATGCCGACTACCTGCGAAGTGCCCGATCCGGTGATCGTCCATCTGGAAACGCCGTCGCCGTTCACGCCGTTGGGCGCGAAAGGACTCGGCGAGGGCAACAACATGAGCACGCCGCCTTGCATCGCGAATGCGGTGGCGGACGCGCTCGGCGTCGACGATATCCGTTTGCCTTTGACACCTTCCAAAGTGATGGCGCTCGTGGGCATGGACGACCCCGCGCCGTCGCGTCCCGAGTTGCGTGAAGCGTCCGCGGCCAAACCGGCGATGCCGGGCGGCGGCAAGGCGCTCACCGCGCAGGGCAGCGTCGATCTGCCCGCGTCGCCGGAAGCGATTTTCGCCGTGCTGCTCGATCCGGTCGCGCTCGCCAGAGTGATTCCCGGCTGCCATGCGCTCGAAGCCGAAGGCGCGAACCAGTATCGCGCCGACGTGACAGTCGGCGTGGGCATGATCAAGGCGCGCTTCGAGGCGAAGATCGGCCTGTCGGAAATCGACGCGCCGCATCGGCTGCGTTTGGCAGGTGCGGGCATGTCGTCGCTCGGCAGCGCGCGTGGCAGCGGCCTCGTCGAACTGGCGCCGATCGACAAGGGCACGCGTCTTTCCTACGACTACGAAGCCCAGGTGTCGGGCAAGGTCGCGGCGGTGGGCGGACGCATGCTCGAAGGCGCGGCCAAGGTCGTGCTGCGGCAACTGTTTGAATCGCTGGGCCGGCAGGCGGCAGGCAAACCGGTCCACGCGGGCGGCTCGTGGTTCTCGCGCCTGCTGGCCCGTTTCAGGAGACAGGCATGAAACCCGCGCCGTTCGATTATCTGCGCGCCATGACCACGCAGCATGCGCTCGACGCCCTCGCGCAATACGCCGAGGATGCGCGTGTGCTCGCAGGCGGCCAGTCGCTGATGGCGGTGTTGAACATGCGGCTCGCGCAACCGCGCATGCTGATCGACATCTCGCGCACCGACGAGTTGAACTCGGTGCGCGTCGATCACAAGGCCGGCCTGCTGATAGTGGGCGCGGCGGCGACGCAAGGCAGCGTGGAGTGGCGCGAATCGCTGCGCGACGAAGTGCCGTTGCTGGCAATGGCGTTCCCGCATATCTCGCACTTCCAGATTCGCAATCGCGGCACGGTGTGCGGCTCGGTGGCGCATGCCGACCCGAGCGCGGAATTGCCACTGGTGCTGGCGGCGCTCGGCGGCGACGTAATGCTGCGCTCGAAGAAGAAACACCGTGTGCTGCCGGCCGGCGAATTTTTTCAAGGCATGTTGATGACGGCGCGCGAGCCGGACGAACTGGTCGAAGCCGTGCGCTTTCCGCTCAGGCGGCCGGGCGAACGGTATGGCTTCACGGAATTCTCCGCGCGCCACGGCGACTTCGCGATGGTGGCCTGCGCGGCCGTGGTGACGGACGATTCGATCCGCCTCGCCGTGGGCGGCGTGGCGGACCGGCCGGTGGTCGAGCAGTGGCCGCGTCTGCGTGACGAAGATCTGCGCAGCGCATTGAACGATTTGAGCTGGAAGCTGGGCGCGCAGGACGACGCGCATGTCAGCGCGACCTATCGCCGGCATCTGGTCCGGCAACTCGGATGGCGCGTGATCGAGGAGGCGAAGTGAGCAACACATCGAACGGCAACGTCGTGCATGTCATGCGGCAAGGCGAGCAGCAGCGCGTCACGCTGACGCTCAATGGCCGTGAATGCAGCGGCTATTGCGAGCCGCGCGAACTGCTGTCGGATTTCATCCGTCACGAACTGGGCGCGACCGGCACCCACGTCGGCTGCGAGCACGGCGTGTGCGGCGCGTGCACGGTGCACGTTGAGGGTGTAGCGGGGCGCTCGTGCCTGATGCTCGCGGTGCAGGCGCAGGGACGCCGCATCGATACCGTGGAGGGACTCGCGCCCGACATGCAACTGGGCGATCTGCAGCAGGCGTTCCAGCGTCATCATGCGTTGCAGTGCGGCTTCTGCACGGCCGGCATCCTGATGTCGTGCGCGGACTATCTGCGGCGCGTGCCCGATCCGAGCGAAGCGCAGGTGCGCGACATGCTCTCCGGCCATCTGTGCCGCTGTACGGGCTATACGCCGATCGTCGCCGCGGTGCTCGACGTGGCGGCGCGGCGCGGACAAGGCAACGTGTCCGGCGAGACCGTGGAGGCCGCTCATGCTTGACCTCGGCCGAACCTTTCTGCAAAGCGTGGAACGCAGCCCCAATGCGCTGGCGCTGGTGGACGGCGAACTGGCGCTGACTTACGCGCAGTGGCACCGGCTGATCGTGAAGGTCGCCGAAGGTCTGCGCGGTCTGGGTCTCGCGCAGGGCGACCGCTTGCTGGTGGTGCTGCAAAACCGCTGGGAAATGGCGACCTTGCATTGGGCCTGCCAGTTCGCCGGCGTGGTGATCGTGCCGTTGAACTGGCGCGCGAAACCGGAGGAGCTCGAATACTGCGTGACCGACGCGGGCGTGAAGGCCATCGTATACGAGCCGGTTTGCGCTGAAGCCGTCGCGCAAAGTGTCGCGGCGCAGCGTCTGCCGCGGATCGGTCTCGACGACGCGCAAGGCCGCACCGCAAACTTCGACACGCTCATGACGCAGCGCGAGTCCGACGCGCCGAACGCCGGGCGCACCTGCGCGAATGCCGACGACTACTCGCTGATTCTCTACACCTCCGGCACCACCGGCAAGGCCAAAGGCGTGCCGCGCCGGCACCGTCACGAACGCGCCGCCGCGCTCGCACACGTCGCGCAGAATCTGTACGGCCACGGCGAACGCACGCTCGGCGTGATGCCGCTCTATCACACGATGGGCGTGCGCTCGCTGCTCTCGATGGCGCTGGTGGACGGCCTGTTCGTCTGCGTGCGCCGCTGGAATGCGCGCTTCGCACTCGATGCGATCGCGCAGCACAAGCTCACCTGCCTCTATCTGGTGCCGACGCTGTACCACGATCTGCTCGCCGACGCGGCTTTCGCGTCGACGGATACCTCGACGGTAAAAAAGCTCGGCTTTGCCGGCGCGCCGATGAACGACGGTCTGCTCAAGCGCCTCTCGGCAGCGTTCAAACCGGAGCTGTTCGTCAATCACTACGGTTCGTCCGAGGTCTACACCTTCAGCGTCGACCAGGACGCCACGAAGAAGCCGGGCAGCGCGGGGCGCGCGGGCATCAACACGCGCCTGCGCGTCGTCAGGCTCGAAGCCCACACGCCCGAGGATCTGGCGCAAGTGGGAGAAGAAGGGCAGATCATTGCCGATCTGCTCGGCGACGAGGCCTTCGAAGGCTACTGGAACCGTCCCGACGCGAACGCGAAATCGTTGCGCGACGGCTGGTACTTCACGGGCGATACCGGTTTCTTCGACGCGCAAGGCGACCTGTACGTGTCGGGCCGCGTCGACGACATGATCATCAGCGGCGGCGAGAACATTTCACCGGTCGATATCGAGTCGGTGCTGTCGCTGCATCCCGCCGTCGACGAGGTCGCGGTGGCCGGCGTGAAGGACGAGCGCTGGGGCCAGCGCGTGGTCGCCTTCGTCAAGCGCCGGGAATATGTCGACGCCGATACGCTCGACGCGTATTGCCGCACGTCCGACCTCGTCAACTTCAAGCGTCCGCGCGAATACGTGTTCGTCGACGACATACCGAAATCGCCGGTCGGCAAGATTCTGCGCCGCAAGCTGTCGGCGGGCGAATACGAGCCCGACCGGCGCGGCGAATCCCATGCACACCACACCGAAACCACCAAGGAGTAACTCTATGACGGAACTCACGACCGACCTGCGCCATCACGGCCAGAGCCTGCTGCAGGAACCCGACGGCTTTTCCATCGAGATCGACGCCGCGCGCGAGCGGGCCGACATCGTCCTGCACAGGCCGCCGCTGAACGTGATTTCGATGCATGCGCGCGACCAGTTGCGCGCCGCCTTCGAAGCACTCGACGACGACCCGCGCGTGCGCGTGATCGTGGTGCGCGCCCAGGGCGAGCATTTTTCGAGCGGCGGCGACATCAAGGGCTTTCTCGAAGCGTCGCCGGAACATGTGTCGAAGCTCGCCTGGAATATCGCCGCGCCCGCGCGCTGCTCGAAGCCGGTGATCGCCGCCAATCGCGGCTTCTGCTTCGGTGTGGGCTTCGAACTGTCGCTCGCGTGCGACTTCCGCATTGCCACCGACACCACCTTCTACGCGCTGCCGGAACAGAAACTCGGCCAGATTCCGGGCTCGGGCGGCTCGGCGCGTTTGCAGCAGATGGTCGGCATCGGCCGCACCAAGGACATCGTGATGCGCTCGCGCCGCATTCCGGGCAAGCAGGCTTACGAGTGGGGCATCGCGGTCGAATGCGTGGCCGACTCCGCGCTCGAAGCGACGACCGATGCGCTGGTGGACGAACTGCGCGCGTTCTCGCCGCTCGCCCAGCGCACCGCGAAAAAGCTCCTCAACGACACCGAAGACGCGCCGTTGTCGATCGCGATCGAACTCGAAGGGCACTGCTATAGCCGTCTGCGTACTTCCGACGATTTCCGCGAAGGTGTCGAGGCCTTTCACGGCAAACGCAAGCCGGTGTTCCGCGGCAGCTAGCGCGAGCGCCGCCCCCGCGGGCGGCTGCCGGCGCCAGATAACCACCAGAAGAGCACGCGAAAAGAACGTGCCTCGAAACGGGGACGGTCGAAAGACGGCCCGTCAATAGTCAAGGAGATGACAATGTCCGTAGCAGCGCAAAATGGCGCCGCCTTGCCCGCGGCAGACCAGCGGCAGGTGATGGGTGCGGTCGCGGCCTCGTGCCTCGGTTGGGCACTGGATCTGTTCGATCTGTTCGTATTGCTGTTCGTCGCGCCGGTGGTCGGGAGGCTGTTCTTCCCGTCGGAACACGCCATGCTCTCGCTCGCCGCGGTGTATGCGTCGTTTGCCGTGACCCTGCTGATGCGCCCGCTCGGCTCGGCCTGGTTCGGCTCTTATGCGGACCGCCACGGCCGCAAGGGCGCGATGATCATCGCCGTGGTCGGCGTGGGCCTTTCCACGGCCGCGTTCGGCGCACTGCCGACCGTCACGCAAGTCGGCCTCGTTGCGCCGATCCTGTTTCTGGTGCTGCGGCTGGTGCAGGGCGTGTTTGTCGGCGGGGTGGTGGCATCCACGCATACCATCGGCACCGAATCGGTCGCGCCGAAATATCGCGGCGCGGTGTCGGGCCTGATCGGCGGAGGCGGAGCGGGGCTCGGCGCGCTGATTGCCTCGCTCACGTATCTGGCGATGTCGGCGCTCTTTCCCGGCGCGGCGTTCGAGGTGTGGGGCTGGCGCTGCATGTTCTTCACCGGCATCATCAGCTCGGTGCTCGGGCTGTTCGTTTTCAGCAGTCTCGAGGAATCGCCGCTGTGGAAAAAGCTCGCCGCCGAGAAGGCCGCCAAGGCCGCCGCGCAGAAGCTCGACGCGCCGGTCGAGGCGGTGCGCTCGCCGCTGCGCACGCTGTTTTCCAGCGACTATCGCTCGATCCTGCTGGTCAACCTGCTGCTCACCATTGGCGGCGGTAGCGGCTATTACCTGACCTCGGGCTATCTGCCGACTTTCCTCAAGGTGGTGAGCCACGCGCCGAACGGCGCCGCGGCGGCGATCCTGCTGATCTGCAGCGTGGCGGTGGTGATCGCCTCGGTCGCGGCGGGGCATCTGAGCACCTTCATTGGGCGCAGGAGCGCTTTTATCTGGCTCGGCGTGATTCGCCTGTTCGCGTTGCCCGCGCTCTTCCTGCTGCTGCCCACGGCGCAGAGCATCACGATGATCGGCGTCTATGCGGTGATTCTCAGCGCGCTCGGCAGCGCGGGCTACGCGCCGGTCCTGATCTTCCTGAACGAACGGTTTCCCACCGCGATTCGCGCGACCGGCACGGGGCTTTCATGGAACATCGGCTTTGCGATCGGCGGCATGATGCCGACCGCCGTCTCGCTGGTGGCGAAAGACGCGAGCGAATTGCCGGTAACGCTGGCCATCTTCGTCGGTGCGATCAGCGTGATCTTCCTGACCGGCGCGTTCGTCGTGCCGGAAACGCGCGGCAGGCTCGATCAGGTCGCGATGCGCGACGCGGTCTAGCTCGCGGCCAGGCGGCTTGCCGCGCGTTTCACGCGGCGGGCGTGCCCGTCGTCACGCGCCGGATCTCTTCGCCGATGATGTCGATCAGCGCGCGCGCCGCGGGCCCGATCGGCCGCTTGGGATGGCTCACGAGGATGATGTGCCGCACGATCGGCGGTGAGGCGATGGTGCGCGCGCGCAGCACGCTTTCGTCCACTTTGCGCTGCACCACCACGCGCGGCAGGATCGTCGCAACGGCGCTCTGCTCGACGAACTGCACGATGGTGTTCAGCAGGTCGATTTCGAACTTCGGCTTGATGACCACGTCCGCGGCCAGCAGCGCCGCGTCCAGCACGCCGCGCAGGCCGTTGCGGCGCGTGGGCAGGACCAGCTCGATGCCGGTCAGCGTCGCGAGATCGATGGCGGGCGGCAGGTCGGGGCCGAGCGCGGCGCTCGTCACCAGCACCATCTCCTCGTCGAGCAGGGGCACCACGTCGAGCGCGAGGCGCCCGCGCGGCTTGTTGATGACGGCCGCATCCAGCCGGCCCGCTTCGACCGCGTCGATCAGCTGCGCGCTGAAGCCGTCGGCGACTGACACCTCCACCTGCGGGAACAGCGCGTTGAACCTGGCGAGCGACTCCGGCAGCACGCTTTCCGCCTCCGACGACACCATGCCGAGCGACACGCGCCCCGTGACGATCGCGTCCTGGCGGCTCAACTGGTCGCGGGCCCGGTCGATGTCGCGCATGATCGGCGTGTAGAGACGGTACATCTGGCGCGCCGCGTCGGTCGGCGTCATGCCGTGCGGCCCGCGCTCGAAGAGTTGCTGGCGCAATTCGGTTTCGAGCTTCGCAATCTGCATGCTGAGCGCGGGTTGCACGATATTGAGCCGTTTCGCCGCCCGCGTGACGGAGCCGTCTTCGAAAAGCGCGATGAAATACTGAATTTGCCTAAGGTCCATGAAACGCCGGAAGTGGCCGTGGAGAGCGGAAAACACCGAGTCTAACCGTAGCGCGCCGGGCCATCACGCCGGCCGGCGCAGCCTGCCTTGCGGCATCGTCGCGAGCGTGTCTCCTTACGCTGCTACAATCTCGTCTTTCTCGATCGATTGTGCGCTATGGGTTTCGAACAACTCGCTGAACTGAAGAAGCAATTGGCCGCGGCCCGCGGCGAGGCTGCGCCCGCCGCCAAGTCCGGCGCCAAGCCTGCTTCGAAGGACGCCAGGCCTGCTGCCAAGGACGGGTCCAAGCCGGGCGCGAGGCCTGCCCGCAAGCCCGCGCCGCCGCGCCGTGCCGCGCCCGCTGCCGAATCCGGCGGCAGGCCGGCGGTGGAGGCGAAGCCGGTGGACCCGGTGGTGAAATCGATCGGGCGGCTGCAGAAACGCTTCCCCATTGCTTTTCCCAAGAATCCGGCGCCCAAGCTGCCGCTGAAGGTCGGTATTTTTGAAGATCTCGTCGCGCATGCGAAGGAACTGTCGTTGAGCGAAGCCGAATTGCGCGACGCGATCAAGACATGGTGCCGTGGCAGCCGCTACTGGAAAAGTCTCGTCGAAGGCGCGGCGCGCGTCGATCTGACGGGCGCCGAGGCGGGCAAGGTCACGGCGCAGGAAGCCGCCGGCGCGCAGCGTCTGCAGGCACATCGGGCCGGCAAGGGCGCGCCGAAGGCGGCGGCCGGCGCGGGGAGCGCGGATGCAGGCGCGACCGCCGGAGCAGCCACGGAAGTGGGCGTGCAAGCCACCGCGGAGGCAGCGGGAGCGCCGGCCGGGACAGCGAGTGTCTCGGCGGCCGCTGCGGTCTCGCAAGCCGTCGAAGCGGGCAAGCCGCAGGCCGGTGCGACGGATGCGCCGGCTGATCGCGAAACCGTGCAGGAAGTCGCGCAGCAACCGGCTCACCAGGTTGCCGCTGAGCCGGTCAGCACGCCAGCCACCCGCGAAGCCTGAAAAAAACCGCCACCCCCCTAGGGGTGGCTGCCTTGCCGCGACGCAGCCCCTAGCCGGCTGCGCACGAACCCGACGTGTTCGCGCAGCACATAGAACGCGTCGGCGTAAGCGAGCGGCATGCGCAGCCGGTTCAACGAATCCTCGATCTGATCCAGTTCCGCGAAGAGCCGCTTGCGCTCCTCGTCGGTCGAATCGGCGAGCGCGCCGCGTTCGATCGCAATCAGCGAACCATAATAGCGATAGATGCGTGAGCGCACCCGCCAGCGGTACAGCGCCGGAATCAGGCGCATGGCCGGAAACAGCAGCACGGCCACCGGCAGCAGCAGAACCAGCGTGCGGTCGCCGATGCTCGCCAGCCAGAACGGCAGCGTGCGGTAGAGAAAGCTCTTGCCCGTCTTGTAGTAGCGCTGCGCGTCCTCGCTGATCTGATATTCACGCACCACCGGACTCGGGAATTGCCCCGCGCGCTGCAATAACCCCGGCATGCCGTGCACTTCCTGCGCCGCTTCGATCAGCAGGTCGGAGATGGCCGGATGCAGTGTGTTGCGGGCCACCAGTTCGACCGTCGGGCTGATCAGATGCACCGTTTCGGGCGGAATGGTGCGCTTCAGATCCAGCACGCCGACCGGCAGGTCGATTTCGTCCAGATAGGGAAAGAGGCGCGTATAGGCGCTCGCTTCGGCGAAGTTCATGACCGAAACGCCCGGCACCTTGAGCAGGCGCAGCATCAGGCCACGGGTTGCGGAGTCGCCGCTCAGGATTGCCGCGTCCACTTCACCCGCCACGAGCTGGGTGGCGGCCTGCAAGCCGTCGCTCGGCACCAGTGCGGTGTTGCCGCCCGGCTCGATACCGTTGGCATCCAGCAGTTTGAGCGCCAGCAGTCGCGTGCCGCTGCCTTCGCGGCCCACCGCGATCCGTTTGCCTTCCAGTTGCGAAAGCTGGCTCAGGCCCGCGCCGCGATAGAACACCACCACCGGAATATAGAAGACGCTGCCGAGCGACATCAGCGACGAAGTGTTGAGGCCGTCGGCTACGCCACCCTGCACGAAGGCGATATCGACATGCTGCTTCGGATCCAGCAGACGGTGCAGGTTCTGCACGGAGCCGTCGGACTCCAGCACGTTCAGCGTGATGCCGTTGCGGGCAAGGATTTTCCGGTACTGTTCCGCGGCGACGAGAAATGAGCTGTCGTGCGGACCGGCGCTCATGGTGATCGTTTTGGGCGGCGCCGGATCGATCAGCCAGACGATCAGCGTAACCACGAGCACGATGACCACGGCCACGACGATATAAGGCAACGTGTGATCGCGCCACTCGGCATGCGGCTGTTCGCCATTGAAGTGTGGGGGACGCGGGCGCTGCGCTTTCATGGATACTCCGTGCCGGGAGCCGGGATGATCGCATTGTCCACTGTCCGTGGCGCGTTTGCCGTCGGCAGTTTGCTCTATTGACCCCGGGGCGGGCAAAGTTTTCGCCGTGCGGCGACGCAAACGGGGCTGGCAGGAGAGCGGGCGGCCGACATCCGACGTTCGAAGATGTGGCGTGGCGTGGCGCGGCGCGTGCCTGGCGGCTCGATGAAATGCCCGCCGTAACGTGTGCCTCGGCAGGCGGAATGCGCGGGTAGCCGTGGCATAATCCGCGACAGCTTCCCATCGTGTCGCCGGGCGCATCGTGAGTCGTTTCTATCGGAAGATCGGCAGTTGGCTGGGATTGTTCGCGATCCTGATGGCCACGCTCGCTCCGACGATCTCGCATACGCTCGCCGCCCGCAGCGATGAAAGCGCCATGTCGGGCGAGCATTGCGATATGCCGTCGATGGCGTCCACGGGTTCGATGGACTCGATGCCTTCAATGGACGCGATGCGGGACGACGCGCCGGAGGCGTCATCGGTCGCATCCTCTACGCCCGATCAGCCGGGCAACGATCACACCCAGCACACCGCCATGTCCGACGGCGATGCCTGCGGCTATTGCAGCCTGCTCGCCCACATGCCCGTCGTGCCGAGCGTCGAGGGACTGTTCGTCGTCACCGTCCGTGCTTTGCAGCACACCGCCGCGACCCGCTTCGACAGCGTGCGCCGCGTCGAACCGCTCACCTTCGCGCAGCCCCGCGCCCCTCCGTTCGCATCCTGATTCGACGACTCATCACGCGCGATGCATCGAGTGCATCGCGGCTGCCGACGCACGTCCCTCGCGACTGTGCGCGCCAGCTTTGTCACGACCCATGAAACAGGATCGATCATGCTTACCCAGACAACGCGCAGCGGGACACCGCTGCGCGCGGCGTCGCTTGTCGCGGCCGCCGCCGGCGCACTGTTGTGCGTGCCTTCACCCGTTAGTGCCCACGCGATTGCGGGCAATCGCATCTTTCCGTCGACGATGGCCGTGGACGACCCCGGCGTGGGCGACGAAGCCAACCTCGAGTTCGGCCATCAACGCGTGCCGGGCGACAACGGCGACCAGAGCATCAACACCTTCGACTTCGAGTACGACAAGCTGATCACGCCGCGGCTCGCCGTGTCCGTGGACGGCACCTATGCGATGCAGAACAATCCGCGGGCGCGCGGCTTCGACAACTTCGGCGTGGGCCTGAAGTACCTGCTGTACGTCAACGACGCGCACGAATTCATGACCTCGATCGGCGTGGATGCCGAACTCGGCGGCACGGGCAGCCGCGCGATCGCCGACAACTTCTCGACGATCTCGCCGACCGTATACGCCGGCAAGGGGATGGGCGATCTGCCCGATTCGCTGGCGTATCTGCGTCCGCTCGCGATCACGGGCGAAGCGGGACCGGCACTGACCACCGGCGCGGGACAGCCGGACGCATTCAACTACGGTTTCACGGTGCAATACAGCTTGCCGTATCTGCAGCAGCACGTGCGCGATGTCGGTCTGCCGCAGCCGTTCGCGAATCTGATTCCGCTGGTCGAGATTCCGTTGTCGCGCAGCCAGGGGCAGACCACCGGCACGGTCAATCCGGGCTTTATCTGGATCAACCGCTACGGGCAGTTCGGCGTGGAGGCGCAAGTGCCGATCAATCGTGCGAGCGGCTCGCACGTGGGCATTCTGGTCCAGGCGCATATCTTCTTCGACGATGTCGCGCCGACGACGATCGGCAAACCTCTATTCCAGTAAAAGCAGGAGAGTCATGATGAATATGAATAGCATGATCGGGAGCCGTCGCCGCAGCGGCCTGCGCGCAGCAGCGAAACTGGCGGCGTCGCTCGCCGGTCTCGCAATGGCGGGCATGGCCTTCGCGCATGTATTCCCGCAGAAGCAGGAGCCGGGAGCGGGCGCGACGGTGGCCTCGCCCGCGCAGGTGCGGGTGATTTTCGACGGGCCGCTCGAAGCGGCGTTCAGTTCGCTGACAGTGACCGATGCGAGCGGCAAGCAGGTCAACGCGCAGAAAGCCGCGGTCGACGAGCATCAACCGGCGCTGATCGCCGTGCCGCTGCCGCCGCTCGCGGCGGGCCGCTACACGGTGCATTGGGTGGCCGTCGCGTCAGACGGACACCGCACCCACGGCGACTACGCGTTCAATGTGAAGTAACCGGAACTGCGCCGTCCGTCGGGCTTCATCGGGCGACGCGCATTTCCGGTCATAGCACGCGAGTTCAATCGCGCACGCCCGGCGCCGCGGGCGCTGCCGCCTGCGGCAAGCCGGGCGGCGGCCCGCTGTCGGTGAGGGTGAGCATCGGCATCGAACTCGGGCATCTGAACGTTTTCAGCACATCGCTCGTTAGCGGATTGGCGACGCTGCCCACACCCGCGATATCGAGCACGGCCTTGCGACCGTCGAAGTCGAAGGCGACCCGTGTGCGCCCGGGTATCGTGGTCTCGACCACCTGTCCTTTCTGGACCAGCCGCAGCAGCGCCCACGGCCCGTCCGCCGCAAGCGTCGAAGTCTCCGGCCGGATGCGCGGCTCGGCCGTCAGCTCCGCGCGCACCCCGCCGCGTGTGCCCGGCCACGTCACCGGGAACGACGTAACCGGCCCATGCTGATAGAGCGTCGTCTGACCGTCGATATCGATCATCAGGCCGGTGATCGTCGGATCGAGCTCGGGAATCCGGATCTCCGCCTTCCAGGACAACTGCTTCTGGTCCGGGTCGGCAAAGAAGATCTCGCGAATCGCCTTGGCGTGCTGGAAGGGTTCGAGGTCCGGACCCTGGACAGGCTCGGTGGCGCCGGCCAGCGTCCTGTAGCGCCAGGGTTTCGCCGACGTGTCCACGAATGTCGAGAGCGTCTTCGTGAAGAAGTCGTCGATGACGCCGCCCTGCGCGAAGACGCGCGTGAAGTCGTCGATCCGGACCTCGCGCCTGCTGTCGGCGGCGAACGGATAGTTGCCTTCGATCGTGAGACGGCAGGTGTCGCCCACCACCGCCTGCATCTGTCGTGACAGCAATTGGCCGATACCCTGATTCACCTCGCGCGAGCCGTCGCCGGCTAGCGCCAGCAGCACGGCGCGAAACGGAGGCGGCATCGTATTGGCGGTCATCTTGAGCCTGGCCGCCGCGTCGCTCGCCGGCGGCATGCTGTTGTTGGCGAGCGCGTTGTCGGCAACCGTCAACGCGGTGTAGTAGTCGTTCAGCAGGTTCGTCACGCCGTCCAGACCGGTCTTGCCGGCTTGCGCGGTGGCCGCCTGGGCATCCGCGTTGCCCGTGACCACCTCGCGCAGCGCGGCGAAGCGACTATCGACCAGCTCGCGTTCGACGATTTCCGAGGCCCGGATTCCGAGTGTCTTGTCCGCTTTCTGGCTCAGTTGGTCCGCCGCCTTTTGCAAGAGGGAACCGTCCGCCGCCGTGACGGGCGGCGTCAGCGTGGTCTCGCGCACCGCCGCGCGTGCGAGCCGTGCCAGCGGTGAATCCGGCGCCGCGAAGCTGCGCAGCACCTGCAGGTTGAACTGCAGACTGGTTCCGCTGACCGTGCGGATATCGCCAAGAAACGCGTCCCACTGTCGTGCGTATTCCGTCAGATATTGCCGGCGGATGGCGTCGGTCAAAGAGTCGTCGGCGCCGGTCGCCGTGCTGGCGAATTCAGCCGTTTTTTTTTGAGCCTCGCCGAGATAGGAGCGGCCCATCACCCAGGCGTCGTCGTCCCGCGCGGCCTCGACGAACTCGGGCAGGCGCTTGTCGAACAGCTGCCGGTATCCGTCGAAGGTGAAGAGTCCCGGCACGCCGCGCGACAGCGGCGCGCCGCTCGCCCGCGTGAAGACGAGTCCGGCTTGCGGTCCGACCGCGCGGATCAGCGTGAATTCGTCGGGCGCTTCTCTTTGCATCGCCGTCCTCGCGCGTTCGTACAGACGTTCCGTGGCGTTGCTGCCATCGAGAAACGAGCGTGCCTGCTGCACCAGTGAATCGTTGCGGATCAATGGTGACTGGACCACACGACTGCCTGAAAAGAGCTGCTGAACGTGCCCGATCATCGAGGCGCGGCCGCCGAAAGCCGTCGCGCTATCCGTGTTCGCCCAGTCGTTGAGCACCCAGGTTTTCACGTCTTCGGCGTTGAATTTGGCCTTGTCGTAAAGCATCAGGTAGACGCGCAGCGCGTCGTAGGCCGCCTTCGAATCCCTGTTTGCCACCGCCTGCGAGACGACGTCCTCTACACGCCGGACGATCTGCGGCAGCAGAAGATTGTCCTCAAGCATGTCGTACGTGCGGCTGCTTTCAGTGACGACGTCAGGCGCCGTGTAAAGACCGAAGCGGTACGCGCTATCCGGGTCCGACAGGTCGAGCCCCGGGAAGGTCGGCAGATAGCGCGCCTCGGTGAGCGTATCGGGGATCGCTTCGGCTTTCGGCTCCTTGTACAGTTGCGCGACCTTTGCGCTCAGCGCCTGCGTTTTGCGATCGATCAGGGAAAGATAATCGCCGTTGTGGCCGAAGCTGAGCCGCAGGCCAATTGCCAGCCATGCGAAAAGGAGCACGGCGAGAGTATGGCCGACGAACCGCAGCAGACGGAAACGGAATTCCCAGCGCAGGTTCGGCCGCACGAGCTGTGATTCGGCGAACACGACTTTGGTAAGCAGGTCGTGCAGGAAGTAGCTCTGATTGCCGGCCGGTCTGGACGCACGCGTGCCCGCCGCCCGATCGGGCGACGCCGACAGCCGCTGGGCGATTGTCCGCCGCTCGGCGACCAGCGCCTCGCCTGCCTGAATCGCGCTCGTGAAATAGACGCCGCGCAGGGTGGCGTGAAGCTGCGTGTCGTCGTAACGCGAGTCGAGGAACACGCGTTCGATCAACTCGCCTAGCGGTTGCGACAGCGCAGCAAACTCCTCGGATAGCGCGACGAGCTGGCGGCGTCGGGTGGCATCGAATTCGTCCTGCAAACGCGTGTTGACGCCGTCGGCCAGACGGGTCGTCAATAGGCTGAGTTCCTCGTCGCAGCGAGTCCGCACGCCTTGGGCCGCAATGGTCTCCTTGCCGTAGGGCAGCGTAAAACCCCAGGACTGGGCCCTCCCCTCGGCCGTCAATGAAGCGAAGTATTCGTTGAAGCCGCTCAGCCGGTCCATTTTGGTCACGACGAGATAGACGGGAAAGCGGATGCCGAGCGTTTCGCGCAGCTCCGCGAGACGTCCGCGCAACGCGGCCGCTTCGGCCATGCGCGCGTTCTCGTCCAGTCCGGTCAGCACGGCGAGTTCGAGGGTCAGTATCGTGCCGTTGATCGGCGCGCGAGGCCGGTGCTTGCGCAGCATCGCGAGAAAGCCGAACCATTCATCCGCGTCCGTTTTCTCGCGCAACCGGGCCGCGTCGGGATGAATGGTACTGGAGCTTGTCGCCGCGCCGGGTTGCGCGGCGAGAGCCACCACCGTTTTGTCCTTGTCGCTCGCGTTTTCATTTTTCGACGCAGGCTTCGCCTTGTCGGCGGATTGTGTCGTCGCAGTAGCGAGCGCCGACGATAGCCGCTCGTGCTGCGAGGTGCCATGCCGCGTATAGTGGCCCGCGGTATCGATCAGTACCGCGTCGTTGGTCAGCCACCAGTCGACGGACTCGGTGCCGGCGAGAGCGCCGATGGTGCGCTGCATCTGCGCCGCGACGGGAAACGGCAGTCCTGCATTGAGCAGGGCGGTTGTTTTGCCGGAGCCCCGCGAGCCGAGCGTGATGTACCACGGCAGTTCATACAGGTAGCGTTTGCCCTGAAACAGCCGCCCGATTCCACGCGCTCCCGTGCGCATTGCCTTCAGGCGTGCCAGCGCGCCCGATACGATCGCATGCACGTTATCCAGTTGCTCCGCCGCGGGCGAGACCTTCTTCTTGCCGCCGAATTCGAGCAGACTTTTGAGGAATTGCGCGTCGGTGCGCATTTTCTGCCAGAGCCGGAACGCCCAGTACACGACGAATATCGCCAGTACGAGTGCAATCGCGATCAGACGCGCCGACGCGGGCATGAACGGTTGTTCATGGCCGAACGCAAGGAGCGGCGAGGCCTGCCAGATCAGCAGACACAGTAGCGCCACGAAGAACACACTGGGGGACCAACCGGCCAGCCATAGCAGCACGCCGCCCAGCATGAGCGCGATCACCAGCACACGCATGCCGACGGTTGCGAGCGGCTTCAGACCGCCGAACGCCACGAGCGGACCGACAAACCAGATCACCAGCGCGACAACCAGCAACGCGGCGAGAGCGAGGAACTGGCGCGATACCAGAAACGACAACTTCTTCATGCTTGAATTTCCCGAGTGGCCTTTTTGATCCGCTATTGCTTGACGGTTGTTGCGTGGCGGTCGTTGCTTGATGGTTATTGTGTGGCGGCTGTTGCTTGGCGGCTATTGCGCGACCGTGATTTCGACGCGGCGATTCTGCGCACGGCCCTGCACGGTCGTGTTATCCCCGACCGGATCGGCGTCGCCCCTGCCCACCGCTTCGAGTCGGACCGCCGGCACGCCCGCTGTCTGAAGCATCTGCATGATCTGCGTGGCGCGCTCTTCGGAGAGCGCGGCGTTCGACGCGAACTGACGGCTTTTTATCGGCACGTTATCGGTGTACCCCAACACCGATACCTTGCCCGATACCTTGGCAATTTCGCCTGCGATCTTCGTGATCAACGGCGTCATCGAGGTCTTCACCGCCGCGGCTCCCGGCGGGAACATCGAATCTCCGCGGAACGTCACCGAGCTGTGATGCGCGTCTTCGTCGACGCTCACCGTGCCTGCGGCGATCTCGTTCTTCAACAGTTCCTTGAGGTGCAGTGCGCGCGTGGCAGGCGGCGTCATGCGCCCGATGTCGGCGATCTGTTTGCGGACCTCCGCGCTCCGGTTCAGCAGCTCGTATTTGAAATAGCCGAACAGACCGATCAGGACGACGGATAGAACGGCAAGCGTGACCCACACCGGGAAGTCGAAGAACGACACGCGCTTGCCCTTCACCTGCGATTGCCAGTGCGGTGACAGCGCAACGGCCAGACTCCCGCGCCGCGTCATGATCTCGTTGTAGAGCCGCTGACGCACGGTTTCATGTTTGCGTCGCCCATCGGCCTCGTAGCGGTAGCGGCCTTCGAAGCCCAGGCTAAGAATCCGGTAAATGAGTTCGAGCAGGTCGAGATGTTCGTGCGAATCGCTCATCAGCCGCCCAATCAGCAGATAGACTTTGGTGCCGCCTTGCCGATCTTCGTGGAAAAGCGTGGCCAGTCCTTGGGTATTCCATTCGACGCCGGTTTGTCCGCCTTTGCCCCATACCGTTTGCATCGCGGCTTCGTCGAGTGCCGTGCACAGGCAATAGCGTGCGCCGAGCATATGATCGCGGCGAATGCCGATCTGGTCGCAGAGTTTCTGGAACATGCGCACTTCCTGCTCCAGCAGGATTCGCAACTGTTCCGTCTCGTTCTGTTTCAACTGCACGGGCAGATCCGCCAGCGCTCGCAACAGAGGGCGAGCTGCTTCGAGCAGCGGGTTGCGCGCGGCCCTGATGGCCGCAAGGCGCTCCGCAGTCGATTCGCCCGGCGGTATCTCCCGATCAGGAGACGGGGCAGGCGCCGCCGCCTTCGCGTTTCGGGTAGACGCTCCACCGGGCGCGGCACGCGAGACGGGAGCCGATATGCCGCCCTGGTCGCCGGACCACGGGTCAAGCTCGCCTGAACGGTTCGCTGCTTCTGAGTTCACTGGCTGACCTTTATTCTCTGGATTTTCGTTGCTCTTGCCGATTCGAGGCACGCGCAGTTCGCGCGGCCTGCTGCCGGCTCATGCGCTAGCCGCGCACGCCCCACAGTTCGAGTTTCAGCGACGGAAATTCGCCGGCGACGTGCAGGGCGAGTCCGCCGTGCCGCGCCACTTCGTCCCACAACGGACCGTTTCGAGCGAGCTCGTAATAGACGAAGCCCGCGTTGAACGGAATCTGTCGTGGCGGCACCGGCAGCGCCTGGAGCGCGATGCCCGGCAGATGTCCGCGCACGAGGTCCGGGAGCCGCTCAGAAGGGCCGGCCTTCGCCTGGGCGGCAAACTGTTGCTGGAGCAGGTCGGGCGGCATCGCGGCGTGCACCGCTAGCACCACTGCGGTGAAGCCGCGCACGTCGACGGGATCGACCACCGCGTTGCGCATGCCATGCCCCAGCTCCTTCAGTTCGATGCGCTGCGCGCTGCGCACCAGTACCGCATTGAGCAGCATGTGCGTGTCATCCACCAGGGGCTTCAGACAAAGATGCGGCGTGGTGTGCTGGTAGGCCGGATGGGAGTCGAGCGGCCGCCGGCTGTCGGTGCGCACATAGGTCGACAGTTCTCCCGCCATGCTGAGCAGCAGCGCATACAGATCGGCCGGCGAGGTGGTCGGCACCCGGCGCAGATGCTGAAGCAAAGGCTCGTAACGGTTGAGCGTTTGCAACAGCAGATAGTCGGAGACTTCCGCCGTGGTGCCGGCATTGCCGTTGGCGCCGGTCAGCCGGGTGGCGAGCGAGTTTGCACGCAGGCGTGTGAGCTCGTGAATCTTCGCGAGCCAGCTCGTGAGCAGCTCGCTTGCGCCGAAGCCCGCCACCGGCGGAATCAATGTATCGTCCAGAACGATGCTGCTGTCCGCGTGAATCGTCTTGACGCGCGTCAGCGCAAGTCCGATCCATGCGTCGGTCAGTTCCTTCTCGGGCACGAGCCGCAGTCGCAGATTCGACAACTGCACGGTCTTCGAACCTTGTCCGATCGAATTCGTATCGCGCAACTCGGCGTCGAACACGAAGTTGCGGGCAAGCGAGTCGGCGGCGTTGTCGAACGTCGTCTCTTCGCCGTTCGGCACGCGCACGGGCACGGCGAGATAGATCAACTGGTCGAGGTGTTCCGCGCGGACGGTGAGCGGCGCGGACGGTGGCGTACTGCCGGGCGTATCGAACGGCGTGCCGTCCGCGAACACGCCGCTGGCCGACTTCACGATCACCTTGCCGAGCGCCAGTGCCTCGCTATCGAGGCTGTAATGACTGAAGCCGAAGAAAAACGGCGAGAGGGTGGCCGCGCGTCTATGCGCGTAATGTTCGAGATATCGCTCCTGTTGCTGGAAAAGCTGTGGGCGCAGAAAAAGCCCCTCGCTCCAGACGACCTTGTTGTGCCAGCTCATGCGTTCATTCCACTATTTAGTCTCGGTAATCCTGATTGCGTTCGCTTCAAGATTGATGATCAGTTTCAGTTTGGGCGCGCGGCGATACCAGGCGGCATCCGGCGCCGGCGGCAGCGGATAGGCCGCGCGCCATACCGAGTTGGGCAGATCCCGGTAGGCTGCCAGTATCCCGACGACGGTCGTCGCGGGATCGGCTCTCGTGCGGATCGATTTGCTCTCGCCCGGCCGCAACTGGAATTGCGCTCGCGTCACCAGATCCTCCGCGAGGGCGGTCTTGTCCTTGTCCTGCAATGAAAAAAAGTCGGCGGAATTGAATGCGCCGTCGGTTCTCAATTCATAAACGCGTACGACGATCGGCGCCGCACGTTTCTGGTCGTCCGGATTGACGCCCGTGGACGCCACAACGGACAGTTCGAGCTTGATGGGTTCCTTCGCTGTCTTTGGATCGCTGCTGGCGCACGCGGTCAGCGCGGATGCCAAAGCGAGGGCAATAACATGGGTGAACAGGCGCATTGGGCAACGCAAAATGAGGCGCGATAGAAACGGCAGCAGGGCAGCAAACCGGAAAGGTCCAGGCGGGCCGGGACGCCTGCCTGGACGAAGGGCGGCAAGTCGGCTTAAGCCTCCTTGTTGCCCTTGATGTCGTACCCGGCCGTCACGGCGCCGCCGCTACCGCCTTGTGCGTTCTGAACGACGTATTCCTGCCTGACCTTCGCAAACGAAAGGCGAACGTGCTCGCGAATACCGTCGTCGCCGTTGCTGCCGGACGGATGAACCTGGGTGACGATCACGTCGCTCATGGTGATCTTCAGAAATTCGAGCGGATTGCCGCCGGCTTTGCGTACCACCAGCACAGCCTGGTCGACGTGCTTGCCCGTCAGGCAGTATTTCATCAGGTTCGGGCTTGCCCGGTCCACGAGATGCTCGAACTCGAGGTCGTCGACGGTGGCCTTTCCCGCGCCGCCGCCGGAGCCGGCATGCATGTTCGCTTGCTGGGATACGCGCCAACCCCAGCTCTTCACCTCGATCTCGTTCTTGTGCGCGGCATCCGGCGATTCTCCGTCGATACCGTTGATCTTGAGAAAAATATCTTGTGCCATCTAGAAAGCTCCTTGATGTTAAATATCTACAGCCTGATTTCCGCTACTTTCCGGCCAGATCGGCAATCTCTGTCTGTAGGACCGCGCGAAGACTGCGCCGATCGTCGCTGCCCCTGATATCGTCGATCAGCCATCTGCCACGAACCCAAAGCAGATCTAACTCCACCTTCCGCGGCTCCTTGAAGTTCGTAAACGCCACGACGGCCGTTGCCTTGTGGTGCGTCTCCACCCTGACCTCGATGCCGGTCGTTTTCACGTCGAAGTCCTGGCAACGGCACAGCGGATCCATGTCCAGATAGCCGGCCTCTCCTTTCAAGGCGCGCCGATCTTTCCTGATCAACTGCAGGAGCGACGGCGAGGCAATGGCGTGAGAGCCGGACGCTTCAATACCGGGAGGATCGCCATTGAACGTATAGGCGCCATAGACGCCTTGCAGAAACCGCCTGGCCGAATCGACGTTTTGTGCAAGCGCCGGATGCATGCCGAGAACAGCCCATGCAATCGCCGCGCATGCGCAGGCTCGCCATCGCGTCATTGCGCCCCCTGCCACCGATACACCTTGTACGCAGGCTTGTTCTGACGATAGCCCGGACCGCCCCACATGTCGTTCTGGCGAAAATCCGAGACCCACCGCTGGCCGTTGTACATGGTGATATGACCGGCGACGTTGCCGCCGGGGTAAGGCTGGATAACGGCGGTGTCCCCTTTGCGCGGCGTAATCAGCTCACTCGCCGATACCTCGATAAATCCATGCTCGCGCAGAACCGGGCCGTAATTTTTGGCGTAATTGACGGCCGGCCCTTGGGGAATGACGATTCCGCCGGCCGCCAGCGCCTGCCTCACGTAGGCCGCGCATCGGCCATTGGAATCCGCATGTGCGTGAGCATTCAGATGCGTGACGGCTGCATCGACATCGTAATTTTCATCGGACATATCAACGCCTCGAATCGGGATTGCGATCGGGGTTGCGATCGGGATTGCAACCGGGCTGCAACTAGATCGCAATCGGTGAAAAATCAAGAACGGAAAGCGGGGCGACACCCGAATGGCCACCTGTTTTCGGAAAGCCAGCAGGGTCTGCATCCAGGAGCCCGCTCCCGGCCGGGTCAGTCAGGCGGCTTCCTTGATGGACGGCAGTTTCGCGACGAGGCGCAACGACACCGTCAGCCCTTCGAGCTGGAAGTGCGGGCGCAGAAAGAACTTCGCCTGGTAGTAGCCGGGGTTGCCTTCCACTTCGTCCACTACCACTTCGGCGGCGGCGAGCGGCCGCCGTGCCTTGGTTTCCTGCGACGAGTTGGCGGGGTCCGCGTCGACGTAATGCATGACCCACTCGTTCAGCCAGCGCTGCATTTCCTCGCGTTCCTTGAATGCGCCGATCTTGTCGCGCACGATGCACTTGAGGTAATGCGCGAAGCGCGAACAGGCAAACAGATACGGCAGACGCGCGGACAGATTCGCGTTCGCGGTGGCGTCCGCGTCGTAGTATTCGGCCGGCTTCTGCAAGGACTGCGCACCGATAAAAGTGGCGTGATCGGTGTTCTTGCGGTGGATCAACGGGATGAAACCGTTCTTCGACAACTCGGCCTCGCGCCGGTCCGAGATGGCGATCTCGGTCGGGCATTTCATGTCGACGCCGCCGTCGTCGGTGGGGAATGAATGGCACGGCAGGTTCTCGACCGTGCCGCCCGATTCGACGCCGCGGATCAGCGAGCACCAGCCATACAGCTTGAACGAACGATTGATATTCACACCCATTGCATAGGCCGCGTTGGCCCATGCATAGCGGCGGTGGTCGGAGCCGTTGGTGTGCTCCTCGAAATCGAATTCTTCGACGGGATTGGTTCTCGCGCCGTAGGGCAGGCGGGCGAGGAAACGCGGCATGGCGAGGCCGACATAGCGCGCGTCTTCGCTATTGCGCAACGAGTTCCAAGGAGCGTATTCGAGGTTCTGCGTGAAGATCTTGGTCAGGTCGCGCGGATTGGCGAGCTCCTGCCACGATTCCATCTGCAGGACCGAAGGCGACGCGCCGGAAATGAACGGCGTGTGCGCCGCCGCGGCCACTTTGGCGATCGAGCCGAGCAGATCGACGTCGGGCGGCGTATGGTCGAAATAGTAGTCGGCCACGAGGCACCCATAAGGCTCGCCGCCGAGCTGGCCGTACTCTTCTTCGTAGATCTGCTTGAAGAGCGGGCTCTGATCCCACGCGATGCCTTTGTAGCGTTTCATCGTGCGCCGCAACTCGTCTTTCGACACATCCATGAAGCGGATCTTCAGGCGCTCGTCGGTTTCGGTGTTGGAGACCAGATGATGCATGCCGCGCCAGGCGGACTCCAGTTTCTGGAATTCGTCATGGTGCAGAATCAGGTTGATCTGCTCGGAGAGCTTGCAGTCGATCTGCGCGATGATCGCCTCGATGCTCTTGTACGCGTCGTCGCTGATCGTGGCCGATTGCAGCAAGGCCTGTTCCGCAAGTGTCTGCACGGCGTGTTCGACAGCCTCGCGAGCCTGGTCGGTTTTCGGCCTGAATTCCTGGTTGAGCAGATGGCCGAAGTCGGATTGGGTATGTACGTCAGCCGCGGCCGCGTGTGTTTGCTGTTTTGCCATGTTGTGTCCTCTGAATCTGTTCTGTCCGCTCGATCAGCTGTTCGCGTCCGCGGGCTCCACTGCGTTGCCGGCGGCGTGCGCGACCTGCGGCTTCGGTGTGGCCGCCAGCGATTTCAGCAACGCCGGATCCTGCAGCAGCCTGTTGACGAGCGATTCCGCACCGGACTTGCCGTCCATATACGTTTGCAGGTTGGCGAGCTGTGTGCGCGCTTCGAGCAGTTGCCGCAGCGAATCGACCTTGCGGGCGACGGCTGCCGGCGAGAAGTCTTCAATGCTCTCGAAGCTCATATCGACCACCATCTGTCCGTCGCCCGAAAGCGTGTTCGGCACGGCGAATGCGACGCGCGGCCCGATTGCCTTCATCCGTTCGTCGAAATTGTCGATATCGATATCGAGGAAACCGCGCTCGGCGACCGGCGGCAGCGCTTCGACGGGCTTGCCGGAGAGGTCGGACAGCACGCCCATGACGAACGGCAATTCGACCTTCTTCTCGGAGCCGTAGACTTCGACGTCGTACTCGATCTGCACACGTGGCGCCCGATTGAGCGCGATGAATTTCTGCGAACTGCTGGGAACGGACATGGAGGTCTCCGGGAACGGGTGGTGAAGAGTCGGCAGCGTTCAGTCAACCTGCGCGACGGAAAAGGTGGGCGACGTTGCGGCTGCCGCCGGCATTGCCGTGGCATGCGCATACGCGCATGGGAAAGCAAGTGCAGCAGTGGGTGGCGCGCTCGCGTCGACTACGCCGATTTCGATACGCGCGATGGGCCGCTTCGACGCCAATGCGTCGAGCCATAACGCGGAAAGACGCGGCAGCACGTGTTGTTCGATGAAGCCGATCAGCACGCGGGCTCCGGTTTCCTGAACAAGGCACCTGCCGACGATGTAGTCGACCACTTGCCCGCTGTAGGCAAGAGCAATGTCGTGAACGTCCGCCATGCGTGTGACAACGCGGTCCAGATGCAGCCGCACGATGCGCGCAAGCGATTCATGGGCGAGCGGCCGGTACGGCACCACGGTGACGCGGCCGAGAAATGCCGCGGGAAATACGTTGAGCAACACGGGCGTGAGGGCTTCGCGCAAGCTGTCGGTATCGGGCGGGAGCGACGCGTCGGCGCACAGGCTCGCGGTCAGTTCCGAGCCGGCGTTGCTCGTGAGCAGGATCGTGGTGTTGCGGAAATCGATGTAGCGGCCGTCGCCGTCTTCCATATAGCCCTTGTCGAAGACCTGGAAGAACATTTCGTGCACGTCGCGATGGGCTTTCTCGATTTCGTCAAGCAGCACCACGGAATAGGGGCGCCGCCGCACCGCCTCCGTGAGCACACCTCCCTCGCCGTAACCGACATAGCCGGGCGGGGCGCCTTTCAATCCGGAAACGGTATGAGCCTCCTGGTACTCGCTCATATTGACGGTGATCAGGTTCTGCTCGCCGCCGTAGAGCGCCTCCGCGAGTGCGAGCGCCGTCTCGGTCTTGCCCACACCGGAGGGGCCCGCGAGCAGGAATACGCCGAGAGGCTTCTTCGGATCCGTTAGTCCGGCGCGTGCGGTTTGCACCCGCTCGCCGATCTGACGCAATGCATCGGGCTGGCCGATCACGCGCGCTTCGAGCGTGATCGGCAGCGACTGCACGGCAGCCACTTCGTCGGTGACCATGCGGCCCACGGGGATGCCGGTCCAATCCGATACCACTTCGGCGACGATTGCTTCGCTCACCTCCGGAAACACCAGCGGCGCATCGCCCTGCAATTGCGTGAGTGCGCGCTCCAGATCTTTGAGCGAATCAGGCGATGCGCGTACCTCACCGTTCGTGCCGGTGTGCGGCGCGCTGTGAGCGGCCCCGAGCGCCGCATCACGAGCGGCGAGCAAGGCCTGCGCCGCCGCGAGTTGTGCTTTCCAGCGCGCTTCGATGCGCTCTTCGACTGCGACGAGTTCGCCGATGCGCGTTCGGGCCGCCGCCAGTGCGCCCGCGGTATCGAGCCCGATGCGCGATTCCGCGACCAGCAACTCGCTTTCGACGCGCGCGGCCAGCACGCGTTGACGCGCGTCCTGCAATTCTCGCGGCGGCGCATGCTGCGAAAGCGCGACTCGCGCGCACGCCGTGTCGAGAAGACTGATTGCCTTGTCCGGCAACTGACGTGAAGGGATGTAGCGATGCGACAGCCTCACCGCCGCGCGGACCGCCTGGTCGCGCACGACCACGCCGTGATGCCGCGAGAACGTGTTCGCGAGGCCGCGCACCATGTCGATCGCCGCCGGTTCCTGCGGCTGCGGCACCTGCAGGACCTGGAAGCGCCGTGTGAGCGCAGCGTCTTTTTCGATGTGCCGTTTGTACTCCGCCCATGTGGTTGCCCCGATCGTGCGGATCGCCCCGCGCGCGAGTGCGGGTTTCAGCAGATTGGCCGCGTCGCCGGTGCCGGCCTGGCCGCCTGCGCCGATCAGCGTGTGGATTTCGTCGACGAACAGGATCACCGGTACGGCTGATTTCAGCGCGGCTTCCAGCACGCCTCTCAGACGCGACTCGAATTCGCCCTTCATGCTGGCACCGGCCAGCAGCGCGCCCACGTCGAGACTCAGGAGCCGTACGCCCAGCAGCCTGGGCGGCACGTTGCCGGCGGCGATGGCGCACGCCAGCCCTTCGACGACAGCGGTCTTGCCGACACCCGCCTCGCCGGTCAGCAACGGATTGTTCTGGCGCCGGCGCAGCAGCACGTCGATCAGGGTGCGAATCTCCAGTTCGCGGCCGACCACCGGATCGATTTCGCCGCTGTGCGCACGCGCAGTCAGGTCCGTGCAGAACTGTTCGAGCGGCACGGCTTTCGATTGCGCAGGCAGCACATGAGAGGCCTCGCCTGGCACGGCGGGTGAAAACTCGCTGTTGTCGTAAGGTGGTTCAGCGGCTTCGGGCGAACTGTCGATGCATGCCAGAAGCGCCTCGTTCAGACCTTCGACGGGTAGCTTGCCGAACCCCGACGAAATGGCAAGCAGCACGCGCCGCAATTCCGGCGTCTGTACGAGTGCGGCGACGAGCCAGGCGCTGCGGATACGCCGGTCGCCGAAGCCCAACGTGGCGAGCACCCAGGCCCGCTCGATTGCCAGTTCGACGTGGTGCGAGAAATCGCTGATCGAGCTCGCGCCCGCCGGTAGCGCGGCCAACGCGCGGGCCATGTCGCGATCGAGCATTTCGCGTTCGATACCGCAATGCCGCGCGATCCGATGCAGGTCCGAGTCGGGTTGTTGCAGCAACTGATGCAGCCAGTGCACAAGCTCGATATAGGGGTTGCCGCGCAGCTTGCAGAAGCCGGTGGCGGACTCGATGCTTCTGTACAGCGTGTTGCCAAGCTTGCCGAAAAGCGCCTGACGCGAAATCGTCATGTGGATTCTCTGAAACATTGTTATTGGTTTTCTGCTTTCAACCTGTGTTGGGCAACGTCATTGCTGATCTGCGCAAATTCGCCCTGGAATAAGTCCCGTGAGCTATTCAGCCCAATTAATATGGAATCGGACTTTAATTATGACCCACCGTATTTCTCGAATTCAATCAAATCGTCAGGATTGTATTAAGCACATGAACTGGATCGCCCGTCAATTGACGTCGGTCTAAAAAACTTGCAAATGACCAGCATTGGGAAAATTCATGAGTAGACTCGGATATTTCGCATTTCAAGACCTTATTCTGCATATGCTAGTGGAATAAGGTCTTGTTTTTATGTGAAATTGTTAACTTGCTTTCTGTCTGAAAATTGGGATAAAGTTATGAAATTTTTTAAAAATGGCGCTCTCCCGTGAATTCGCTAATAAATTTCTATCCAAAAAATAAGAGTTTTATTGGAAATCAAATTTTATTCATAGTGAATGGCGAGTGCTCGTGAGTTGTGTTTAGAATGCGACTCCCGCCAATCAGGAAGACATGGGTAATGACATGTGGGCAAGCAGACTTATCAGGCGTGACGTCAAGGCGTCCGCTCGCATTGAACCAGGCGCGACAGAAACGGAATGCGAACCGCCGCGAAACAGTTGGCGATCACCCGAGCGTCCGCGAATACGATCCCGAGTACGGCATTGATGAAGATCTGCGAGGCAGCAACGCGATATTTGGCCTGATCGGCGCCGCGCGGGCCTCGGATAGCGACGCGTCGCGGCAGGAACGCGAGGGCGCGGAGAAAGGCGCCGACGATTTGATCGAGGCGCTGCACGAGCAGTATCGCCGTGCGCTCGACGACCCCAATGCTTCGCTTGCCGCAGGTTGGGAAGGACAGCCGGAGTTTTCGGCCGGCGTGCATCCAGCTTCGCCCGACGAAGCGCCTGCGGGCACGCAGACACCGCATATCGGCTCGATCGAGGCATTCCTGTCCGGTGCGCGTTTCATGGAGGATCTCTTTGGCCCGCTCGCGGCAGGCCAGGAGGCTGACTTCGCGGCGCCGGAGCCAGTCCCCGAAGTTCTGGCTCTGTTCGCACCGCAGGAGTATCTCGCCGCGGCCGCACGGCGCGCACGCGTGTTGCCGCCGGCGCTGGCGCGGCGCGAACACCATACGCTGGGACTCGACAGCCCGTTGCCGGCACAACATTCCGTGATACACGAAGGGGCTCGATGAACGTGCAGCTATCCCGCGCCAACAAACCCGAATGGCAGCAGGACGGTACAAATGGACAGGTTTAACCAAGCGTCCAGGGCCATGCGCCGCGAGGTGCGTTTGACGCGTGAGGGCGGCGCCACGCCCCGGCGGGCAAACGCGCACCTGCTGCCGACACTGCTCGACCGTCTGCGTGACGATGCGCCGCAAAGACTGACCGAAGCGCCCAGTGAATACACGGTGACCCGTTCGCAGATGCGCGACATCGTTCAGCGCGACCTGGCATTCCTGCTGAACACCACCAGCATGGAAGACCTGATCGATCGCAAGCGGCATCCGCACGCGGCTTCGTCAACTGTGAATTTCGGCGTGCCGCCGCTTGCCGGCGCTTTCACTGCGGCGCGCAAGTGGGACGACATCGAAAAGATCATCCGGTCCGCGATTACGGAGTTCGAGCCGCGTCTGATATCGGATTCGCTCAGCATTGCGCCGCTTGCCGGCGTGGATGCCGCCGTTCACTACAACGTGCTGGCATTCGAGGTGCGCGGCATGATCCGCATGGATCCTTATCCGCTCGAATTCATGGTGCAGAGCTCGCTCGATCTGGAAACGAGTCAGTTGAACGTCACCGGAATGCGCGCGGGCTGAGCGCGGTCCTGTAGCGCGGAAAATCCGATGGCACGCAGTGTGAAGGTCAATGAAGGTCAACAATGAGCAATAGCAGAAAACCCTCCCACCAGAAACCCGAACGGATCAAGGCCGCCACGTCGCAGGACTGGATGACGCCGGTCGACGCTGCCGCACCGTGCGGGATCGACCTCGAATACGACCCGGAATTCGTCGTTCTCGCGGCGAAAATGACCGCCAGGCAGGACGCGCAATACGGCGATTTCGTGGGGTCGCCGGAACCCGTCAACTGGAGCGACGTCGATCGCGACTGCCGGCGTTTGATGGCGCGCAGCAAGGACATGCGTCTCGCCGTGCTGTTTGCGCGCTGCCGTACCCGGCTCGGCGGCGCGGCGGGTCTTGCCGAGGGCGTGGGTCTGCTGGCCGCGTGGCTGGCTGCGTTTCCCGATCAGATTCACCCGCAACCCGGCGTCGACGCGGATCGCGAGGCCGCGCTCGAAATTCGCATGAACGCATTGCAGGCACTGACCGACGCGGACGGTCTGCTCGCGGATGTGCGCGAAATCGCGTTGACGAAGGCGACCGCCACGCGGCTTCAGATGCGCGACATTGAACGGGCGTTTGCGCAGCCCCGCCCGAGCGATGCGCTCGCGCCGGAATCGGTGACGCGGCAACTCGACGATCTGCGTTCGCAGCAACAGGAAACGCTGGCGGGTTTCGACGAGGCCTTCGCAGGCCTGACGGCGATCGACACATGGGGCCGTGAACACCTGGGCGCGCACGCGCCGGATCTGTCCACGCTGAGGCGGTTGCTCCGCCATGTCGCGCCAGGCGGCGTGCGTACGGCGAGAGCGAAGGCGGGGATCGTGACGGTCGACCCGTCGAGCGTCGACCAACGCGTGGAAGATGCGATGCGGGATTCCCCGGCCGCACGCGAAGCGCAGGCGGTACGAGCCGACATTGATATGTCCGCAGGCGAGGGCGCCGGCACAGCCCCCATAGATCGCCATGCCGCGCTCGAACTGGTCAGGCAGGCTCGCGAGTGGTTCGAGAAAAGCGAGCCGAGCAGTCCGGTTCCGTTGCTGCTCAGGCGTGCTGAACTGCTGGTGGGCAAGCGGTATGCTGAAGTGGTCAAGGCCATTCCCGCTGAACTGCTCGTTCAGTGGGACGGCGAAGCCTGAGCACGCCAAGCATCGTCACCCGCCTTACCGATCGGCGACGGCCGCGATTGATTTCGTCGAGAAACCGTATCGCTCGCAGCCGATGTCATGGCGGTGTGGGATCAGGATGCGGTCAGCGGTGGCATGCAATATCGAGTGCCTGCGGTCAGCAATGTGAGCCGGCTTCAGCCGTCAGCGCATGAACAGCCCGCCGTTCACATCCCAGCACGCGCCGTTCGCGAAGTACGCATTTTCCGCCGCCAGCATCACGGCAACATCGGCGACGTAATCCGCTGAGCCGAGACGGCCCGCGGGAATATTGGCGATCATCGCCTTCAGCTTGTCGGGCGCCACGCTTTCATGTACGACCGGCAGATCCATCGGTCCGGGCGAAATGGCGTTGACGGTCACGCCCGCGGCGCCGAGGTCTCGCGCGAACACCTTGGTGAGCGTGATCACGCCGCCTTTCGCCGCCGCGTAATGCGCGCCGGTTGCCGAGCCGCCGTTCTGTCCCGCGAGCGACGCGATGTTGACGATGCGGCCCGTGCCCGTGTCCGCGAAATGCTGGCCGAATACCTGGCAGCCAAACAGCACGCTACGCAAGTTGACGTTGATGACCTGATCGAATTGCTCCGCCGTGATGTCCATCACGGACACGATTCTGGAGGCGCCCGCGTTATTGACCAACGCGTCGACACGGCCCCAGCGTTGAAGAATGGCCTCGCGCGCAGCGGTGAAAGCGGCCTTCGCGGTGACGTCGAGATGCAGTGCGAATGCGCTGGAACCGTCTGCGCTCAGATCGCGCGCGAGGGCTTGTGCTGCATCGAATGCAATATCGCCGATCGCGACCGCGTAACCCGCCGCATGAAAGCGCGTGGCAATCGCGGCGCCCAGACCACGCGCGGCGCCGGTGACAAGTACGACTCTCTTCTGCATTGCTTGCGCTCCGGATAAAACAGCCGCCGCCCGAGCGGCATGACCTGAAGCATGCGTCAAGCGGCGAGGGCGGCTTCGAAACGCGCCGCGATTGCGCACACCTGCTCGTCATGCCCCTTGCGTCCGATTATCTGCAACCCCGCCTTGAGCGGCGAGCCTTCGACGGGTAGCGGCAAACTCAACGCGGGATGCCCGCTCAGATTGAACGGCCGGATCAGCGACGACATGGCGATCACGGACTTGCCGCTGCGCGCTTCTTCGAGTGTGATGGGCAGCGCGGGCAGCGTGGGCAGAATCAGCACGTCGGCGTTGTCGAGCGCATGATCGACCGCCGCCGTGAACTGGCGGCGCACCTGTTCCGCCGCATCGACTTGCGCGGCGGTGGTGTTGGCCGCCGCGCGCAGGCGCGCGTCGAGATCCGAACCGATTTTCCCGCTGGCCACCAGGTGCCCGAACGCGTGCGAAGTCTCGGCATTGATAACGGTGAGGCCCGCGTCGAAGGCGGCTGCGAGACCCTCGATCCGCAGCGTATGCGCGGTACAGCCGGCCGTGTCGGCAGCGCGTGCCACGGCTGCGAGGATGTCGGCCGTTGCCTCGGCCTGCACGATACCGACCTTGCACGGGCCTTGCCATGCGTGCGCGGCGTTCACATCGAAATCCGCGGCAATGGCGAGCATCGCGGCAGCGAGCATGTGCATGTCGCGTGCAAACGGCCCCACACAGTCGAGCGTGGATTCTCGCGGCGCCACCCCGAGCCGCGACACGCGCCCGAAGGTGGGCTTCAATCCGATCACGCCGCAGCATGCGGCGGGACCGCGAATCGAACCGCCGGTGTCGGTGCCGAGCGCGGCGTCGGCGAGCTTCAGCCCGACCGCGGCCGCCGACCCGCTCGACGATCCGCCCGGAATGCGCGTAGCGTCCTGCGGATTCTGCGGCGTGCCGGTGTAGTCGTTGATGCCGGTCATGCCGAACGCCAGTTCATGCATGTTCGTTTTGCCGACGATATGCCAGCCCGCCGCCAGCAACCGCTCGACGACCTGCGCATGCCGCTGCGCGGGCGGCGTATCGGCCAGCGCGCGACTCGCGGCGGTGGTGGCATAGCCGGCGATATCGATCGTGTCCTTGATCGCGATGTTCGGACCTGTGCCGCCTAACGAGAGCGTCTGGATAAACTCGTTCATGTTTGAGGTTTCCTTGCGTTGACTTGCCACGGCGCGTCGAACAGGCGTTCCGTGCGAAAGTGCGTGATGAGCCAGTCACGGCCATTGCAGGCCGGCGCGAAATCCACTTCCAGGCGCGCCGCGATCAGTTCGGCTTGCGCATCGACATAGCTCGAAGCCTGCAGCATGATCCAGCGGCCTTTCGCGTTCGCACCCCGCACGTCGATGGTTTCCGACGTGAGAAAGTGCACGTTCACCGAGAAGTGCGGCGAGGGCGGCAGATAGCGCGTGAGCATCGTCAGGATTTCGCTGTGGCCCGTCAGGCGACCGAACTTGCTCGCGTACTGCGGGCCGATGCCTTCCCAGATCGCGTCGGCGGTAAAAAGCGCGGCGAGCGACTCGCCTTCGAGCGCGCTGCACGGCACGTCGCATAGCGCCATATAACGCGCCATCGTGCGGCGTACCGCGGATTCGGCGTCGAGCGCGGCAAGCCGTTCGGTCAGCATGGCAAGCGTCGCGGGAGTGGCGTTCATGGCGTCACGCTCAGGCTGCATGGGCATGTTGCGGCGGCACTTGCAGCGCGCGGCCGACACGCGCTTCGATCTTCCCATAGCGCCACAGGTTGTATTCGCCCACCGGCGTGGTGCGATACAGGTTGCATACGGCCACGGTGGTGTCGAAATCGCGCACGTCGGCCATGATGTAAAAGGTCCACGGCGAATTGTCGGCATGGCCCACGGTGAGGCGGTCGTCGTCCATGATGCCGAGTACCTTGACGCCTTCCATCGACTCGACGGCGGCCAGCATCTTGCCGTAGGCCTGCCAGACTTCACCGATCTGCTCGCGCGGCAGATCGAAGAAATTCTGCGTGACGCCGCAGCAGAACAGAACGCGCAGCGGCGGCGTTGAGGTATCGGACATGAGGCGCTGCTCCTTGCAACCGCAATCGTCAGGATGACGGATCAACTGGAAAGTGGCCTACAGGTGGCCCGGAATCGACGCAACGCTTGCGAACATCGTGCCGCCGACGGCGCGGTTGCAGCCGCCTTCACCTGGAAACGCGTGCTGGTCACGACCATCGAGTCGCGCCGGCGGGTAAATCGCAACTCAATCATGCGTAGCGCTGGTGTTGCGAGGAATGGTCACGAGCGTAAGCGCGGTAATCAGCCCGAAGCCGATCAGCATCAGCGCGACCGGCCACGGCGCACGCACTTTCGCATACAGAGCGGTAGCCACGAGCGGCGCGAGCCCGCCGGAAAATACCGAGGCAATCTCGTGACCGAGCGCCATGCCCGAGTAGCGCACTTCCGTGGGAAACAATTCGCCCATCAATGCCGGCTGCGTACCGATCATCGCGGCGTGACAGAAGGGCAGGCCCAACGCGAGCGAAAGGAACACGAGCATCGGCTGGTGCGTGTCGATCAGCCAGAACGCGGGAAACGCGATCACCACCAGCCCGAGCGCGCCGATCATATACACCGGCCGCCGTCCGATCAGGTCCGACAGACGTCCCCACAACACGATCGTGACGAGTTCGAGCAGCATGGCGATCATGACGCCGCCGAGCATCACCGAAACGGGCACGCCGATCGTCTTGCCGTACACCAGCACGAACGAAAGAAAGATATACGTCCCGCCGTTTTCGGCGACACGCAGCCCCATAGCCTGCAATACCTGCTTCGGATGATTGCGCAGCACCGTCAGCACGGGCATGTGCTTCGGTTTGGCGGCGGTGAAATCGCGGCTTTCGGGCAGGCGTCGGCGAATGTACACGCCCACGCCGAAAATCAGCACGCTGGCCAGAAACGGCACGCGCCAGCCCCAGGACATGAAGCTTTCGAGCGGCAAGCGCTGCACAAGATAGAACGCGGCCGCCGACAACACGAAGCCGCCCGCCACGCCCAACTGACTGAACGCCGCGTAGTAGCCGCGCCGGTTGGCCGGGGCGCTTTCGCTGATCAGCAGTACGCCGCCGCCCCATTCGCCGCCCGACGCGACGCCCTGCACGACGCGCAGACACACGAGCGCCGTGGGCGCGAGAAAGCCGATCTGCGAGAACGTGGGCAGCAGGCCGATGCCGAAGGTCGCCACGCCCATCATCATCAGCGTGACGACGAGCGCGCCTTTGCGGCCGTGGCGGTCGCCGATATGGCCGAACACGATGCCGCCCAGCGGCCGCGCCAGAAAGCCGATCGCGAAGCCGGCGAACGCGGCGAGGGTGCCCAGCAGCGGGTCGCCGTGCAGCGGGAAGAACAGCGGTCCGAAGATCAGTGCGGCGGCGGTGCCGTACAGAAAAAAATCGTACCACTCGAGCGCATTGCCGAGGACGGAGGCGACGATGATGCGCCGCAAGGTCCGCGAGGTAGCCGGCGCGGCGGATACGGGAGGCGATCCGGCTGTGGGAGAAAACGTGTCGTTTGGCATCGTCGTGCTCGCTGGTTTTTTGGGGTTCAGAGCAGGAAGCCGATCGCGCTCAACGCTTCGGTCGAATCGATCAGGCGGATCACTTTCTGCACGATGCGCGGCTCTCCGCTCGCGAAACTGATGCGATGCGTGAGGTCCGCCGCGAACAGCGTCGACTTGCCGCGCTTGAAGGCGACGATCACTTGCGCCGAATTCACCGTGACTTCGTCGCCCGCTTCGCTGGTGAGCGTGAAACGCGACACGGTGCGCACGGTGCGGGCCGCGTCGGCGGCCGATACCGAATAGCCGGACGTCATGCGCTGCACGCGTTTTTCGCGCATGTCCTGATCGTCGTAGGCATAGTTCAGCGTGGCGGCGAAGTCGGTGGTGTCGTGCTCGATCGGCACCACGTAGAAGCCCGTGGGATCCCACAGCGACAGCCACTCGCGATAGTCCTTGCGGTCCAGCAGTTCCGCTTCGCGCCAGATGAGTTCGATCGCGCCAGTGAAAGTCTTCTGCGAAAACAGCGTGTTCCTGTCGTCCATCATGCCTGCTCCATCATCGTGCGCCATTGCGCGTACGCTTCGCGCATGCCGGTTTCGTCCGTGGCGTGGGCGGTTTTTTCGCCATTCGGCGCCGTGCTCTCGCGATTCAGGCCGCGGTTCACCAGAATCGGCAGATCGGGGCCGGCGTGCGAGCCGCGCTGCACGCGCTCCCACGCTTCGGCGTCGTCCGGACTGCCGAAACCGAACGGGCCCTGGAAGTGTTCGTGAATGCGCAGGCGTACGCGGTTCGCTTCCTCGGGGCCGCCGTCCATTGCGAGGGCGACGTGACGGATCTCGGTTTCGTTCGCGGAAATGGGCCGTAGTACGCGGAAAAACGCCATCGACAGCGCGAGGTTCGGAAACAGATTCAGATTGAAGCCGACGCCCATCAGCGAGCGCACGATACGACGCACTTCGTCCGGCGTGTGGTCCTTCGCGAGCGACGCGGCGAGTTCTTCGAAGCGCTCGGGGATCGGCGCGCCGTCATCGTGGTCGAGATCGACGAGTTCCGGCATCAGCACCGCGAGGCTGTGGCCGTTGCCGAGCGAGCGGCAGAAGGCCTCGTCGCTCGTCATGAAGCTCGTGATCGCGGCGGCGGTTTCGTCGTCGATCGATTTCATCCACGACTTGTGAACCACGGGGAAGTGATACAGATCCGTGGTGTTCTCGAGCTGGATCTTCCAGTTGCCGTTGAAGCGGAAGCGATGCTCGCCGTTGGTCTTGACCGGATAGCCGGCGCCTTGCTTCATGAACAGGTCGATCCACGGTTTCGCGCCGCCGAGGAATGCTTCGAGCGGCTCGATCTCCTGATTGAAGCTCGCGAAAATCAGGCCTTGATAGATGCCCACGCGCAGACTGGCGAGCGGCAGCTCGGTCTTGTCGATCACGCCTTCGTAACCGTCGCCGTACGGCAGCGCGCGCAACGCGCCGTCGAGACCATAGGTCCAGCTGTGATAAGGGCAGGTGAAGCCTTTCGCGTTGCCCTTGTGCTGTTCGCAGACGGTTGCGCCGCGGTGGCGGCAGCGGTTCTGCAAGACGTTGACCGCGCCGGTCTTGTCGCGCACCACGATCACCGGCTGACGGCCGATCGCGGTGGTGCAGAAGTCGCCCGGATTCGGCAATTCGCTTTCGTGCGCGACCCAGACCCATGTCTTGTAGAAAATGCGTTCGAGTTCCGCTTCGAAAACGGCCGGGTCGTAGTACAGCGACGGGGCCACGCGATCGGACTGCGCGCGCTGATACAACGCGCTCGCGTCGACGCTCTGATACGGGGATTCGCTCATGGCTGTGCAGGTGGGGGTGTTGGATGAAGGGCAGTCTCGCCGACCCGTTGATATGCGTCAAATTGATCTAAAATAAAATATAAAATCAATCGCATGGATATCTTGATGAATTCGCTGGATCAAGTCGACCTCAACCTGCTGCGCGTTTTTCAGGCGATTGTCGAAGAGCGCAGCCTGACCCGGGCGGGCGAGCGGCTGGCGTTGTCGCAGCCCGCCATCAGCTATTCGCTGGGGCGTTTGCGCACGCTATTCGACGACCCGCTCTTTATCCGCACACGCGCCGGCATGCAGCCCACGCCGATTGCGCTGGAACTGTCGGCTATCGTGGCTCGCGCGCTGGACACGGTGCGCGAGGCGCTGCGCTACGCGGAACATTTCGACCCGGCGGTAAGCACGCGCACGTTCCGCGTATCGCTTTCGGACGCGGGCGAGCTCGCCTATCTGCCGCCCATTTGCGAGGCTTTGCACCAGCAGGCGCCGCGCGTGAGATTGCGCATCGAGCCGTTGCCGGTCGAGGAAATCGAAGACGCATTGCGTGCGAGCCGGCTCGATTTCGCCATCGGCAATCTGCCCACTTTGACCGCACGCACACGGCATCAGGCGCTGTTCGAAGAGACCTACGTATGCATGACGAGGAAGCGCCGCGGGTTGCCGCGCACGAAGGAGCTGAGCCTGAAGGCGTTTCTGGATGCTTCGCACGTGCAGATCACTTCGGTGGAGCATAGCCACCGCGCGCTCGACGACGAATTCCGCGCGCAGGGCGTCGGGCGTCATATCGCGCTGGAACTACCGCATTTCGTGGCTTTGCCGAGCGTGCTGGCCGTCACCGATCTGTTCGCCACACTGCCGCGGCGTCTTGCGCAGATTTTCAATCGCGGCGGCAATTTTCAGATCTACGAGTTGCCCGTGACCTTGCCGATCGCGGCCGTGACGATGCACTGGCACGAGCATTTCGATCAGGACGAGGGCAACGTGTGGTTGCGCAACCTGATGGCGGATATCGTGCGGCGCTTCGACGGGAAGTGACTGCGCGGCCGCGTTAAACCCGTTTGAACAGCTCACGTGCGAGCGAACAGAGCAAGGTGGTGGTCGGCGATTCGTCCTGCAAACGGCGGCTCATGATGATCGGCGAAGCAACGTTGGCTGACGGAATCGGCCGGTACACTACGCCGTGCGCGCGCAAACCCTCCACGCTTTCCGGCACCAGACACACGCCCACTTGTGCCGCGACCAGACCCAACGCGGTCTGTAATTCCCGCACTTCATGAATTGCCTTCGGCTCCAGCGCATGATCGTGCATGGCCGATAGCTGCTGGTCGGCATAGCTCGGCCGCGGCGTGCTGGGATAGACGATCAGGGTTTCCTGCGCGAGCGCCGCCAGTGTCAGCGCTTTCTTCTGGCGCGCCAGCGGGTGGTCTTGC
Organism: Paraburkholderia sp. USG1; assembly: GCF_031570135.1. Taxonomy (NCBI): domain Bacteria; kingdom Pseudomonadati; phylum Pseudomonadota; class Betaproteobacteria; order Burkholderiales; family Burkholderiaceae; genus Paraburkholderia; species Paraburkholderia sp. USG1. The sequence continues at coordinate 49,263 of NZ_JAMWXW010000034.1, read as the reverse complement.
GGCAGCGCGGCAATCATCCGTTCTTCGACGAGGACTTCGCGCGCGAGTTGCGCGTCGTCGAAGCGCAGGCGGCCGAAGCCCACGTCGATGCGGCCGCCCTTGAGCGCCCCGAGCTGCTCGATCGTGAACATTTCGATCAGCGAGAGTTCGATATGCGGCGCGGCTTCACGAAACGCACGGATCACGGCGGGCAGCGCGCCGTAGAGCGTCGACGGCACGAAGCCGATCACGACGCGCTCGGCCAGTTGCGCGAGGCGCCGCGTGAGGGGGCCGAGCTCGTCCGCTTCGTCGATCAGGCGCTTTGCCTGCGCATAGAAAATGCGGCCGGCTTCGGTCAGCCGCAATGGCCGCGAGCCGCGCTCGAACAGCGGCAGGCCGACGTTTTCTTCGATCTGCTGGATCTGCCGGCTGAGCGGCGGCTGCGTCATGTGCAGGCGATTGGCGGCCCGCGTGATGTTCATTTCTTCCGCGACCGCGATGAAATAGCGGAGTTGGCGAAGTTCCATGCATACCTCTAAGGTATGGAAGTAGTCGGAATCGGTGTTGGACTGCTTCGCGGGTTTGTTTCTAATATGGGGGCTCCCGGTCAGGCAGTTCAGGAGGGCAACGAATGATAGCAACACCCGTGAAGATCGAGAGCGTGGAGACGATTCTCGTCGACGTACCGACGATCCGTCCGCACCGCCTCTCGGTCGCAACGATGAATTGCCAGACGCTGGTGCTGGTGCGCATCCGTTGCGCCGACGGGGTAGTCGGCGTGGGCGAGGGCACCACCATCGGCGGCCTCGCTTACGGTGAGGAAAGCCCGGAAAGTATCAAGGTCAACATCGACACCTATTTCGCGCCGTTGCTCAAAGGGTTGGACGCAACGCGTCCGGGCGCCGCGATGGCGAAACTGCGCGAGCTGTTTCAGGGCAACCGCTTTGCGAAATCCGCGCTGGAAACGGCGCTGTTCGATGCGCAGGCACAGCGCCTCGGCGTGCCGCTGTCGGAACTGTTCGGCGGCCGTGTGCGCGATTGCATGGAGGTGGCGTGGACGCTCGCGAGCGGCGACACGAAGCGCGATATCGATGAAGCCGAGCAGGTGTACGAGACGAAGCGGCATCGGGTGTTCAAGCTGAAGATCGGCTCGCGCGCGCTGGCAGACGACGTGGCGCATGTCGTCGCCATCAGGAAAGCGCTGGAAGGGCGCGGCGAAGTGCGGGTCGACGTGAACCAGGCATGGACCGAATCGGAAACGATCTGGGCCGCGCGGCGTTTCGCCGACGCGGGCGTGGCACTGATCGAGCAGCCCATTGCCGCGGAAAACCGCACCGGCCTCAAGCGTCTGACCGACCTCGCTCAAGTGCCGATCATGGCCGACGAAGCGCTGCACGGTCCGGCCGATGCATTCGCGATTGCCAGCGCCCGTGCCGCCGATGTCTTCGCCGTGAAGATCGCGCAATCGGGCGGCCTCGTGGGCGCGGCGCAAGTGGCGGGCATCGCCTCGGCCGCGAATATCGACCTGTATGGCGGCACCATGCTCGAAGGCGCGGTGGGCACAATGGCTTCGGCGCAACTTTTCAGCACCTTCGGCGAATTGAAGTGGGGCACCGAACTGTTCGGCCCGTTGTTGCTGACCGAAGAAATTCTCACCGAACCGCTGCGCTACGAGAATTTTGCGCTGCACCTGCCTCAAGGTCCGGGTCTTGGCATTACGCTCGACTGGGACAAGATCGACCGCCTGCGACGCGATACGCGCAAAGGCGCCAGCGTTACCACGAACTGAAGGCTCATCCGTTAGCCATCCAGAACATCATACGAAGGAGATACCCCATGAACAGGCAAGCTATCGACGCGTTGCTCCAGAAGATCAACGACAGCGCCACCCACGCAGGCAATCCGCGCACCAGGCAGATCGTCAACCGGATCGTGCAGGATCTGTTCTATACGATCGAAGACTTCGACGTGCAGCCCGCCGAATTCTGGACCGCGCTGAACTATCTCGGCGACGCGGGCAAGAGCGGCGAGCTCGGCCTGCTGGCCGCGGGGCTGGGCTTCGAGCATTTTCTCGATCTGCGTCTGGATGAAGCGGAGGCAAAGGCCGGCATCGAAGGCGGCACGCCGCGCACCATCGAAGGTCCGTTGTACGTGGCCGGCGCGCCGCTCTCCGAAGGGCATGCGCGGCTCGACGACGGCACCGATCCGGGTCAGACGCTGATCATGCGCGGCCGCGTGCTGGGCGAAGACGGCAAGCCTTTGGCGCACGCGCTCGTGGAAGTGTGGCACGCGAATCATCTCGGCAACTACTCGTACTTCGACAAATCGCAACCGGCCTTCAATCTGCGCCGCTCGATCCGCACCGACACAGAAGGCAGGTACAGCTTCCGCAGCGTCGTGCCGGTCGGCTATAGCGTGCCGCCGCAAGGGCAGACACAGTTGCTGCTCGATCAGCTCGGCCGTCATGGGCATCGTCCGGCGCATATTCACTTTTTCGTTTCCGCGCCGGGGTTCCGCAAGCTGACCACGCAGATCAACATCGACGGCGATCCGTATCTGTGGGACGACTTCGCGTTCGCCACGCGCGACGGACTCGTGCCGGCGGTCAAGCAGGCCGAGGGTGCCGAAGGCAAACCGTATGGCGTGGACGGCAATTTCGCGCTGATCGATTTCGACTTCACGCTGTTCAAGGAACGCGACAACCTGCCGGATGCCGAAGTGGAGCGCCTGCGCGCTGAAGCCTGATTCTCGGCAGAAAAGGGCTGGACGTACCGCATGAATCTGTCAACCCTGGTTGCGCGGCGAGATCGGCCGGGCCGCCAGGGCTTTTTTGTCATCGATCAGGGATAGGAGCAAGCATGCTGTTTCACGTTGAAATGACCGTCAATCTGCCGGTCGATATGGATGCCGAACGCGCGGCTCGCCTGAAGGCCGATGAGAAGGCGATGTCGCAAAGGCTGCAACAGGAAGGCGTGTGGCGACACTTGTGGCGGATTGCCGGGCGCTATGCGAATATCAGCGTATTCGACGTGGAGAGCCCCGCGCATCTGCACGACGTGCTGAGCCAGTTGCCGCTGTTTCCGTATATGGATGTCGAAGTGCGCGCGTTGTGCCGGCATGCGTCGTCGATTCGCGACGACGACCGGTAAGGACATGCGATCGCGAAGGTGCCGCGATTGCGGCACCTCGTTGGCTTACGTGATCGCTGCCGCTGCCGCTGTGGAAACCGGCATGGCGGTGAAAAAGCGAGGCGCGTCAAAGATCCAGCACAAGAACCGGCGACGCCGCGCGCGAAATGCAGCAGCAGATCACCTTGCCGCCCGCCCGTTCCGCTTTGCTCAGGCAATGGTCGCGATGCTCGGGTGTGCCGCTCAGCACGTCGACCATACAGGTGCCGCAGACGCCTTCGCCGCACGACGTATCCACTTCAATGCCGATCGACGCCAGCGCCGCGACGATCGTCGTGTCCTTGTCCACGCGCACGGTTGCGCCGCTACTCGCGATCTGCACGTCGAACGTATCGAGCGCGGCGGTCTGAGCGCTCGTGGCGGAGACCGGGTCAGCCGCGAATCGTTCGAGATGGATCGCCTCCGGCGCAACGCGCGTTTCGCCGATCGCCACCACACGTTCCATGAAAGGCGCCGGCCCGCAGGTATAGAGATGCGTGCCCTCGCGCGCATTCGCGAGACAACTGCCGAGCACCGCATCGAGCTGGTCGCGCGCAACGCCGAAGTGGAGCGTCACGTAGTCACTAAACGGCGCGCGTGAAAGCAGCTGCAAAAACGCCGCATGTTCGGCGCTGCGAGCGAAATAGTGCAGCGCGAAACGCTGCCGCTGCTCGAGCAGACGGTACGCCATACTCAGGAGCGGCGTCACACCGATACCCGCGGCCAGCAGAATATGTTCGCGGGCGTGCTGCGCGAGCTGGAACAGGTTGCGCGGCGCACCGACGGTCAATTCGCTGCCGACCGTGACATCGTCATGCAGCGAACGTGAGCCGCCCCGCGAAGTCGCTTCGCGCTTCACGGCAAACACATGTGCTTCACGATGATCCGGGTCGCCGCACAGCGAATATTGCCGCGTGACGCCGGAGGGGCCGGTGACGTCGATGTGCGCGCCGGCCTCGTAGTGGTCGAACGGTTGGCCGTCCAGACGCGACACGCTGAAGGAGCGCACGCCATGCGCCTCGTCGCGGACGCTGTCGACGCGCACGTTGAAGGTGGTTCTTTCCATGATCTTGCCGGCAAGGGGAGCGGACGGTGCATGCATCGGGTCGCATGCGGTTGTGTGTCAAGGATAAGAAACCGCACCAAATCAGGCAAATCGATAAAAAATGATAAGTCGGATAAGTCTGACTGATAATCGGGTAATGCGGAGTATGAGAGCCGCAGCTTCGAATTCCGCCAGATGCCGCACTAGCGCCTCTTGCGGTCGCGCCATTGCGTTCAGGTGGACAATGGCGGGCATCACTTCAATCACGGCTTCTGCCTGCCCGGACTGGGCATTCAATTCATGACACGCGCATTCGTTTAATCAGGCAATGACGAAAGCGAACATGGAAGGAGCGAGATCGTGTGGTCCACTATTCTGGATACGCTCGGTGCGCTGGCGGTGCTTGCCAGCGTGGCCGTGCAGATTATGCTGATGCGTAGGGACTGAATCCAATGCATTGTCTGAACCGCCTCGCCTGACAGCGCAGGCCAGTATGCGCTCTGTGCGAGCTTATGCGCCCGCTTGCTAGCGATCCATCCATTCGATCCGGCGGATGACACCGCTTCCCGCAGCAAGCCTTTCAGCCATTCGTAGCACGCATCCACCGATTGTTCGGCTCAACCGACGTATCTGTTCGCCTCCAGCCGCTTTATCCGCCTGCTCAACCTGCCTACATTGTCACCAGTGACAGCGCCACTGGATTTCCAATGCAGCCCGCGAATCTTCGCGACAGCACCGGCGCAAATCCCATTTAAAGGAATCGATCATGAGCAAGCTCACAGGTAAAGTTGCGGTGGTAACCGGCGCGTCGAAAGGTATCGGTGCGGCTATCGCCAAGGCATTGGCGGCCCAGGGTGCCTCCGTGGTGGTGAACTATTCGTCGAGCAAGACGGGTGCGGAGAGCGTGGTCGCGGCGATTACTGCCGCGGGCGGCAAGGCGGTGGCCGTGGCAGGCGACGTGTCCAAAGCAGCGGACGCACAAGGCATTATCGATGCCGCGGTGGAAACGTATGGCCGCCTCGACATTCTCGTCAACAACTCGGGCGTGTATGAATTCGCGCCGATCGAAGAAATCACCGAAGAGCATTTCCATAAGCACTTCAACGTGAATGTGCTGGGTCTGCTGCTGACCACGCAGGCCGCGGTCAAGCATTTGGGTGAAGGCGCGAGCATCGTCAACATCAGCTCGGTGGTGAGCCGCATCACGCCGCCGGGCAGCGCGGTTTATACCGCGACCAAAGGCGCGGTGGACGGCATTACCGGTGTGCTCGCACGCGAACTCGGCCCGCGCAAGATCCGCGTCAACTCCGTGAATCCGGGCATGGTTGCGACGGAAGGCACCCATACCGCAGGCATTCTCGGTTCCGATTTCGAAACGTGGGCGGTCAGCACGACGCCGCTCGGCCGCATCGGCCAGCCGGACGATATCGCCGATGTCGTCACCTTCCTCGCTTCCGACGACGCGCGCTGGCTGACCGGAGAAAGCCTGATTGCGAGCGGCGGCTCGCGTTAAGCAGCGCGACGCGAAAGCAGGTGGCGCGGGCGGATAGCGTCACGCCATCTCGCGCGGCATGAAGAAAGCCGCCCGCAGGCTGCGCCCGGCGGGCGGCTGTCCGTTTTATCGAGCGGAGGTGGCCGGCGCCGGCTTCGTCAACTCCACCGCAAACAACGCGTCCAGCAGATTCGATCCGGGCCGCTCGGCGAGCCGCGTCAGCGATTCGATCATCTGCACCCGACAGTCCTGCAACGGAATCATTCTGATCCGCCGCGATTCGTTGAATTCGGCGCGTGCAATCACCCCCACGCCCATGCCTTGCGCGACCGCTTCTTCGAGCGCCTCGCGGCCGTCCACGTACATCACCGGTTCCACTTGCAGCGATTCACGCACCAGTTCGATCTCGAGCAACTGCTGCGTGACGGATTGCGCCTCGCGGAAAATCATCGGCTGCTGTACCAGTTCCGCGTAGCTCAGCTTGCGTTTCTTCGCCACCGGGTAGCTCGCCGGCACCATTGCCACCAGCGGATCGCGCCGCAACACGCGCGCTTCCAGCCGGCTATGCACTTGCGGTGCGGCGGTAATGGCCGCGTCCACGGCGCTCGATAGCACGCGCTGCATGCAATCCGCGGCGTTGGCGATGGACAGCGTCACGACGATCCCGGGGTGCAGCTTGCGAAACGCGCCGATCAGCGCGACCGCCAGATCGGGCGCGTCCGCCACCAGCGAGAGCGAGCCGGATTCGAGGCCGGCCGCCGATTCGAGCAGTTGCCGCGCGTCGCGCTCGCAACTGAGCATCTGCCGCGTCACGCTGAAAAGACGCAGACCGAGTTCCGTGGTCTCGACGCCGCGCGGCCCGCGCTCGAACAGTTTGACGCCGTAATCCTGTTCCAGCCGCCGCACGTGATCCGACACGGCCGGCTGGGTGAGCGAAAGCGCCTGCGCCGCCTTGGAAAACCCGCCATGTTCCGCGACCGCATGAAACGCTCGCAATTGCGCGTATTGCACGTGTGCCTCACTGAGGTATAAGTTATTGCGATACCTCTATCGATTATATCGATTTTACCGATGTAACGCGTTTCTGTACTGTGTGAGTTACCAAAATGAGCCACCGAAACAGCAATGCCGAACATGGACAGCGTGACCGACCGTTCCCGAGCCGTGAGCGCCGCAGGATCCGCCGTGCTCACGTGCGCGAAGCCGCCTGGGGGCGAGCCGTATCTGCTGACGCCTGGACCGCTCACCACGGCATTCTCGACCAAAGAGGCGATGCTGCGCGACTGGGGCTCGTGGGACGGCGATTTTCGCGCGATGACCGCGCTGCTGCGCAGCAGTCTGCTGGAAATCGCCGGCGACACGGCGGGCGAATACGACTGCGTGCCGCTGCAAGGCAGCGGCAGCTATTGCGTCGAAGCAATGCTAGGCAGCCTGATTCCGCGCGACGCTCACGCGCTCGTGCTCGCCAACGGAGCATACGGCAAGCGCATCGCGACCACGCTCGGCTATCTCGGCCGCGCCTGCACGGTGCTGGACAAGGGCGATTATTTGCCGCCGCGCGGTGCTGAAATAGAACGCATGCTGGACGCCGATTCGCGCATTACGCATGTGGTCGCCGTGCATTGCGAAACCAGTTCGGGCATTCTCAATCCGCTCGAAGAGATCGCCGCCGCCACCGCGAAGAAAGGCCGCAAGCTGCTGATCGATTCGATGAGCGCCTTCGGTGCGGTGCCGCTCGACGTGCGTGAGATTGCCTGCGAGGCTTTCGTGTCGTCGGCGAATAAATGTATCGAGGGTGTGCCCGGTTTCGGCTTCGTGATCGCGCGCAAGCGTGCGTTGCAGGAAGCGAAGGGCCGCAGTCACTCGCTCGCGCTCGACGTCTACGATCAATGGGACGTGATGAATCGCACCGGCCAGTGGCGCTTCACGCCGCCCACGCATACGGTGGCCGCGTTTATCGAAGCGCTGCGTCTGCATAAGCTCGAAGGCGGACAGGCCGGGCGCCTCGCGCGTTACGCGAACAATCGCGACGTGCTCGTGGCCGGCATGCGCGAACTCGGCTTCGAGCCGTTGCTGAATGCACGCTGGCGCTCGCCGATCATCGTGACTTTTTTTGCGCCCGCGCATCCATCGTTCAGGTTCGAAACCTTCTATGAATTGATGAAGCAGCAGGGCTTCATCATCTATCCAGGCAAGTTGACGGTGGTGGACAGCTTCCGTATCGGCTGCATCGGGCAGGTGGACGAGCACGTGATGCGCCGCGTGGTGGAGGCGTGCGCCAGCTCGCTGCGCACGATGAACGTCGCGCATGCCGCGCCGCCCGCCGCGGCGCTCGAAGAGCGCAAGACGTTGGCCGAGGCGGCCTGAAGAACCGTGTCTGGCCGTGCGGTGCGTGGGCCGGGTAGCGGTCACGCGGACAGCACGTCATGAAAAACGCGCGGCACGCTGCGCGAGCTTTGGAACCTCCGAAGGATAGAAGTCAATGAAACACGTGAAAGCGGTGATTTTCGATTGGGCCGGCACCGTGGTCGATTACGGTTCGTTGGCGCCGATGGGCGCCTTTGTGGAGACATTCGGGCAGTTCGGCGTGCCCATCACGATCGACGAAGCACGCGGCCCGATGGGCATGGCCAAGCGCCCGCATATCGCGGCGCTGATGGCGCTGCCCCGCGTCGCGCAGGCATGGGCCGACAAGTACGGGCACACGCCCGATGAAGCGGATATCGACGCCGTGTACGACGTGTTCGTGCCGAAGAACATCGCGGTCGCGGCGAGCTATAGCTCGGTGATTCCAGGCGTGGCCGAGGTGGCGAGCGCGCTGCGCGGCGACGATATCCGGATCGGCACGACCACCGGCTATACGCGCGAGATCATGGCCGAGATCGTGCCGGGCGCGGCGGCGCAGGGGTTTTCACCGGACAGTATCGTGTGCACCGGCGATACGCCGGAAGGGCGGCCGTCGCCGTACATGATCTACAGGACATTGCCGGAGTTGGGCGTCTGGCGCGCGAAGGAAGCGATCAAGGTCGACGACACCGAGGTCGGCATTGAAGAGGGAATCAATGGCGGCACGTGGACGGTCGGAGTCGCGGTGAGCGGCAATGCGTTCGGCATGGCCGAATACGACGTCAAGGCTTTAGCGCCGGATGAATTCGCATGGCGTCGCAACGCCGCGATCCAGAAGCTCCAGGCGGCGGGCGCGCATTATGTGATCGACAGCGTCGCGGATCTGATGCCGGTGGTCTACGACATCGAGGCGAGGTTGGCGCGCGGCGAGCGGCCATGAGGGCATGGGGCTGAACCATCCGGCACGCGCTTTCCCCGTTTTGTACAGGAGCTCAGGAATGCGCGCTCAAGACCCGTTGAATGTCCTCCAGCGGCGCATTGAACAGGTTGGCGATGAATGATGCGCTCAGACCATCGCGTTGTGCAAGATTTCGGATTTCGACCTTGTCCTCTTCGCTGAACGCGGTCGTTGCCGGTTGCGGATGTTCCGTCGGCGGAGCCTCGATGAGATCGTCCCTCGGTGCGACAAGCGGTAAATCCTCTTCATACAGTCGCGCAATGGCCGCATAAGGCTGATTGATCCGAGCGGCGGCGTCCTTCAGACTGAGGCCTTCGTCCATCGCACGCATGGCCTGAATTTCCTCGTCTTCCGAAAGCGGCGGAACCCATTCCTGATGATGAGTTGGCGAGGGCAAATCGGCCCGGGAGGGCCCAGCTTGGGGAGATCGCGGGCGCGAAATAAAGAAGCCGCCCGCATATTCCTGCTCGACGACCGTTATCGTATTCTCCGGCAAATGAGTCGCTTGAGCCAGATCGCCGGTGGTGAAGCTGTAATTCCAACTGTCAAGCGCCCGAAGGATGTCGTCAAGTTGTTGCGGCGTCAAGGAATCCATGGTTTTCTTGCGGAATTCGTTAGCAAGACTACGGGATTTCCACGGCGAGATACCGAGTTTCGTGGCGACGTCCTCTCGGGTGTAACCCTTCTCGAACATATCCATGGCCGCCTCCCGATCTTTGGCGGTGAAGCGGATGTCGTGGCTGCCTTCCGGGATACGTCGGGCCAGACCTTTCGTGTAGCTGGAAGACATGCCTAGCGAGCGAGCTACCTCGTCGGCTGATTTTCCTTCGGCCAGCAGCTCGCCGGCCAATGAGTCTCTCGCCATGCGGTGCTGATTGGCAATCCCCCGCACGGTTTCCAGCGGGAGATCCAGATTCCTGGCAACGTCTTTAGGGGAAGTGCCTGCATCCAGCTGCTGAATAGCCGAGGTCCGATTTTCCGGCGTCGTATTCCACCACGACCTTTTGTAGGTATTGGCGTTGTAGTTTGCGAAAATGTCCCGAACTTTCCTCTCAGAGAGTTTGACTATGCTGGCGATTTCGCGAGTCGGTTTCCCTTGGTCTTTCAAGGCAAATACCTGATCTATCTGGCCGGGCGTGAGGTTTCTGGGTACGGGCGCACGTATGCCTTCCCGCGCGGCGATGTTACGCACGGTTTCTGTGGCTACGCCGACCTGATTGGCTATCGCGCGTTGTGTCATGGCACCGTCCTCTAGCAGTCTGATGATTTCCTGGCGCGTTCCCGGCGTGATTTTTAGCGCGCGAAGCGAAGCGGCGGCCGAAATAGGGATGTTGTCTTTCCTGGCGATATTGAGCACTGTCGCAGTAGCTATGCCAAGTTGCTTTCCTATTTGTGAGCAGGACAGCTCCCCCTTCTTTAACAACACGACCGCCTCGTGCCGGATATCCCGACTGACTGACGAGCGGTAGCTACCCTTGGGAGGGATCTGGTTGTCCTTGGCGATCTTGTTCACCGTGCTACGCGCTATGTCGAATTGCTTGGCAATCTGCGTACGCGACAGTTGCCCCTGCTTTAACAGATCGATAACTTCCTGCCGCGTCGCTGGCGTGAGTGGCAATCTGCGCAGAGAATCAGCCGCCAACAACGCGATATTTTCCTCTCTCGCGACTTTTGCTACCGGCGTAGGACTGATGCCCAATTTCCTGGCTATCCCGCCCCTCGTCAGTTCTCCCTCATTCAGAAGCCGGATAATTTGGCTCCGCACTTTGTCGTCGATTTTCGACATTCCGCCAGCCGCGGGTGTATCAGTATTGAGTTCCCACTTTTGGGTCAAGTCATTCAGACGGACGGAATACTGGGGTTTCAGATCGATGCCTTTTTTGAACACTCGCCAGCTTTCGTAGTCTTTGTCGTAACGAACGTGATAAGCCTTGCCGCGCAGTTCTATATACCTGTCGCCTTTGGCATCGAGGCGGATGCCCGACTTGTCTGCCGGCCGCAGATCTTTGATCGAAACGTCCGGATCGGCATAGGTCTCAAGCGACCCATACAGGTCGCTGGCCACGCTTTGATGCGCGAGCTGGCTGGTGAAATCGACCGCGGGGCCCGTTTCGGCGAGTGTCTTTTCCGCGAGTGCTCGCTCGGTGGCGCGTGTTTCGGGGTTCAAGGTGGACTCCGCCTCGCCCGCTTTGACGACGCCTTGCCCCGCAGCCTGAACGAAGTCTCGGGCCGATGTGCTGCCGCCTTTGCCGGCCATGCTGGCAGCTTCGGCGTCTCTGGCCGCCCCGGAAATGGCATTGCCTGCAAGACTGATCTCTTTGGCAGCACCCAGGACTTCTCCACCCAGAATGCCTAGAAACGCCGAGCCATAATCGAGACCCATGCGGACATTGTCCGGTAGTGCGGAAGGCAGGAGGTCGGCGAGCGGAGCCAAAGGCGTCAGACCCAGAAGCACGCGGTCGATGCCTTCCAGCACCTGTCCGGCGAGTTTTTCCGCACGAGCGGCCGGCGTGATGGAGTAGTCCTTGTAGCTGGCGTCCTTAAGGACTGCGGTGTAGCGGTCGCTGAGATCGCGCACGTAGTCGCCGCTAACCGGCGGAAGATCCTTGAGAATGTCCGTATATCTTTTGGCAGCGCCCACGGAGTGAGCATTGAGCGGGCCGCTGACCTGATCATGCCAGGTGTCGAGCTTGTCGCGCAGTTCGCGCGATTCATGCATGCGCTGGGTGAAGGCCAGAACGACCTTGTCCTTCAACTCGTCCTGTCCAGGGGTGGTCTGAAAGAGTTGACGGCCCAGCAGTTCGTAGCGTTTTGCCGGGTCGGTCTGCTTCTGCGCTTCATCGAGGATGCGATCGACCTCACCATTGGCTTCTTTCCACTGGGCGTTTTTCACCCTCTGGCGTTTGTCGACTTCGGCAGCGATTCGTTCCTGCAATATCCCCTTGAGTCCACTGGCCTCCTGGAATATCTCTTCCCGTTCGTCGGCATTCTCTGCGTCGAAGAAGTCGTCGCGCAATTTATCGAGGCCGTCGACGCTTTCCCGATCTTCCTTGTTCAGATAGGCCACTCCCATAGGCGGGTTGAACTGGCTCAATACACGGTCGACAGGATCGTTGCGCACGCGGTTCGCTTCGTCACGAACGGCGTTCTCCAGTCCGGTCAATTTCTGTTCGATCGCGTAGCGTTTGTCGTTGCTGGTTTCCAACTGAAAAGCCGCGCTTAATGTCGCAATCACACCGCCGTAAAACTGCCGCTCACTGTCGGGCAGTTCGGCGAGCATGCCCTGCAGATGCGTTTGTCGTTGCTGGAACTGGATCACCTGAGGGGGATAGCCGGTCATTTCCTGCTGGAGGCCATCTTCGATTTTTTGTGCAATCGCGGCGTTGGCCTCGCTATTGCGGGGGAGGTAGCCCTCCTGGGTGTCGTAGTTCTTGTTCAGCCGGTCGAACTCTTCGATGCTCGCGCCTGGCAGTGTGCCGGAGGTTGGCGTGGCCTGGCCAGTGGACCCAGCCTGTAACGCTCTCGCGCCTCTGTTTGCAAACGGGAGGCTGGAGCCGCTGACGTTCAGTCCCGATGCGGCGAGTGCATGCGCGGAATCGGCCTTTACAGGAAGAGTCGAACGCGATAGACGATCCAGGGTACGAATGCCCGGCGCCGCCTTGTCCGGCAAAGAGGCCGGTGCCCCAAGCCCTTCGCGGAAAGTCTGATGCGAGAATGCGGCGGCGGCTTTTGCATGAGTAGTTGGAGAAGGGGCTCGTGGACGGCCCGGCACTTCGTGATTGTTCGATACTGTGTCCGAGGGCGCTGGAACGATTGAAGCCGTACCATCCGGAACCGCGAACGTCGAGTTGCCCACTGATGATGTCGTCATTTTTTCCTGAACTCCAGTTGCTAACGATTAACCGGCGAAAATGATGAGAGGCATGACGCGGCCGGATACATTGCAGCACGATGCAAGTGCGCAGATGTAGCATCTATCTCTACATGGCAGTGGGATTGGCGGAATGAGCGTTTTTGATGGGGTAAGGTGGTGGCTTTCGATTTCGACGCCACCTCACCCTCCGACATGCCGAAACCCGCCCCCGCCGACACGCTCGCCTGGCACATTCACGCACGGTCCCTGCGCTATTTCGATGCGATTCGCCGCTGCGGCTCGATTCGTGAAGCCGCGCGGCAATTGCATGTGGCTTCGTCGGCGGTCAACCGGCAATTGCTGAAGCTCGAAGCCGAAGTCGGCACGCCGCTCTTCGAGCGCCTCGCCTCCGGGCTCGCGCTGACCGCCGCCGGCGAAGTGTTCGCTCGCCATGTGATTACCGTGCTGCAGGATGCGCGCCGCTTCGAAAGCGAAATGGATGCGCTGCGCGGAATCCGTCGCGGCGAGATCGGTATCGTCACGGTAGAGGGACTCAATTCGAGTTTTCTGCCCGACCTGGTTGAACGCATGTTGACGCGCTACCCGGCAATCCGTTTTCAGGTGCATACGGCAGGCTCGGCCACGATTGCCCGCGCGATTCTCGACGGCGACGCAGACCTCGGCCTCGCGTTCTCGCTGCCGCGCACCGGCGACTTGCAGCAACTCGCGGTGGGACGCTTCCAGTTGGGCGCAATCGTTGCCGCCACGCATCCGCTCGCGGGCGAGTCCACGGTGACCTTCGCTCAATGCGCGCGTTACCCGCTGATTCTCGGCAACGCGCAACTGTCGATCAGCGGCCTGCTCGAACCGTTAATTCGCCACTACGCCAAGCCGCTTCAAACCGTGCTCGAAAGCGATTCGATCGAGCTGATGCGGCGTATGGCGGCACGCGGGCGCGGGGTGGGGTTTCAGACGCGCCTCGGGCTGGAACGTGATCTTGCCGACGGCACACTGGTGCACATACCGTTGCGCACACCGCGCCCGCTGGTTTCCGAGTTGGGCGCCTACGCGCGCGCCGGCCGGACCTTGACGCCCGCGCTGGACGCGTTCGTGCGCCTGCTCACCGAAGCCATCGCCGAGCGCGAGGACGACGAGCCGGCCGTCTGATCCGGCAACCGGCAACCGGCAACCGGCAACCGGCAACCGGCAACCGGCAATGATGCCGAAACGGCATCAGCATGCACTTTTTTCTGCGCTTTTTTGTACGCCTGCCACGCTCTAGACTCGTCGGCAACGGGTTCAAAGACGTGTTCAAAGGAGCCAGAGATGTCCGAAGTGCTGTCAGCTCGAGCGGTGCTGCATACCAGTTTGCCTGTGGTCGACGTGGCCGGGCTCGCGAGCGAGGATCCGCGGCAACGCGTGGCGGTCGGCGCGGCGTTGCATGCCGCCTGTATCGACACGGGCTTTTTCTACATTGCCAGTCACGGCGTCGCGCCTGAGCTGATCGACGCGGCCCGTGCCGAAGCCGAGCGTTTCTTCTCGCTGGACGACGCCGACAAGCGTCTCGTGGACAAGGCGCAGTCGTTCTGCAATCGCGGCTACGAGCCGTTGTGCGGCCAGGTGCTGGAAGCAGGGACGCCGCCCGATCTGAAAGAGGGCTTTTATATCGGCAACGAATTGCCGCCCGATCATCCGCGCGTGGTGGCGCGTGCGTTCAATTGCGGGCCGAACCAGTGGCCGCCGCAGTCGCCCGGTTTTCGTCCGGCAATGGAAGCGTATTTCGCCGCGATGTTCGATCTGTCCACGCGCCTCACACGCGGTCTCGCGCTGTCGCTCGGTTTGCCGGAGGATTATTTCGAGCCGTTCTGCGACGACGCAATGGGAACGCTGCGTCTGCTGCACTATCCGCCGCAACCCGCGCAGGCCTTGCCCGATCAGAAAGGCTGCGGCGCGCATACCGATTTCGGCTGCCTGACGCTGCTCTGGCAGGACGGCAACGGCGGCTTGCAGGTGCAGGACGGCGAGGGGCGCTGGATTCATGTGCCGCCGCTGCCGGGCACCTTCGTCGTCAATCTCGGCGATCTGATCGCGCGCTGGACCAACGACCGTTATCGCTCGACGCTGCATCGCGTGGTCAACGCATCGGGTCGCGAGCGCTATTCGATGCCGTTCTTCTTCACCGGACGCCCCGACTACATGGTCACCTGCCTGCCGGGTTGCACGGACGAGGGCGAGGCGCCGAAGTATCCGCCGATCACCGTCGCGGATCATCTGGAAGCGTGCTACCGGAGAACCTACGGATGACGCCGGCCCGTACGCACGCAGCGGGCATGCTGCTGATTCACGGCGCGTGGCAGGGCAGCTGGGCATGGGACGCCTGGCTGCCGGAACTGGCCGCGCGCGGCTGGACGGCGAGGGCGGTCGATCTGCCCGGCAACGGCGCGCATCCGTCACGCGACGCTGGCCTCGTGGTCTCGCTGCAAACCTATGTCGACGCGTTGACGCAGGCGCTCGCCGCCTTCGAAGGCCCGGTGGTCGTGGTTGCGCACAGCGGCGCGGGCGTGCCGGCTTCGCAACTGGCCGAGGCATTGCCCGAGCGTATCGCCTGCCTCGTCTACGTGGCCGGCATGATGCTGCCGGCCGGCATGGGCTACGCGGAGCTGGTGGATGCCAGCGTCGCCGACGTGCCTGACGCGAGCGGTATCGCGCCGTATCTGCAGTGGAGCGAAGACGGTTCGGCCACGGTCGTGCCCGTGGATGCCGCGCTCGACATCTTCCTGCACGATTGTCCGCCCGATGCCGCACGGCGCGCCGCCGCGAAGCTCACGCCGCAGCAGGAGAGTGGCCGTACGGTTGTCACCACGTTGAGTGCGGAGCGTTTTGGCCGCGTGCCGCGCATCTATGTCGAGGCGCTGCGCGATCGCTCGGTGCTGTTGCCGCTGCAACGCAGGATGCAGGCGCTCGTGCCCGGCGCGATCGTGCGCTCGATCGATTGCGGTCATGTCCCGCAACTGGCGCGTCCCGCCGAACTCGCAACGCTGGTCTGCGAAACGCTCGCGAGCATCGGCATCGATTCCGCCGAGTCCAGCGCATCTTCCCTTTTCCATTCGCTCACTACCGGAACCTCGCCATGATCCGATTTTCCTGCTTCGGCCGCCTGTTTTCGGCGCGCTTCAAATCTGCTGCGCGTGTCGCTCGGTTCGCGAGTCACGCGCTGGCCGCGGTGTCGCTCGTTGTGCTCGCAACGTCCGGCATGCCCGCTCGCGCCGCCGCCGGCGACGCGCCACTGGACGTTTCGATCGTCTACCTGGGCAATCCGGGCGACGCGGGCTGGACGCACGCACACGATCTCGGCATCGGCGCCGCGGAGAAACAGTTCGGTTCGCAGGTCAAGGTGACGCGCGTCGAAAACGTGCCGGAGAATGCCGATGCCGCGCGCGTGTTTCGCGACCGGGCGGCGAAGGGCGACAAGGTGGTGATCGGCACGTCGTTCGGCTACATGGATTCGATGATGCGCGTTGCGCGCGATTACCCGGACACCGTGTTTCTGCATTGCTCCGGCTACAAGAGCGCGCCCAATCTCGGCAATTTCAACGGCAAGGTGTACGAGTCCGCGTATCTGGCGGGCGTCGTCGCCGGCTATGTGTCGAAATCGCATGTGCTCGGCTTTGTCGGCTCGGTGCCGATTCCCGAAGTGGTCCGCAATATCGACGCGTTCGCGCTCGGTGCGCGTTCGGTGGCGCCGCAAACGGTCGTGAAGGTGGTATGGGTGAGCAGCTGGTTCGATCCGGGCAAGGAACGGCAGGCGGCCGAGACGCTGGTCGGACTCGGCGCCGACGTGCTGATGCAGAACACCGATTCCACCGCGACGATGGCCGTGGCCGAGCAGCATAAGGTTTATGCGTTCGGCTGGGATTCGGATATGAGCCGCTGGGGGCCGCATGCGCATCTCGGATCGGTGGCCTATGACTGGGGCATCTACTACACCAAAGCGATCGACGAAGTGCGGCGCGGCACGTGGACCAACAAGCCGGTGTACTGGGGCGTGAAAGAAGGCATCACGGATCTGGTGAACCTGAATACGTCGGTCGTGCCCGCGGATGCGCAGCGCGCGCTGGCCGAGAAACGCGCTGCGCTGGTCGCGGGCCGCCTCGATCCGTTTGCCGGGCCGTTGAAGGATCAGAGCGGCAAGCTGCGCGTGGCCGCGGGTGCCGCGCTATCCGCGGACGACACGAACCGGATAAACTGGTTCGTCGACGGAGTCCAGGGCAGTATTGCGCAATGACGGAGCGGGCCACGATGAGTACGGCGAGTACATCAGACACGACGCCAGATACGATGCCAGATACGACGGATACGGCAGACTGCGCCGCTCGCGACGCGGTCATCTGGAACGATTGGCATCCGGTGGCCGCGCTCGGTGCGCTCGGTGATTCCGATGCCACCAGCAACACGCGCCTGCTCGGTATCGACCTCGGCATCCGCGCGGCGAACGTTGCCGGCGCACAACCGTCAGCGCGCTATAGCGTGTGGCGCCACGACAATCATGCGCCATGCCGCGTGCAGGCGCGATATGGCGTGCTGTGGGTCTGCCTCGGAGAGCCGCAGCGCGACATTCTCGCGATTCCCGAAGCCGACGAAGCCGATCGCCGTCTGCTGCATGCGGGCGCATTTCGCGTGCATGTGAGCGGTTTGCGAGCGGTCGAAAACTTCCTCGACATGGGCCATTTCCCGTTCGTGCATACCGGCTATCTCGGCGTCGAACCCTATACGGAAGTCGCGCCGTACCGGATCGAGCGCGACGAACAGAATGGCGAACTGTACGCGCACGACTGCCGCTTCTATCAGCCGCGCGCGGCCATGACCGCCGGCACGGCGCTCGACGTGCATTACGTGTACCGCGTCGCGCGGCCGTATAGCGCGATTCTGTACAAGACGTGTCCGCCGCAGCCCGAGCGCTTCGACGTGATCGCGCTCTTCGTGCAACCGCTCGACGAAGACTGGTGCGTGGCGCACACGGTGATGAGCTATCTCGACGACACCAGCAGCGACGACGAACTGCGCGGTTTTCAGCAGACCATCTTCGCACAGGACATCAAGATTCTGGTCAATCAGGTGCCGAAGCGTTTGCCGCTCGGCACGGGCGACGAGCACCCGGTGCGGGCCGACGCGATGTCGGTGGCGTACCGGCGTTGGTTGTCGGCTCAACAGGTGACCTACGGGACGACTCATGGCCGATAAGCATCATGTCGTCGAGTCGGCATGGTTTGCCTTGTGCGGCGTCGACGAACTCGACGAGCGCGCTATCTATCACACCGAGCTGGCAGGTCACGAACTCGTGGTGTGGCGAGCCGAAGGCGGCGCCGTCAACGTGTGGGAAAACCGCTGCCCGCATCGCGGCGTGCGGCTCTCGCTCGGACATCATCGCGGCGACGCGTTGCAGTGTCAGTATCACGGCTGGCAGTTCGGCACGGGGAGCGGCGCGTGCCGCTTCGTGCCGGCGCATCCGCAAGCGCCGCCGCCAGCCGTGGCGGTGCAGACGTGGCCGGTGCAGGTACGGTATGGATTCGTGTGGACGTGTCTGACGTTGCCCGGCGAATTGCCCCCGTTCACGCCCATCGAGGAACTGGAGAACGAGGCTTCGCCTGGTGCCGCGCCTGCGCAACCGGTCCGTTTACGCGCCGTCGCGATCGATGCCGCGAGCGACACCGTGCAGCATGCGCTGGCCGACTACCGCTTCGACTACACGGGCTTCGACGCATGGCAAACATCGGACTGCGTCGCGTTCGAGGTCGCGCCTCACGCCGTGATGATCGAGCAACTCGACGAAGCCGCGCATCGCGTGGTATTTCTCGTGCAGCCCGCGCGCGAAGGGCGGACCTATCTGCACGGCATCGCGCTCGGACCGTTTGCCGCGAACCAGCGTCTTGCGGTGCTGCGGCATCATCAGCAACGGTTGAACGCGTTGCGCGACGCGTTGGAGCAGCAGTCCGCATATCAGGAACGCGTAAATCGCCATGACATTGCAGACATGCCGCAACCAGACGCGTGGAGTCTCGTGAGATCGACACCTGGGCAACCGGCTGTCTTGCAACAGTCGGTATCGAAACCGGTTTCCGTGCTGTCGTCCGGCTCGGGAACTGCGGTGTATTCCGGCGAACATCACGAGGCCAATCGCGCCTTTACTGTTCATCTGTCCCGCAACGGACAGACAGTGAACGTCGCTGCCGATGTCACCGTGTTGCATGCGCTGCGCGCGCACGGCGTCGAGGTGCCGAGTTCATGCGAGCAGGGCGTGTGCGGCACCTGCCGGACGCGCGTGCTGCAAGGCACGCCGTTGCACCTCGACGATTTTCTGACGCCGCCGGAGAAGGCTGCCGGTGATTGCATGATGGTGTGCGTATCGCGCGCGGTATCCAGCACGCTGACGCTCGATCTCTGAGGCCGCCATGCTCAAACTCTACGACGACGAGCTGTGCGGCGACAGCTACAAGGTCCGCCTGATGCTCGGCCTGCTCGGTGTGCCGTATCGGAGAGAGCGCATCGAGCTCTATCCGTCGCGGCAGAATCGTACTCAGGAATTTCTCGCGATGAGTCCGCTGGGTCGCCTCCCGGTGCTCGAAGCGGACGGCGCGTTGCTGCACGATGCGCACGCGATTCTCGTGTATCTCGCGCGGCGTTATGGCGATGCCGCCAGCGGGCAAGCCCACTGGTTGCCGCTCGATGACCCGCTGCAACTCGCGCGGATTCAGAACTGGCTCGGATTTGCCGCGCAGTTGAGCGCTATGGTTTTTCCGCTGCGCGACGCCGTGTTGCATGCGCAGTCCGCGCCTCGCCGCCTGCCGGACATCGGAACGAACGAATCCAGAACCTTGCTGCGCGTGCTGGATGAAACCTTATGGTTCAATGAAGCCGCGGCCACACCGTTCGTGTGCGCGACTTCAAGGCCGACCATCGCCGACATTGCGTGCTTCGTGCCGGTGGCGCTGCTCGATGAAGCGGAGATCGAATCGATCGACTATCCGGCATTCAGACGCTGGAGCAGGCGGCTCAAACGTCTTGACGGGTTCACGACGATGGTCGGTGTGTACGCCGCCGTGTAAATTGAAGCCGGCCATTGCCACGCGCATTTTTAGTGGCTTGCGTGTGCCCCGCTGCGCGCGACGATGCGGCCGTGCGACACCACGAGCTTTCTCGGCGGCCGGGCGACGAGCGCATGCGCGACCGTGTCCGCATCCACCAGCACGAGGTCGGCGCGCGCGCCCACGTGCAAGCCATAGTCGGCGAATCCGCAGGCCTGCGCGGCGGTGGTGCTCACGCAGTCGAATGCGATGGCGAGGTCGTCGTCGCGGCGCAGGCCGTAGCGCATTGCGATCAGCATTGCGCGTTCGAGCATGTCGGGCGAGCCGTATGGCGTCCATGTGTCGCGCACACCGTCGTTGCCGCCGAACAATGTCACGCCTTTTTCGAGGCAGGCCTTGAGCGGCGGCACGGTTGTCGATGGCGGCGCGGTGGTGAGCAACGCAACGCGCAGATCGGCCAGCCGTTCGAGCAAGGCGTCGCGTTCGCGCTCGGGTAATGCACCGAGACAGAACGCATGACTGACCACCACTTGCCCTTGCATGCCGAGCGCCGCAACCCGGTCGAGCAGCAGACCGAGCGTGAACGCGCCGATTTCGCCCGGCTCGTGCAGATGGATGTCGATCGGCTTCGCATGCCGTTGCGCGAGATCGAAGGTCAGATCGAGCGATGCCACCGGGTCGCCGTCGATCAACGCGGGGTCGAGCGCGCCGAGCACATCGGCGCCTGCACTCAAGGCCTCGCCGAGCAGCGCTTCGGTGCCTGGCCGGCCAAGCACACCCGATTGCGGAAACGCCACGATCTGCATGTCGAGCACGTCGCCGAGCGTTTCGCGCGTGGCAAGCACGCCTTCCAGATGACGCAACCCAGCATCGGTGTCGATATCGACGTGCGTGCGCAGGCGCGTCGTGCCCGCCTGCATGAACGCGCGGGCGAGCGCGAGCGATTGCTGTCCCGCGTCATGTCCGCTTTGCGCTCGCCAGCGCCGTTCGTTTTCGATGCGGTCGGTGAGCTTCGGGCCGACCTCGTTGCGATACCATGGCAAGCCCCAGTTGGTTTTATCCAGGTGCGTATGTCCTTCGACAAAACCCGGCAGCAGCAATGCCTCGGTGCCGTCCTCGACGGTCACGTCCGGCTGGCGCGGCAGGTCGGGACCGAGCGCGGCGATGCGGCCGGCGGCGATTGAGACGTCGACGCGCGTGCCTTCCGCCAGACGAACGTCGGTGATGAGCAGGCCGGTTATCGGAAGGTCGAAAGCGGTCGTGGACATGAAAGCAGGGCGGCTGTTATGCGAGAGATAGAGGCCGGTGGCGTGTGGCCGAAGACGTGTTCAATTGTCTGATCAATAGACGCGTTGCCGACCCGGCGGGCAATGAGAGACGGCGAGTGAATTGTACTTCGCGGGACCACGCGGGCCATTCGCGCGGTTCTGGCGTTTGCGCACTCAAGTTTGGTGAGTATCTGCCGTTGACACGAGCTAATCACATTCTGGGATCGCGCCGTGCAACTCGCCTTCAGTAACGACCGTCTGTCCAGCCGGATGCAGTTCGATCCGTCCGTCGCCGGTGAACCCGAGGTGGAATCGTCGGTCATCGAATGGCTGCTGCATGACGATCAGGTGATGCGCGAATGTTTCACCCACGCAGCGGAAATCCTCAAGAGCGTGACCGGCGCGGCGATCACGGCGATTACGCTGCTCGACGAGGAATATCAGCATTACCGCGCCGAGGTCGGCATGGCGATGCCGCTCGTTACGCGCGCCCGCTCGCTTGCCGACTATGCGGTGCGCGACGCCGAGCTGTTCGTCATCGAAGATGCGCACAGCGATACGCGCTTCGGCGAATGCATGCTGGTGCAGCGCCATCCGTTCGTGCGGCTTTATGCGGCGATCGCGCTGCGCGCGCCCAACGGCGAAATCGTCGGCGCGTTATGCGCGATGGACCCGGCGCCCGGTCGGCTCGATGCGGGACAGCGCGCGGTGTTCTATCACCTGCGTGCAATGATCGAAAACGATCTGAAGATGCGCACGGCCACCGCGATCGATCCGCTGACTCAGTTGTACAACCGCCGTTTCCTGCTGGAAAGCATCACCCGCAGATGGAAAGAGGCGCGGGAGGGCGACGTGATGGGGTCAGTCGTGGTCGACGTGGACTGGTTCAAGCAATACAACGACACCTACGGACACCAGGCGGGCGATCACTGTCTGCGCAAGGTGGCCTCGGTGATGCAGGCGGCAGCCGACGGCGAACGCGTGATCGTCGGGCGCATGGGCGGCGAGGAATTCGGCCTGCTGATGTTGCAAGCGGAACCGGCAGCACTCGAAAACACGCTCGATACGCTCCGCCAGGGCGTGGAGGATCTGGCGATCGAGCATCGCGCGTCGCCGCTCGGCACGGTAACGGTGAGCGTGGGTGCGTCGCTGACGCGCATCACCGAAACATCACGGCCAGCGTATCGCGATGGTTTCGCGAGCGCTGATCGCGCGTTGTATCGATCGAAACATGGCGGTAGGAATCAGGTGACGATGGCGTAGTCGAGCGGGCCGGCACCGACGCCCGTTCAACTCGTGATCAGCTTCAGCCCCGCCGGCAGCGACTCGCCGAACACGCGGCCTTCGTCGGCGTTATCGAGCTCCACGCTCTCGCTCACCATCGTGATCCACGCGCGCGGCGCATTGGCCGCTTCGAGCCGCCGCACCACCGTACGACGCAGGTCTTCGGGCAAGTCGCGCGAGCGGTCGCCGGTCATGCGCGCGATCTGCACGGCGGCAAAGGCGGCGGGATCGACCTTCTTCCAGTCGAGCGCGAGTATCGCGTCGAGCCACGCGCCGGCAATCTCCGGCGGCACGACACTGTGCGCGCTGCCGTAGAACGGCCGACGCGCGCCGATACGGCCGACCGCCCACCAGCTTTGATGATTTTCAGCGGGCTTCTTCAGGCGGGCCAGCACCGACTCGCCGAGTTCGATCTTGCGCTCCACAGGAATCCGTTCGAGCGATGCACTGAGGCGGACCATATCGGTGAAGCCGGTTTTCGCGACGTCGAACGGCAGCTTGTGACGCGATTGCGCAGCCTTTTGCAGATACGCCATTGCGTCGAGCACACGCAATTGCGCGCTTTCGTCGAGGCCGCCGGCGGCGCGGCGCCAGAGCGTCCACCATTCGGACCAGACCTGGCTTTCGTTGACGTACTGGATGCCGTCGTCGAATAACGACCAGAGTTGTTCGACCCGCCATTCGTCGAGCGGATAGCCGAAACCGGGCCGCACGCAATAGCCCGCGAGATTCAGCCAGAGGCGCTCGTGATCCGCCGACCGCCGCCGCCGGCGCGCGCGTTCCCGCAGCGCGCCGAACAGTTCGCGTAGCAACGCGCTGTTCCAGCTCTCCCGCGGACCCAGCAATTGTTCGAGTTGCGAGCGCAGGCGTTTGACTTCTTTCGGGCCGACGTTTTGCGAGCGCGAGCCGAAGCTGCGGTCGATATGTTCGATCGCCTCGTCGAGCGCGGGGTGGCGGGACGGCGCGGCATCGTCCGTCAGGCTCACCTGCGCGTCTTCACGGCGCAACTGGAATTCGAGCAGCCAGCGCTGCGCCGGATTGTCCCGTTCGATACAGTGGACTTCGAGCGTGCCCACCTCGGTGAGCGACGTTGCGATCTGCACCGCGGTTTCGCGCGCGGTGCTCGCGCCACGCGGCTGCACGATGGTTGCGATCGGCGGCAGGCGAACGAAGTCGCCACCGGTAAGATCGATCAATTCGCCCGGCCGATACACCGTGTCCGCGCTCGACGAGACCAGATGAAAACGCACCGGATGCCCGAGCCGCAGCGCGAAGGTGCGATCCGCGATCAGGATCTCGTGGCCTTCTTCCGTGCCGCGCGGCAGCAGGCAGATGCCGCGTTGCGCGGGCTCGGCCTTGTGCTTGCCGTCGCTGGTTTCGTCGAGCACGAGAAAGTAGCTGCGTGGCGAGCCGCCGCCGATTTTCGGCGCGTTGCCCGCGCGCGCGAGCGCATAGGCGACCGCGCCGCGTGCTACGGCCACGTCGGGGTTGTCGTTATGCAGCAGGTTGAGCGCCTGGCCGCGCCACGCGCCCAGCGTGCTCGCCAGACGCTGCGTGAGCGCTTCGGCCCGGAACACGCCGCCGTTCAGCAGCAGCGTGTCGGGCACCGGCAAGGCGTTTTCGTCGTCGGCGGCCGGCGTGCTCGACGGCGCAGCGCCCAGCGCTTTGCGTGACTGCGCCGCGAAGCGTTCGAGGAATGCCGCGATATGACGTGTGACGGCGGCGTCGGTGGCATAGGGCAGGCCGAACTCGACGATTGCGCCACGCGGCCTGCCAGGCCGTTCGTTCGATGCCACCGCCGGAAAGAAACCGTCGACGATGATCCGCTCCACTTCCTCGCGCGTGACCTGTGCCGTGCGCGCACCGCCGATCAGCTTCGAGCCGGCGCCGAGCAGCGTGACCGATGCGGAGTCGGGCGCCTGCGGACCGAGCAGAAGCTCCTTCGCATTGCGGCAACGCTCGACCAGTTGCGACAGGCTCGCCGCCGACAAGCGCGTGCGCCCGCCCGCCTGGTCGGCGCCCGGCAACCGCGCTTCCACCAGATGCGCGAGCGCCAGATCCATGTTGTCGCCACCGAGCATCAGGTGATTGCCCACACCGATTCGCGTGAGCCGAGGCTCGCCGTCGCTCAGGCCGACTTCGATCAGCGTGAGGTCGGTGGTGCCGCCGCCCACGTCGCAGATGAGAACCAAACGGGTGTCCGCGAGCTCGCTTGCAAGCCGCTCGCGATGATGAAACAGCCAGTCGTAGAATGCCGCTTGCGGCTCTTCCAGCAGCTTCAGATTGTGCAAGCCGGCCATGCGCGCGGCTTGCACGGTCAATGCGCGCGCGCCTTCGTCGAAGGAAGCCGGCACCGTGAGCACCACGTCCTGACCTTCGAGCGGCGCGTCCGGAAAACGGTGATTCCACGCGGCGCGCACGTGTGCCAGATAGCTCGCGCTGGCTTCGACCGGCGAGACTTTGAGGACGTCGTCGGCGGCGCCCCACGGCAGGATCGGCGCAACGCGGTCGACCGACGCATGCGAGAGCCAGCTCTTCGCGCTCGTCACCAGCCGCCCCGGCACCTGAGCGCCCAACAGGCGTGCGAGCCGGCCGATCACGACCGGCTGTGCTTCTTTCTTCGCTTCTTCCTTTGCTTTTGACTGCGCTCGTGACTGCGCTTTGCGCTGAGCTTCGGCTTGAGCGCCGGTCTGGTCCGCACTGGACCACGGCAATTGCAGATCGCCGGGGTTCAGTTCGCCTTGCGCCGCGTGATAGCGCACCGAGGGCAGAAGCGGCCGCGCGGCCACTTCGCCCGGACTCACCAGTTGCTCGATCTCGAAGACGCGAATGAGTTGCGACTCAATCCGCGACCCATCCGATGCTCCCATCTGCGCATAGGCGAGCACCGTGTTGCTGGTGCCGAGATCGATGCCGACGCTGTACCGCTTCATCTCAGTCATGCATTCGCGTTGCCGCGCACGTCGAACTCGACTTTCCAGCGCTCGTCAGTCCCGCGCGGCACGGCTTCGAGTTCGAGCGTGCCGGCTTCGGTGACGCGCGCGTGCAGCTTCACCGGCACGACTTCGCCGGCGGTGCGGCCGGCGGCGGGCAGCGTGGCCTGAATCTCTTCGAGCTCCTGTAATTCATCAGCGCCCCAGAAGTCGAGCAGCGTGCCGACCTGATCCTGACGCCGTACCGACGAGCCGAAGAAGCGGAAATGCACGGGCTCGCCGACCACCAGCCCGAATTCCTGCGCGGGCAGTTCGGCTTCGGTGCCTTCTTCCATGCCGAACGGCGCCACGCACAGCGCCTGGATAGGCGGCTCGAGGCCTGGCACCGCGGGCATCGCCGATTCGATCGCGATGTAGTACGCGCGCGCCGTGCCGCCGCGAATCCGCACGCCCTGGCCGCGTCGCACGTAACCGTAGTAGGCCGCGCCGCGCGCGACGGCGAGATCCAGATCGGCGCCTTCGAGCAGCCGCGCCGGCGCCGCGCCTTCCGCAGCGAGCCAGCCGTTGAGCGTGCCCATGATGCGTTCGACCAGCAACGGCGACTTGAACACGCCGCCGTTGAACAGTACCGCCGTGGGATGCAGGAAACTGGCGTTTGGCGCCGTGGCGATGTCACGCAGCCCGTCCAGTTCTGCGAGCGCGCCCACCTGACGGCCGAGAAATGCCGCCAGGTGCCGCGTGATGCCCGCGTCCTGCGCATACGGCAGGCCGAGCTGCGTCAGACCGGCGCGCGCGCGGCTCACCGGACGCGCGGCGCAATCCACCTGCGGGAAGAAGCCTTCCAGAATCGTCTGAGTCAATTCGGCGCGCGTGAGCTCGGTGCGGATCGAGCCGCCGATCAGCTTCGAGCCGCGGCTCGGCACGACGAGCGGCACGGTATCGGTGGCCGGATCGCTGAGCAGCGTTTCCTTCGCCGAGCGGCACGCATAGGTGAGGGCGCGCAGTTGCCACGCGTCGGCCTGGGTGCCTTGCGCCGCGAGCTTGCGCGCGACCACGTGCGCGAGCGCGAGATCCATGTTGTCGCCGCCGAGCAGAATATGTTCGCCGACCGCGACGCGATGCAGTTCCAGATTGCCTTCGCGCTCGATCACGGCGATCAGCGACAGGTCGGTCGTGCCGCCGCCCACGTCCACCACGAGAATGATGTCGCCTATCTTGACCTGCTTGCGCCACTGCCCGCCGCTTTTCTGGATCCAGCTATACAGCGCGGCCTGCGGTTCTTCCAGCAGCGTCATGCTGCCGTAGCCGGCGGCCGCGGCGGCTTCGGCGGTCAGTTCGCGAGCGGCCGGATCGAACGATGCCGGGATCGTCACCGTAATGTCCTGCGCGCTGAACGGCGCGTCGGGATGCACATGATCCCAGGCTTCGCGCAAGTGGGTCAGATAACGCACCGAGCTTTCGAGAGGCGAGACGCGCGCGACTTCAGGCGGCGCGTCGTTGGGCAGAATCGCGGCGCGCCGGTCGACGCCCGGATGGCACAACCAGCTCTTCGCGCTCGACACGAGCCGGATCGGCGTGGCTGCGCCGCGGCTGCGGGCGAACTCGCCGACCGCGAATTCGCGCTGGCCGGTCCACGGCAGATAGAGGTCGCCCGACGCAAGTTCGTCGGGATGCGGCAGGTAAAGAAACGAGGGCAGCAGATCGAGATTGTCGATCGCGCCCGGACCGGTTAGCTGGGCGATCGGCAGCACGCCCTGGGTGGTCTTTTCGCCGTCGCTCGCGCTCGTGTCCACATAGGACAGCGCGCAGTGCGTGGTGCCGAGGTCGATGCCGATGGCGTAGCGCGATGCGCCTGGCTGGCGTGCGTCGCTCATAGCTCCACCTCGGCCGGTGCGATCACTTTCGCGTCGTGGCTGTCCGCGAGCTTCGGCAGACGCACTTCGTCGACTCGCCAGCCGCGATGGCTGATGCTGCCGTTAAACGGCGCGCGGCCGACCACATTGCCGGTCAGGCGAATCGAGGCCGCGTCGAAACCTTCCGCCAGCGTGATGCGGCTGCCTTCGGCTTCGTCGCGCACCGGGCGGATCGTGAAGTGCTCGCGCAGCGTTGCGCGGCAGCCGTCGTGCACGAGGCGCGCGGCCGCGCCGATGTCGGCGTCGCTGTAGCTCTTGATGTCTTCCTCGACGAAATCGATGAAACGCGCGTCGCGTTGCAGCAGGCCGAGCAGTTGCAGCGCGGCGTCGGGACTGGCTTCCTTCAGCACGGGCGCGGGCGGTGGTGCGGGTGTGGGGGCCGGCGCAGTGACCGGTGCAGGCGTGGCGCGGGCGGCAGCGCCGCCCTGACGCAGACGCAAGACCCCGGCGGCGAATTCGCCATCGCCGAGGATGCGGAAGAACGTGCTCACGGCCAGGGAAATCCTGCCGAGGAAGGATGGGTTCGAATCGGTCATAAATGCTCCTGAGGTGCTCTGTTGAAGGACGAGCTGTCCTGGCTGCGCCGTACGTGACGGGCCGCGCCGCCGCGCTGGGCTTGAGCGGGCCGTCGACGTGCGTCGTGGTGAGGCCGGTGGCATGGTTGCCGCCGGCGTCTGATCGAGCCGGGAGCGCGGCGCCATTTGCGCGCGCAAAACCCGTATTTTGCCTCGTGGCGCGCCGGACGCGGGCAAAGCCGACCATTCTAGCGGGCAATGCGGCCAGATTGGCGGGTTGTCACGGGCTGGTGGGGCTGTTGGCGGCTGTTACTCGACGGCGACGAAGTGGCTTTGGTTTGCGTGCGTAATGGTTGATTGATGGCTGCTCGATGTTCTCTACGCCGGACGGAACAGTGGGGCCACGCGGAACAGTGGAGTCCGGTTGGAGTCCGCTAGTCCGCTGGGCAGGGCACGCCGATGGCCGGCCGGCGCACGCGCGCAGTCGTCGCGCCCGTTGTGGGAGCGGGCGCGGTGCGTGCATCCGGTGAAGTGTTGAGCGCTTCGACGCCAGCGGCAATTTTCGTAGCAACCTGAGCGAGAGCGAGCCGGTGGCCGGCCACCAGCGCATCGTAGCTGCTCGCCACTGTCTCGCTGACGACGCTGCGGCAGGTCAGCACAGTTTGCGAATACAAGGGCCTTACGCTCCACACCGCATCGATCAGTGCATGCGAACCGGGCCACGACTCGAAACGCTGCACGCTCACACTGACGCGATAAACCAGCGCGCCTTCGGGATGCGGCGTGTTGAACACGTCGATGGCGTCGAGCTTCTGAGTCAGATCCAGCGACAGCGCTTGACGGATTTCGTCGGCCGGCAGCGATGCCCAGCGCGTCTGTTCGAGCACGTCGACCTGGTTCGCGCCGGTTTGCACGACGAACGCGGTGCGCGCAACCTGTGGCGGCACGTCGACGGGCGGCACTTCGATCAGCAACGGTGGCGTAGCGGCATTGTGCCCGGCTATTGGCGCGTCGCTCGAACCCAGCGTGTAGAAGCGGCTCGACGGTGACGAACAGGCGGTGAGCGCAGCCAGCCCCACGCAGGCCGCGATGCCGGCGATCGAGCGGGGCGCAACGTGGGCAACCGCGTGCGCAGCCACGCAGTCAACCACGCGCTGAACCGGGCGATCAACCGAGCGGGCGGCGGCGGAGCCGGCTGGCCGCCGCCCGCAGTCGGGCTGCGAGGTGATCATGGTTTGTCTCCGGGTTTGCCGCGCACGAGCGACTCCGGATGACGCTCCAGATAGTCGGCCAGCGCGTTCAGCGATTGCAGCGTGCGGGTCAATTCCTGCAGCGCCTCATGCACATCCGACTGCAACGGCGAATCCCTCTGCAAAGTCGCTTCCGCTGAACCGAAGGTCTGCCTTGCTGCCGCGAGCGTGTCGCGCGCCTGCGGCACGACCTCGTTGTTCAACCGATTGAACAGCGCGTCGGCGTTTTTCAGCGACGTGTTCAGGTTCGAGCCGATCTGATCGAACGGAATCCGGTCGAGCTTTTTCGCGATGTCGGCGACCTGCACTTGCAACGCGTCGAGCGTGTTCGGAATGGTCGGCAGTTCGACCGGGTCGCTGCCGACGTCGAACTTGACGGGCGCCGCTTTCGGGAAGATATCGAGCGCGATGTACAACTGGCCAGTCAACAGATTGCCGGTGCGCAACTGGCCGCGCAGGCCGCGCTCGACGAGACGCCGCAGCAGTTCGTGGCTGGCCGCGGTACGGGCCTGCGGCATCGTCGCGCTGCGGGCGCGCCGTCTGAGCCGGTCCGGGTACAGGTCGAGCGTCACCGGCATTGTGAAACTCTGCGTTTGCGGATCGTACTCGACACCGATGCCCGTCACCTGTCCCAGCGCGATGCCGCGGAAGTCGACCACCGCGCCCACCGAAAGCCCTCGCAACGACTGGTTGAAATTCATCACGGCGCGCACGGGTATGCCGTCCGGCGCACGCATGGCGTCCGTCTCGTCGGATGCCAGACGGAAGTCGGTTTTCTCCGCCGCCTGCACGCCCATTTGCTGTCCTGGCGGCGTCTGGAATGCGAGGCCGCCGACCAGAATGGCCGCGAGCGACTGCGTGTTGACGACGAAGCCGGCCGAGTCGAGCCGCACATTGACACCGCTTGCATGCCACCAGCGCGAATTGGTGCCCACGTACTGGTCGTACGGTGCGGCGACGAACACTTGCATGGTGACGCCCGTGCCGTCCTTGTCGAGAGCGATGCCGTAGACCTGACCCACCTGCACGCGCCGGTAGAAGATCGGTGAGCCGATGTCGATCGAGCCGAGCGAATCGCCATGCAAGACAAAGCGATGACCTTTCTGGTCGGCTGTGATGGGGGGCGGCGTCTCGAGCCCGACGAACTCGGTTCGAGTTTCTTTGGAGCGGCCGACGTCCACGCCGATATAAGCACCCGAGAGCAGCGTGCCGATGCCCGACACACCGGAGGCGCCCACGCGGGGACGAACCACCCAGAAGCGTGTGTCCTTGACCGCGAAGTTTTCCGCCTGCTTGGTGAGTTGCACGGCGATCTCAACGTGCGTCTGGTCCTTCGACAGCGTGATCGCCTTCACCGAACCGATTTCGACATCCTTGTATTTGACCTGGGTCTTGCCGGGTTCAAGGCCTTCGGCATTGTCGAAGACGATCGTGATCGCCGGGCCGCGTTCCGTGACGGACCTGACGACAAGCGCGATGCCGATCAACGCCGCGATCAGCGGCACTAACCAGACAAGCGAGGGCAACCAGCTACGCGGCGGCGCAACGTCGGGATCAGGCAAATCAGGCGGTAAGCTGGATCCTTGCGGGCTACTCATGACTGGGCTCCGAAGCGTAACTGGATGTGTCCTGACTCTCGCTCGCCACGTGCCTGCGAATCGGGTACGGGGCGAACTGCGTCGCTGTGGTCATCCTGTGTTCACCGCGTGTCGCCCCGCGCGCATCGCTTACACCGGGCATCGCGCAAGGCGCCATACGCTGGCGGTGCCGATGGCGCGGATGCTTCGCTCAGGGCTGCACGGCCTCCCACGACGAATCCGGATCGAACGATTTGAGCCCGGCCGCGATACGCGCCGACTGCGGCCCGAGGTTCTTCTGATAAACCAGTCCGTCCTGATTGACGATGAAGCTCATCACGCCTGTCCTGCCATACTCGGCGGGCCACGCGACGAGGCCGAAACCCTTCGTCATCGTGCCGTTCTCGACGTAGTTCTGGCTCCCCCCCTTCGCATGCGGTCCTTGCGCGCTCAGGATACGGAAGTGATACCCGTGATAACCCTCCTTCGCGACGGAGCCGGTGTGCGGCATAGCCGCGGCAAGTGGGCCAAGCGGGCTTTCCGGTTCCCCCGGCGCACTCTGCCAGTACAAACCGTCGTGCTGGCCTGGTGTGCTGAGAATGCGCTGCGCGTAATGCTGGGTCAATTCCCGGTAGTCGTGTTGCGCGTCGAGATAGGCAAGCGACGTTAGCATGGCCGCGCGTTCGTTGCGGCCGATACGGCGCGTCATGATTTCGTCGCGACCGGCTGCGGGATCGAAACGCCAGCCGCCGGACGTTTGCACGAGAGGAATCGGCAAGGTCCAGCCACTGGTGCCGACCGAAAGATGCTTGCTCGCGTGACCGTTTAACGGCGCAGGGTCGTCGACGATCTGGTGTCCTGCCGCCCACGCGCCGAGAAACTCATAGATATCGTCTTCGCCGACATTTTTGGTCGGGATGAAACGGGTGAAGTCCTTGCCGAGCACATGCTGCATCGCTGCGTTGTCGTTGCTGGAAAGCGCGTCGACAAAAGCTTTGGAAGCGGCCTCGGGGGTCGGGTATACGGCTTGTGCATGCGCTGCTGACGCGCCCAGCAACAGCGCGGCAAGCCCGAGCGCGGTGCCGGCGAGGCGCGGCTTGGGAGCGCAGGCGAGGGCGTGTGCGAGCGTGTCGGCAAGACGTGCGCCGAAGGTCTGGAACGTGCGGATACGGGTCATGAGCGGCTCCTGTGAAATCGGTTCAATGTTGCCGGCCGAAATGACGCTGGCCGCCGCCGCCCGCACCCAGACCGCCGCCGCGCTGCTGTCCGCCGCCACCCGCGCCGAAGCCGCCGCCGCGTGGTTGTCCACCTCCGCCCGCGCCGAGGCCGGCGCGTTCGCCACTGCCCCCCGCTCCCAGATTGCCGCCACGTTGCTGAGCACCGCCGTTCGCGCCAGGACCGCCGCTGCGATTGTTCGCGAGTGACTGCCGGCTTGCTTGCCCGCGCTGCATGTCCTGCTTCGCGGCGCCGCCGTCACCCGCGCCGCGCAGCGCATTGTCGCGGTTCACGTTTTGCGCGTTGTTGCGAAGGTTGGCGGCATTGTTGCCGCCTTGCTGGATACCCTGTAGGCGCTGACTTGCCGTACCGCCCAGGTTCTGCCCGGTACGGTTCTGCAATGTCTGCTGCGCCTGCGCACGCGAGGCCGACATATCACGCCCGCGATACGCGTCTCGCTGCGCGCTGCCCACGTTGGCCGAGGTATTGCGATTGAAAGTCGAATTGCGATTCCAGTTCGTCGTGCTGCTGTTCACGTCGAGCCGGCGATTGACATTGATGTTGTTGTACTGATTGACGTTGATATTGACGCTGTGATTGTTCCAGTTGACATTGCTCCACAGAGAGCTGGTGATCGCGACGCCGACGCCGAACGCGAGTCCCGCAGCGAGCCCGCTGGCCACCGCATAGCCCGGTGGGGGAGGCACGTATACGGGCGGATAGGCCGGATACGGCCACGTGCCGTAGACGACCGTGGGGTTATACGTCGGCACGTACACGACCTGGGGATTCACCGGCACGATCTGAATGGTGCTCTGCTCGACGACGACTTTCTGCTGTTGGTTGGTCTGCAGGTTGCCGGCCTGCTGGGCCTGTTTGCGCAAGCGCTGCACGGAGTCCATCACGTCGTTCGGCTGTGCGAGAAAGGCATTGCCCAGTTGCGCGACCCAGTCGGGTTTCGACGCCATAGTGGCCAGCACCTGAGGGAAAGCCACCAGCGATTGCACACTCGGATCCCACGGCTCTGCCGCAACTGCCTTCACGGCGTCGTCGCCCTTGAGGTTCGGATTGGCTTTCGACCACGCTGCCGCCGCCGGCACGTCTTGCGCAAAGGTGGAGGCCATCAGCACCTGGGCGAGGAGCGCGTCCGGGTAGAGTGCGATCGGCGCGGTCAACGAGTCCAGTTGCTGATTCGAGATCTTGGCCGGCGCTTGCGCATAAGCGGCAGGCGCCGCGACTCCGAGCAGGAGCGGCGAGCCGGCCAGTACGGTCAATGCGACTAGAAAAATCCGCGATCTTCTCTGGTATGCCCTGGAGCGTTTCACGATCAAGTCTCCCCTGTTGGAAGTTGTATATAGCGCGGTGGTGCGGTGCGCGAGACGTCGACCTCGTAGCCGTGCCTTCGCGCGGTGGATTGCCTGGGCGGGTCTGATAACTGGCGTAGCCGACCGCCTCTTAAGACCCACGCAAGACCCACGCAAGACCCACGCAAGACCCACGTAGATCGCACTTCGAATGGACTCCGAATCGTGCTGCAGGCTACGCTCACTGGTTGACAAGCTTGATGGCAAGATTAATAAACCTTTTCCCTCGAAGTGTGCAATCTTTTGCTCAAATAAATTCTTGTTGAATTTCTTTTGCTGATGGATTAGCGGCTTGACGCTTGAAGCGCTTTTTCCGACCGTCAGCCCATCTAACAATGTCCTTGCGTTTCGTGCACGGGTCTCATATGGTGATTGAATAACATTGAGATAGTCGGCGTGCTGTCCGAAGAGGTCAAGCCACACATGATTCAGCCTGCGCCCGTTTCGTTTTTTCGAGAAACGCTTTTCGAGGAAAGTTGCATGCAGCAAGCGATCGCTCTTTCTTAATTCACGCTTCATACGGGGCGTTCCGTTGTCCATTTGCGCGGACGCGCAGCCCAACCCGACTGTTCGAATCACGGCGCACGGACATCTTGTCGCATCAGTCATCTATGCGTTCAAGGTATCGTTCGAAAACTGTGCATGAAGCGACAGAATATTAGCGCGGCTCGATATCAATCGATTAATGTAAAAACACATTTACGTTAAGTGTTTTCCGAATCCTTTCAGCTAAGCTGCGGTTCCTTCTCCGTAGACCTGTAAAGCGGCGATCGGTGCGTGCGGGCACATCTGATCCGTGCACGTGCCACTCAAGCGCTCAACCCATTGAGAGACCGATATGAAACGATTCGCCGTGATGATCCTGGCCAGTGTGAGCGCGCTCGCCCTGGCGCAAAAACCGGCCGTTTATCCTGCGCATGGACAAAGCCAGCAGCAGCAGATGTCGGACGACGGCGCCTGCTACTCATGGGCGAAACAAAGCACCGGCATCGACCCGGCCGTGGTCGCGCAAACGCCTCCGCCGCCGTCGGGCCCAACCGGCGCGCGCGTCCGGGGTGCTGCACGCGGGGCCGCGGCAGGCGCGATCGTTGGTGACGTGAGTAACAACGACGCCGGACACGGTGCCGCAGTCGGCGCGACCGCGGGCGCGCTCGCCGGCGGTGTGCGCAGCCGTCAGCAACACGCTGCGCAGGCGCAAACGGCGCAGGCCAACCAGCAATCGGCAATGAGCACTTATTGGCACGCTTATGGAGCCTGCATGCAAGGTAAAGGCTATACGGTTCAGTAAGGTTCGGTAGCAGCTGGATGCGCGCCACGCGCGCATCCAGCACTATGGCCCGCCGCCGACGAACCACCGGAAGTAGGGATTGTCCGGTCGAGCCTGCAATGCATCGCCAATGTCGCGAGACCACGCATCACGCTCGCCGCGGTATGCATCGAGGCCTGCGGCATAGAAGCTTTGCAACGCACCGCGCTCCGCGTTCAAGGCCGCGCGGAACATTCCGTCCGCGTGCCGCAACGGTGGTTCGCTGCGAAGCGCGAGCAGGTGCATGAGCGTGTCCGGAAAACCGTCTTGCCGCACCCACGCCGCGTATTCGATACGCGGCCGATCATCGGTTACGGGCGCAGCTTCCGCGGTGTAGTAGGCGAGGCCTGCGCGATCGGTGATCCAGGTCGCAAGCAATGCTGCCGGCGACGCCACGCCGACTTCGCGCAGTGCCGCCGCCACCTGCGGCTGCGCAAAGCGCGACTCGATACGCGGCACATCCAGTTCGATTGGCTGCATCGAACCAATCAGCATCATTTCGTGCAACTCGGTGGTCCACAGCGCAGCATACGGAAACACCTGGATGAAACTCTGGATCAGCGAGCGCGTGTCGTCTTCGTTCTGGGTCGGCAGCGGCAGCCATTGCGCGACAATGCCGCTCGTGCCCAGACGCGAGGCCGCCAGCCGGTAGAAATCCGACGAGTAAAGATTGACCACTCCGGCTGCCGAGGGAGGCGGCGGTTCGAGCGTGATCAGGTCGTAGCGTTCGCTGCTGCGCAGTAGTTCGCGCCGTCCGTCGCGCAGGCGGATGTCGACGCGCGGGTCGGTGCTGATGCCGTAGTTGCCCTTGAACTGCGGCGCGGCGTGCACAACTGCCGGCAACAACTCGGCGACCGCGCGTTTGTCGAGGCCGGGCCACGTGAGCAGCGCGCCACCCGTGATGCCCGTGCCGAGTCCGATGACAAGCGCACTGCGTGGCGTGTCGCGGTGAATCAGCAGCGGCAGGAGCGCCTGCAGACGCATATAGCGCAACGAGGTCATTGCGTCGCCGGAGTTGGAGACTCCCTGAATGTAGAGCCGCCGGAACTGTTTCTGGCCCGCGCCCTGCGTAACGACAGCCACAGTGCCGCCCGCGCTTTCCTCGTAGGAGAGTAGGGTGCCGCCGCGCGCTGCGGCGAGCAGGGTGGCGAGACGGTCCGATGGCGTCAGCAGTACGGCACCCAGAGTCGCCACAGCAAGCACCGGCACACTCCAGCGAATGCCGCGCCGTACGCCGCAACCGCGCCACACAGCGACGGCGCCCACTGCGCCGGCAAGGACTGCGAGCACCGCGAGCGCATGAACCAGCCCGAGTGCCGGCACGAGCAGGAAGCCGGCGATCAGCGTGCCGGCAATACCGCCTGCGGTATTGAGCGCTACCACGGTGCCGACATCGCGGCCGGTGTGCCGGGCATCCACGCTCACGCGCAGCGCGAAAGGGAACGCGGCGCCCAGCAACAACGTGGGTACGAAGACAATGCACGCGGCCGCGACCGCAAAACCCGCGCACATGGCGGCGAGCAGGCTGCCGGTGGCGGAGAGCGTTGCCTCGCGCGCCAGGCTTTGCCATTGGAGCAGCCAGCCGCCCAACGCGGCGACTTCCAGCAGCGCGACGAGTCCGGCGGTCACGATCAGCAGCGCGAACACACCCCACGGGTCGCGCGTGCGATCGACATGGCGCGAGCCGAGTGCGCTGCCGAGCGTGAGCCCGAGCAGGTACGTGGCAAGTACGATCGCGAAAGCGAAGCTGCGGGTGCTGATGAACTGGACGATCAGTTGCGACCACACGACCTCGTAACCCAGCGCGATGCCGCCGGCAAGCGCATAGAGTGCGACGGCGAGGCGTGCGCCGGGCGCGGCCTGGTCCGCGGCTGCTTCGGCGGAAGAGGTCGTTTCGGGCGGAGATACATCGACAGGCTCGCGTGCACAATTGAATCGGCGAATGAGCAATGCGATCAGTGCGGCAAACGCGTTCAACCCGGCAGCAACGAACGCGCTGCCTTGCACGCCAAGCAACGGAATCAGCATGAAGGCGGCGGCGAGCGTACCGCCGATCGCGCCACCCGTATTGGCCGCATACAGGTGTGCGCCAGCGCGGCCCAGCCGTGTCGCGCCAAGGCGCAGCGCACGCATCAGCACCGGCAGCGTGCCGCCCATCAACACGGCAGGCAGGCCGACCAGCGCGAACGGCAACGTCCATGCAAACGGCCCGGTGCGATCCTGCAGCCATGCGAACGGCGCGGCCGCGTGCGCCAACGCGACGGTGCCGGCCACCGCCAGCACCGTCGCGCCGCCTTCCAGTACGGCGTAAAGTAACAACGGCCGTGAGACGCGGTCGGCCAGCCTGCCTAGCAGCCAGCCGCCCAGCGCGAGACCCGCGAAAAAAGCGCTCACGCCGGTCGTGACCGCCTGGACGTCGACACCGACGACGAGTGCCAATTGTTTGATCCACAGCACCTGGTAAATCAGCGATGCCGCGCCCGATGCAAACAGCAGGAGCATCGGCCAGGCAACGGATAAAGCCGGCGACGCGGGAATGTCGCCCGGTTCAGCCGGTCTGCGTTCACGCGGATCGGCGTGACGTTGCGCGCGTTCGTGTGCGCGACGCGCTCGGCGTGAGCTTTTGGCGCGGTGAGCCAACGTTTGGGGCATTGGATGAAGTGTGCGCGGATGAAGTAAGTCGGGACGAAGCGAATGGACTTTGAGTTCGAAGCGCGCAAGCGCTGCATCTGCCGGTCGAAGCCGGCAAGTGCAGCACTCGAACGTCTTACTCTAGTCCGCGTTTTCTGAACGACTCGTCGATCTTCTTGTCGACTTGCCGGCGCACCTGGTCGACGCTGAAACTCGCAGGACGTTGGCTCGGCGGGTATTGAACGAACGTCTGAAGGAATTCCGTGGCTTTCATCGTCGAGATGGCAACGAGATAAGCGTTCTTCACCAACCAGTCGTTGTACTGATCGGACGTCACGTCAGCTCTTTCGTATGGGTCCATTCGCAGGTTGAACACCTTCGGAAAACGCAGACATACGAATGGATCCTGCCAGATTTCCAGATTGCCCTTGGCGCGCTGCTCGCAGAACACGGTCTTCCATGCGTTTCCATCTTTATCCCAGCGCATTGCCACCAGTTCGCCGTCGTCGTTGAAGTAGAAGAACTCGGTACGCGGATCCTGAGTCGTCTGCCCCGTGAGGAACGGCAACTGGTTGTACCCGTCAAGATGATTCCTGAAGCTTGTGCCCCCGGCCTTGGGCGCCCACCCTTTCAGCAAGCGGTCCTTCACGCCGCCGTCTCCCGCCGCGGCGAGTAGCGTCGGAAACCAGTCGAGCCCTGAGAACATGCTGTTGGACGTCTCGCCAGCTTTGATATGCCCCGGCCATCGCACCATGGCCGGCACCCGGAACGCGCCTTCCCAGTTAGAGTCCTTCTCGCTGCGGAACGGCGTGGTTGCCGCGTCAGGCCACGAAAACTGGTTCGGCCCATTGTCCGTTGTGTAGATGACGATGGTGTTTCTGGAGATGTTCAGGTCATCCAGCAGCTTGAGCAGTTTGCCGACGTCCTGGTCGTGCTCCCACATGCCATCGGCATATTCGTTGCCGGGCATGCCGCTCTTGCCCCTGAACTCCGGGCGCACGTGGGTGAAGACGTGCATTCGCGTGAAGTTCATCCAGACGAAGAAGGGCGTGCCGTTCTTGACCTGCTTGCGGATGAATTCCTCCGCGTGCGCGCCCGTTTCGTCGTCGATGGTTTCCATGCGTTTGACCGTGAGCGGGCCGGTGTCCTGAACCTTGCCGTCCGACGTGCTATGAATCACGCCGCGCGGCGAGAAGTTTTTCACGTAAGGGTCGTTCTTGTCCTTCGGCCAATAAGGGCGCTCGGGTTCCTCTTCGGCATTCAGGTGATACAGGTTGCCGTAGAACTCGTCGAAGCCGTGATTGGTCGGCAGGTACTCGTTCTTGTCGCCGAGGTGGTTCTTGCCGAACTGACCGGTTGCATAGCCGAGCGGCTTGAGTGCCTGAGCGATTGTCATGTCTCCCTTTTGCAGACCGACCGGTGCGCCGGGTGCGCCGACTTTGGATAGCCCGGTGCGCAATGGCGATTGACCGGTGATGAAGGAAGATCGACCCGCCGTACAACTGTTCTCGGCGTAATAGTCCGTGAAAATCATGCCTTCATTGGCAATGCGGTCGATATTCGGCGTCTTGTAACCGACCACGCCGCGGGTGTAGGCGCTGATATTCGCCTGGCCGACGTCGTCGCCGAAAATCACAAGGATGTTCGGTTTCGCCGAAGACTTCGCGGCCGGCTGCGGCGCGCTCGTGGCGGCGGGTTTGGCCGCCGGTTGGGTTTGGGCCGGCGCGTTGATGGATGGAAAAATCACCGCACCGAACGCGGCAAGGGCAAGCGCGCCGGCCCCCAACGCGTAACGCCCTCTTTTTAACAACTTTGTCATTTTGTCGCTCCAATGGAGTTGACTCTTATTCACCCATTACGCAATGTTCAGCGTGACGGGGTCGCCCCTCGTCGGCCGCCGGCAGTCCGCGGCCCGAACTTGCCGCGCGCCGCTTACTGCCGCGGCGCGGGAAAGACTGTTTGCCAATCGTTTTTCATGCTCACCACAGTCCAGCCCTCAGTGACAGCTTCGTCCCACGCCTTGTCCAGCTTGCCGACTTTCGACGCGCGGTCATAAGCGAATTCACGCACGGCGTCGTCGTGATGCAGCAGCAGCGCGAGGTGCCGCCCAGGACCGGCGGCGGTGTACTGCAACATTTGCAGATCGCCGTCGGAGTTGCCGAACGCGAAAATCGGCTTGTGGCCGATGTTGCGATAAATGCCGACGGGTTTGCCCGCGCCGTCGTCCACGAAATCGAGTTTGGGTTCGCGCACGAGAACGGGTTTGCCGTTGCGCACTTCGTACTGCACCACCTGGCTGGAGCCGACGACCTGCTCGGGAGGAATACCGTATGCCTTCTCGGCCCACACCCGCATGAACTCGATCGTGCCGCCCGAGACGATGAAGGTCTTGAAGCCGTTGGCACGCAGATAGGCCAGCAATTCCAGTTGCGGCTGATAGACGAGGTCTGTATAAAGGCGTCCGAATTTCGGATGTCGCGCGCTGGCCAGCCACGCGCTGATGGTCTTGTCGTAGTCGTCGACGGTCATACCGCTATTGGCCACCGCGACTAACTGCTGCAACGCCTTCTGCTGGTTCGCGAGCGCGCCGTAGTCTTTCGCAATGAGCGCCTTGAAAGCCGGATTGTCTTTCCACTCGGGATGCTGCGGTGCGGCTGCCTTCACCTGATCGAGCATGAAGACAAACTGAAAATACAACGGCTGTTCGCTCCACAGCGTGCCGTCGTTGTCGAACACGGCGATGCGTTCCGCAGGCGGCACGAACGACGACGAACCCTCGCGCGTAACGTCGGCAACGAACGACTCGATAGCCTGTTTCGCGGATGTATCACGCCATGAGGGCAGTGTGGCGGCGGGGTTGCTCGCCGTGGGTTGGGCGGGCGCCACGCAGTTGTGCGGCGCGACGCAGCCGGCGAGACTCAACACGATCCATGCGGCTCGCATCATGCGCAAGGCACGGCTCGACCACACAGGCTGATGGCACAGTTGCATCCAGGCTCCAGTTCAATTAGACAGACGATCAGACGGACGATCGCCATGCGCGCCGGCAGATCACGGGCGCAAAAAATAAGGGTTTGCCAGCAGTACGGTGCGCGCTAACCGCCGGGGGCACCAGGCACGCCGGCGGCTCTCGCCGAAGCCTGGCGCGCGCCGGCTTCTTTCCAGGTGTCTTCGTCCATGACCAGCCGGAAGCCCAGATGCGACATGCTGTTGTAAGGATCGGTGCCGCGTCTCGCACTGGGCCGGTAGCTCAGGCAATAGATTTCGTTGCAGAGGAACGAGCCGCCGCGTGTCACGCGCTTGGGGGCGTTGACGGGCACACCCTGGTCGGCGGGATCCCACGAATCGCTCGGGCCCACCGGGTTGTCGATCGCGCTGGT
Organism: Paraburkholderia sp. USG1; assembly: GCF_031570135.1. Taxonomy (NCBI): domain Bacteria; kingdom Pseudomonadati; phylum Pseudomonadota; class Betaproteobacteria; order Burkholderiales; family Burkholderiaceae; genus Paraburkholderia; species Paraburkholderia sp. USG1. The sequence goes on along the minus strand of NZ_JAMWXW010000034.1, from coordinate 8,705 downwards.
GCTCACCGCCTCGCGCCTGAACTGATCCGCGCGATACCAGTCGGCAACCCACTGCCAGGCGTTGCCGGTCATATCGGAAAGGCCGTAGCCGTTGGCCGGAAAAGTCCCCGCGGGGCTCGTGCCGAGCGCGCCGCCCGCTTTCGGATTGACGACGGGGAAAGACTGGGGCTGCTGGCCTTGCCACACGTTGGCCATCTGCTTGCCGTCGGGAGAGAACTGATCGCCCCACGCATAAGTGGCCTGTTCGAGGCCGCCACGCGCGGCGAATTCCCATTCGGCTTCGGTCGGCAGACGCTTGCCGGCCCATTTCGCATAAGCTTGTGCGTCTTCGTAGGACACCTGAACCACGGGGTGATCGTCTTTACCGATGATGTTGCTGTCTGGACCGGTTGGATGACGCCAGTCGGCGCCAGGCACGTAGCGCCACCACTGCGAATAGTCGTCTAGCGGGACGGGACGGCTGGTGCCGACGAACACCATCGCACCCGCCACCATCGCACTCTCGGGCGGGCGCGGCGTGCCCGGCGGCAACTGGACTTTCAGGGTGTCCCAGTCGGGTTTCTTCTCGGCCGTGGTGACGTAACCGGTGGCTTCGACGAAACGGCGGAATTCGGCATTGGTAACGTGATGGCGGTCCATCCAGAAGCCATGCACCTTGACCTTGTGCGCGGGGCGTTCGTTCGGTTGCGCCTGTTTGGCGTCGCTGCCCATGAGGAACTGGCCGCCGGGCACCCATGCCATGCCGAGCGGACCATGCGTGCCGTCGCCGAGAACGATTTGCGGATGAGCGGGTGTGTGCGGCGTGAAGGCCCAACTGACCGCGGCGCCGACACAGGCGGGCAGTATGACGAGTAAGGCGCCCCACAACAATAGTTTGCGCGTGCGACCGGCACGCGTTTGGGTTACTGCGGCCGACCCGTTCGAGCGGGACGACTTTGCGGAACCTCGATCTCTTTCACTCTTCATCTTTTTCTCTCGTGCAGTGAACGGCCGGGTAGTACGCAACGGTCAACGCTCTGGACTTTCTATTTCAGCTTCACAACAAGCTTAGCGATACAGAATAAAGACGCACAATCAGTGCGAACAAGCAGTTGGAGATTAGCAATTTTTCGCCGATATTTCCTATCTTTTTTTTAGTACGTACATCAGACACTTTGACGAATGCGCGCTGTTGCATTAACGTGTCTGGCGGCGGGCATTGGCATTCGGGTCGTCCAGTCAGCTACTACATAAATGACTTGAGAGAGGGCACAATGCGCGATATCGTTCTGCAGTTCGAAGCGAGCGTGAATCAGTCGGTCGTAGGGCAGCAGTCCGTGGTCAGGCAGGTGTTGATCGCGTTGCTGGCCGACGGTCATGTGTTGCTGGAGAGTTTGCCGGGGCTCGCCAAGACGCGTACCGTCAAGGCAATCGCCACGCGGCTCGCGGCGACCATGAGCCGCATCCAGTTCACCCCTGATCTGTTGCCCTCGGACATTACGGGGGCGGAGACGCTGCTGCAATCCGGCACGGGGCACACACTTAGTTTTCAACCGGGTCCGATATTCGGCAATCTGATTCTTGCGGACGAGATCAACCGCGCGCCGGCCAAGGTTCAATCCGCATTGCTCGAAGCAATGGAAGAGCGGCAGATTTCAGTCGCGGGGAAAACGCACCGCATGTCCGCGCTATTTCTCGTGATGGCCACTCAGAATCCGATTGAACAGGAAGGCACCTATCCGCTGCCCGAAGCGCAGATGGACCGCTTTCTTCTCAAGGTGCTGATCGGCTATCCGTCGCCTGAAAGCGAAATCGCCATGCTGCGTCTGCTGCGCGAGGAGCGCAACGCGCTCGCCGAGGCGCCGGCCATGTTGTCGCAGGAGGCCATTTTCGCGGTGCGCGAAGAGATCGGTCAGATTGTCGTCGCGCCTGCGATCGACGACTACATCGTGTCGATCGTCAACGCCACGCGGCACGGCGCGCAGCTCGACGCCGAGCTCGGCAAATGGATCGAAGTCGGCGCGAGCCCGCGCGGGGCGATCGGCCTCGACCGCGCGAGCCGCGTACAGGCATGGTTACAGGCGCGCAGTTTCGTCACGCCGGACGACGTGCGCGCCGTCATTCATCCGGTGCTGCGGCATCGGCTGATACTTTCATACGATGCAAACGCGGACAGTATCAGTGCCGACCGCGTGATCGACCGTCTGATCGAAAAGGTCGCGGTGCCGGCCTGACAGCAGGTGTGTTCTCAACGCGAAGGAGTGGCGTGGCCGTGCAGTCTTCAACCGCGATCGGCAGCGTGTATGTCGACGCCGCGCATCTGGCAAAGCTCGAATTTCAGGCGCGCGGGCTGAGTTTCGTCGCGCCCGCGCCGGTGTCGAGCGTGCTGTCGGGCGCGCATGCGTCGCGTCTGCGCGGGCGCGGTCTGAACTTCGAGGAAATACGCGGCTATCTGCCGGGTGACGACGTGCGTCATATCGACTGGAAGGCATCGTTGCGGCTCGGCAAACCGCAAGTCCGCACCTATACGGAGGAGCGCGACCGGCCGCTGCTGGTTGTCGTCGATCAACGCATGAGCATGTTTTTCGGCTCGCGTCGTGCGTTCAAATCGGTCGTGGCTGCCGAGACCGCCGCGCTTGCCGTGTGGATGGGATTTGCCGCGGGCGACCGCGTCGGCGGTGTGCTGTTCAACGACAGCCAGCTCGTGCGGATCAAACCTTTGCGAAGTCGCGGCCGCATCAGGACACTGTTTGGCGCACTCGCGTCCATGAACGGCGCGCTGCATGCCGAAAGCGAAGCCAGAACCGCTTACGATCAACTCGACGCCGCGCTCGAAGGCGTGCTTCAACTCGCCGGGCATGACTATCTGATTTGCATGGTCAGCGATTTTGCCGGGGCGGGCGCGCGCACGCGAAAGCTGCTGCGGCAACTCTCGGCGCACAACGACGTCGTCGCGGCAATGATCTTCGATCCATTGTGGCAGCAGGTGCCCGGCCACCGTGCGCTGGTGGTCAGCGAAGGGCGCCTGCAGGTCGAGTTGCGCATCGAACAGGCGCGCGTGCGGCAGCCGTTGTCGAGCCTGTTCAGCGGACGCACCGCTGAAGTGGCCGAATTGCTGCGCACGAGCGGCGTGCCGCTCCTGGCATTGTCTACCGCCGAACCGGCCGTGGATCAGGTCCGTCGTCTGTTTGGCGAACGCGCGCGGCCCACTGCGGGGAGCGGCATATGAGCGGCACGTCATCAGGCACCGCGCTTGTGCCGGCCGGCTCGTCGCCGCAACTGCAGGGATTGCAGGAGCTGCCGCTGCCCACACCGGTATCGTATGCACCCCAAACTATCGGCTGGCTGTTCATCGCAATCGTATTGCTCGGGGCCGTGCTGCTGACGTCATGGGCGGCGTTGCGCCGCTACCGGCGGCAGCGTTACCGGCGCAACGCCTTGCAGGAACTGGCGGGCATCGAGGCCAGTCTGGCCTCCGGCCGGGCAGACCCGCAGCGGCGCGCGGCCATGCTCGCCGCCATACCTTGCCTGCTCAAGCGCACGTCGCTCGAGATCGCGCCGCGTGACCAGGTCGCGGCACTCACTGGCGACGCGTGGCTCGCTTTTCTGCGCCGTACGCGCGGCCGCTTCGACGCGCAAACCGGTCCGCTTCTCACACTGGCAAGCTATGCGCCGCCGCAGGAAGTCGCGCGCCTTTCACCGGACGACGCAGCCGCGCTGATCCGGCATGCGCGCGACTGGATCGAGCATCATCATGTGGAAGTTTGATTTTCCGTGGATGTTCGCGCTGTTGCCGCTGCCCGTGTTCGTGTGGTGGCTGGTGCCGGCCTATCGCACCACGGCCACGGCCGTGCGCGTGCCGTTCTTTCACGAAATGGCACGGGCCGCGGGCGAAAAACCGGCGCCCGGCGGCGTGCGCTTGCGCCGGCATTGGCTGTTGCGTTTGCTGTTGCCGGTGCTGTGGCTCCTGCTCGTGACCGGCGCGGCGAAACCGGTGTTCGTCGAGCCGCCGATCGTGCGCGACGAACCCGCACGCGACCTGATGCTCGCGATCGATCTGTCCGGCTCGATGGCCACGCGCGACTTCGTCGATCCGGCCGGCGAACGCATGGACCGGCTGAGCGCCGTCAAGCGCGTGGTGGCCGACTTCGTGGCGAAGCGCAAGGGCGACCGCATCGGTCTCGTGGTATTCGGCGACGCGGCCTATCCGCAGGCGCCGCTCACGCTCGACCACGACAGCGTGCGGATATTGCTGGATAAGATGCAGATCGGCATGGCGGGCCCGCGTACAGCGATTGGCGACGCGATCGGGCTGACCGTCAAGCTGATGGCGGATTCGCATGCGCAGGAGAAGGTATTGATCCTGCTCACCGACGGCAACGACACCAGCAGTGCCATCCCACCGGAGCGGGCCGCGGAGATCGCGAAGCAACACAAGCTGGTGGTGCACACGATAGGCATTGGCGACCCTGGCACTACGGGTGAAGATCGGGTCGACCTCGAAGCATTGGCGCGCATTGCGAGCATCACCGGCGGCCGCGCGTTTCGCGCGCTGGGTCAGCAAAGAGATCTGGCCGAGGTCTACGCGACGCTGGACAAACTGACGCCCGAGAAAATCAAACGGGAAATCTACCGGCCGCAGCGCGACTATTTCTGGGTGCCCGTCGCCGTGGGCTTGTCCATTCTCGCGCTCTATCATGTGCTGGCGTTACTGATTGCGCTGCTGCGTTCGCCGCGGCGAACGCAGCGCGCGCAAGGCTTGCCGGCCAACGGGGCGCAGCATGGAAATTGATCTGACCGCTTTCCATTTCCTGCGGCCGGCATGGTTGCTGTTGCTGATCCCGGCTCTCGTGCTGCCGTTCGTCTGGCTGCGCCGCAACGACGTGCGCGCGCGCTGGCGCGGTGTGATCGCGCCGGAATTGCTCGAACATCTGATCGTCGGCGATACGAAACGGCGTGTAATCCAGCCGGTTCATACCCTGGCGCTGCTGCTCGGCATCGGTGCGATTGCCGCAGCCGGGCCGACATGGCAGCAGGAGCGCCCGCCGTTCAATCAGGATCAGGCGCCGCTCGTCGTCGTACTCGAACTCGCTCATTCGATGGACGCCACCGACATCGCGCCAACCCGCCTCGAACGCGCAAAGCAGAAAGTGCTCGATCTGGCGAGAGCGCGCAAAGGCGCGCGAACCGGCCTCGTCGTATTCGCGGCGACCGCCCACCTCGTGGTGCCGCCGACCGAAGATCCGGCGATGCTCGAACTCTACGTGCCCGCGCTGTCACCGGCGCTGATGCCGCGCGACGGCAAGAACGCGACGGCCGGTCTTGACGTGGCCGAACAGCTTCTGGCGAACGACCCGGCGGCGGGCACGATTGTCTTCATGAGCGACGGCTTCGATGCCAATGGGGCGGACACCTTCGTGCAGAAAGCGAAATCGCTGCGGCACCAACTGCTCTGGCTCGCGGTCGGCACGGAACACGGCGGTCCGATCCGCGGCCCCGACGGCATGATCCAGATGGACCCGGAAGGCCATCCGCTGATGGGCACGTTCGACGCCGACTCGATTCGCAATGTCGCGCGCGACGCCGGCATTCCGCTCGCGAGCATGCGTGCGGATGACGACGATGTGTCGTGGGTTCAGCATCGCGCGCAGGCTTACCTCGCGCAAGCGGAAGAGAGCAGGATCGAGCCGCGCTGGAAGGAAAGCGGCTACTGGCTCGTCCTGCCGTTGCTGCTGCTCGCGCTGTGGAGTTTCCGGCGCGGCTGGACGGTCAAGTGGCTGCCTGTCGTGCTGATCTCGCTCGCCTTCGGCGCGCTGCCGCACTCTGCGCAAGCGGCGCAGTGGCAGTGGCTCGATCTGTTCGCGACGCATGACCAGCAAGGGCGATGGAATCTCGAACACGGCAACTACAAGGCGGCGGCCGAGCGCTTCGACGATCCCATGTGGAAGGGGCGCGCGCAATATCTGGCGGGAGACTATGCAGCCGCGCTCGAAACCTTCTCGCGCCTCAAAACGGCGCAATCGTATTTCTACATCGGCAATACGCTTGCGCATCTGGACGACTACGCGGGCGCGATCAAGGCGTACGACAACGCGCTCCAACTGCAACCTTCACTCGCGCAGGCCGTGGCCAATCGCGCGTACATGCAGACGCTGCTGGCACGAGACAAGCAGAACGAGGCCGACCCGGAAGAAGACCCGCCTGACCAGGTGCAGGTGGACAAGAAGAAGGGCAGAGGCACGACCGCGGTGATCGAAGCCGCGCCGCGTCCAAGCGAGGATGCGTGGATGCGCAATCTGAACACGTCGCCGGCAGTGTTCCTGCAACAGCGTTTCGAACAGGAATCCACGGCGAAGACGGGCGGCGCGCCATGAAGCGATTGTCACGCCGTGTTGCGCTGCTTGCCGCATTGCTCGCATTCTGGCTGGCTTCCCTGTTGGCGACCGGACCCGCGGCGGCCGATCCCGCGCCACGCATCATGGCGCGCGTGCATCTCGAACCGGCCGGCCCGGTCGTGGCGGGAAGCGAGGTCAAACTGGTCGTCGATCTGCTGACTACCACATGGTTCACCGAGGCACCGAACTGGCCTTTGTTCACCATTGCCGATGCGATCGTGAACCTGCCCGACGAGCAGGCGGACAATCTGTCGGAAGACATCGGCGGCACGCGCTGGTTCGGCGTGAGCCGTGCATACCGGATCGCGCCGCAGGCGGGCAAAACCTACGAGATCGCACCGCTGACCATTACGGTGTACCCCGGCGGCATGCAAGGACCGGTGCAGGTCAGAACGCCCGCATTGAAGTTCGTCGCGACGTTGCCGCCCGGTGCGGAAGGCATGACCACGTTCTTTGCCGCGCCCCAACTCACCGTCGAACAGAAAATCGAACCGGCGCCGGGACATCTCGCCGTCGGTGCGCCGCTTACCCGCACGATTACCCAGCGGGCCGCGGGCACCGAGTCAATGCTGATTCCGCCGGCAATACTCGCCGACGTGGCCGGACTCAAACGCTACGCGAAGCCCGCGGCGACGCGCAACATCGTGAAGGATCGCGCGGGACTCGTCGCCGGTGAGCGAACCGACAGCGCGAGCTACGTTGCCGATCGCAGCGGTACGTTCAGTCTGCCGCCGGTGACGATCGAATGGTGGAACACGATGGCGCGGCGCAAGGAGACGGTCGTGCTGCCGGCAGTGCGTTTTTCGGCTGACGCCGTGCGGGACAAGCCGTTGTTCGACATACCGCTGGACGCCATGCGCGAGGGTATGCCGCATCGCGTCGTCGTGATTCATGCGCGCGAAGCCATTGCCGGTTGTCTCGTCGTGCTGGGCGTGATTCTTCTGATTTCCTGGCGCGCGCATGTCGCGTCTTTCGTTCGACGCGGTGAGCGCGCATTGAGCGAGGCGCGAACCCGCTGGCTGGCAAGCGACGCGCTTGCCAGGCGCAAGCTGGCGGTGGCCGCGCGCAAGGGGGAATGGCGGCGCACCATTGCCGCCTTGTATTCGTGGATGGACAGAGGGCGCGACTTCGGCCGTCCGGCGCGATTCGAGAATATCGAGGCCGCTGGGGACCAGGACGCCGCGAGGCTGATCGCCGCGGTCGAGTCGAACTATGCGGGAGGCAATGCGCGGAGTCCGAGCTGGAAAGAGATCAAAGCGGTTTTGCGCAGGAGTGCGGATCGGGCCAGGACGAAGCGCGAAGACGAAACCTTGCCGCGATTATTGAATCCATTCAGGGAACCGGCGGAATGAAAACGCATGGATTACAACTATCGCAAGCGGCATCGAAATCCGGCGCGCTGGCGAAAATGCGCTTACGGACGTGTTGTCCCTCCCGTTAGCATGACAAGGAAGATCGCGATTCCGGGGTTTGGAGGTGGAACCACGGCCATATCAGGATTTAGAGCCAGGTGCCAAACGTATAAGATCAAAATGTACTGGTTAGTTAGTCGTTGATCCACATGTTATCTCTACCTCTTTCCGACGACGCGTGGCTACGCGTCAGTCATCTGTTCAATCAGGAGCCGAATCTGCGATCCGGACGGCCGCGCCGAAATCCGCGCGACGTGCTCAACGCAATCCTGTGGGTGACTACGCAGAACGAGAAGTGGCATCGGCTGCCGGCATGCTTTCCGCCGTCGCAAACGTGCTACATCAAATGGTTGCAGTGGCGGCGCGACGGCATCATGTCGAAGATTCACGAGGAACTCGGCGTGAAGCACGTCTTGCCGACGTGTACCGGAGCAGACGGCACGTGAGCGCCCGGTCGGCAAGCGCATAGCTACAACTGCGCGGGCGTATGATTCTGCAACCTCTACCAGGCAGGAGTCACCTATGCATCCGCGTGTTCATCTTCTCTTCGTTGCCGCATTGGCCGGTCTCCTGAATGCGTGCGCACAAACCGGCCCCGTCGAGTTTTCGGCGTCCGGTGCCGACGCGCCGATGTTCAACCAGGCAAGCGATATGGACTTCGGTCCGATGGACAGATCGATCGCACAATGCAAAGCCGTGTCGAGGAACGCGGGCCCGGATCAATGCACGAAAGTTCGCGCGTACGAATCGTGTATGAAGAGCCGGGGCTACATTACCGTGCTTGGGCCGGAAAACCCGCAAGGCTGCGGCGATCCGGAGTGGGAAAAGGATGTGCGCAAGTGGCTGCGGTGAGAAAACCCATGACAGAGCGGCGACAAACTAAAGGCCTAAACTGAACGGCCCCGGCCCCGGCCCCGGC